>NZ_JAFN01000001.1:3950000-4236551 GCF_000526155.1 Deferrisoma camini S3R1 | reverse complement strand
CGCCCCCCGGACCGGGGCGCGTCGTCCACCGACTCCACCAGCTCCGCCAGCACCTCCAGGCGCCGGGCCACCGCCTTGGGCGAACGGTAGGCGGCCTCCACTTCGGCCCGGAGCCCCGCGTCCTCGATCAGGTCCCGGAGGCCCTGGGACGTGAGCCCCTCCTGCCGGAACCGCCGGCCGTACCGGTCCAGCAACGCCACCAGGGTCTGGGCACCGGCCCGGGCGTGGGGGGCCAGATCCTCGGCCCGCCGGAGGGCCTGCCGCAGCGAGATCCCTTCGCGCCGGGCACGCTCCTGGAGGCCGAGCAGGGTCTTGGGCCCCAGGCCCCGCTTGGGCACGTTGGCGATACGGATCAGGCTCGCCTCGTCCCTCGGGTTCACGACGGCCTTGAGGTAGGCCAGCAGGTCCCGGACCTCCTTCCGGTCGTAGAACCGGGTGCTGCCCACCACCCGGTGGGGGATGCCCTGGGCCCGAAACGCCTCCTCGAACGGCCGGGACTGGGCGTTCGTGCGGTACAGCACCGCAAAGTCCGACCAGGGCCGGCGGCGGCGGAACCTCTCGGCCAAGATCTCCGAGGCCACCTGCTCGGCCTCGTCCCGTCCGTCGGCCGCCTCGATCCACCCCAGAGGCCGCCCCGGACCGGCCCGGGTCCACAGCTTCTTGGGCCGGCGGCCGTCGATGTGGGCCACGACGGCGTGGGCCGCCTCGAGCACCGTGGCCGTGCTGCGGTAGTTCTCCTCCAGCAGCACCACCCGCGCCCCGGGGAAGTGCTCCTCGAACCGCAGGATCAGCTCCACCCGGGCTCCCCGCCAGCCGTAGATGGCCTGGTCGTCGTCCCCCACCACGGTCAGGTTCGGCCGCCGGGCCGCGAGCACCCGCAGCAGCTCGAACTGCACCGGGTTGGTGTCCTGGTACTCGTCCACCAGCACGTAGTGGAACCGCTCCTGCCAGAACAGGCGGGCGTCGTCGTGATCCCGGAAGATCTCCAGGGGCAGCAGGAGCAGGTCGTCGAAGTCCACCGCGTTCTGGGCACGGAGCAGATCCTGGTACACGCGGTAGGCCCGGCGCAGGGCCGAGCTGGCCCCCCCCGACACCGGCACCTGGTCGGGGCCCACCCCTTGGTTCTTCCAGTACCCGATGAACGCCTGGACCTCGGCCGGGTCGGCCTTGAGCCCCAGCTCCCGCACCACCTGCCGCACCAGGGCCCTCTGGTCCGACTCGGTGTGGAGGCTCATGCCCCCCCGCCAGCCCAGACGCCGCACCTCGGCCCGGAGGATCTGGAGCCCCAGGGCGTGAAAGGTGCTCACGGTGAGCCCTTCGCTGCGCCGCTTCCCCACCAGATCCTGCACCCGCTCCGCCACCTCCCTGGCGGCCTTGTTGGTGAACGAGAGGGCCAGGATGCGCTCGGGGGGCACGCCGCGCTCGATCAGGTGCCCGATCCGGTAGGTGATGACCCGGGTCTTGCCGCTACCCGCGCCGGCCAGCACCAGGAGGGGGCCTTCGCCGTGGAGCACGGCCTCCCGCTGCCGCTCGTTGAGGGCCGACAGGTCCATGCTCAACCCCGCGCCGGGAACACGGGGCCCTCGGGCTGCTCGGGCCGCTGGGCGGCTAGGCTGCCAGGCGGCCGGGCGGCTCTCGAACCACCGCCAAGCCCTTGGAGGGGCATGGGGCCTGGTGGAGCGCCGGGCGTGGCTCCTACAGTCGCTGCATCCGGCACCCAGCCAACGCTCGCCCCGCCGGCGGGCGGGGAAGTGCTTTCGCAGACCGGGCCACCGCCGCGCGTGAAGTGCCGGATGCGGCGTACGTCGGATGCTGCACTCACGCACGGCCGGAACCAGGCCCCATGCCCCTCCGCTGGCTGCCGTCCCGGACCGACGCAAGCTAGTTTCCCTTGTTGCCCGGCCCCGCAGGGGCCTGAGGGGGCTTCCATGTAACTTCTCCAACGACCAGGGCCCGAGGAGGTTCTCCGCCTCAGTACGCGATCTCGGTCTCCAGGAACTCCTGGAGTCACCGTGGATCCAGGGCCAGGGGACCCGCCGCCGCGGGGAGCAGCCAGGGGGCCATCCCGTAGGGCGTGGGGTCCGTGGCCTCCCCCCGGCGGTAGGCGACCAGGCGGGCCCGCTCCAGCCCCGCCCGGGTCAGTGCGGCCTGGAACGCGTCCTCCAGGTACCCCACCCGGTCCACCAGCCGCAGTTCCAGGGCCTGGGAGGCGGTGAACGGCGCGGCCGAGGTGATCCTCTCCCAGTCCTCCTCGGTGATGCGGGGCCGGGCCGCCCGCAGGACCTCGTGGAACCGGGCCGTCAGGTCCCGCACGATCCCCTCCAGGGTCTCCCGTTCGGTCGGGGTCAGGGGCCGCAGGGGGCTCAGGATGTCCTTCTGGGCGCCCGACTTGGTCAGCTCGCTGCGCACCCCGAGCTTTCCCAGCAGGCCCGAGGCGTCGAACTTGGCCACGAACACCCCCACGCTGCCCACCAGAGCGGTGGGGAACGCCACGATCTCGTCGGCCGCCAGGGCCGCGTAGTAGCCGCCCGAGAGCCCCTTCTCCACGATGGCCGCCACCACCGGCACCCCCCGCTCCTCCCGGAACCTGCGGATCTCGTGGTGGATCACGTCACTCGCGGTCACCGTGCCCCCCGGCGAGTCGATGCGGACCACCACGGCCCGGATCGCCGGGTCCTTGCGGGCCCGATCCAGGTCGGCCCGCACCCGGGCCGGCAGGGAGGCGGGCCGGGGAAATCCGGGCGGCGCCCAGGGCCGCCGGAAAGAGATCACCCCCGAGACCTCCAGGAGCAGCACCTTGTCCGCCCCCTCCCCCATCACGGTGACCTCGCGCACCCGCGGCTCGGGCGCCATCGGTACCCGGATCACGGCGCATCCGCCCAGGAGCAGCGCCGAGGCCAGCAGAGCAACCGATCTCCCGCGTCCCATCCCAAACCTCCTCGCAACTTCGGTCTCTGGTCGTCGGTCTTCGGTCGGAGCGGCTCTCGGCTTGCGGCCAAGCCCCCAGGGAGGCATGAGGCCTAGCGGAACTTGGGAAGCGAAGCGATCTCCGAGGCTTTCGCCGGTGCCGGGGCGGCCCATGATATCCGGGAACCCTGTGGGCCGCCAGGGCGGTCAAAAAAAGGGACCCCGACGGGGTCCCTTTTGAACGGGCTTGAGAGCGGGCGCTGTGATCAGCGCTTGGAGTACTGGGGGCTCTTCCGGGCCTTGTGGTGGCCGTACTTCTTGCGCTCCACGATCCGGGCGTCCCGGGTCAGCAGACCGGCCCGCTTGAGCAGGGGCCGAAGATCCGCGTCCTCCTCCACCAGGGCCCGGGCGATGCCGTGGCGGATCGCCTCGGCCTGGCCCGTGGGGCCGCCGCCCTTGACGGTCACCTTCACCGTGTACTTGCCCAGCCGCTCGGTCAGGGCCAGGGGGGCCAACACGGCCCGGCGGTGGGCCTCGCGGGGGAAGTACTCCTCCAGGGATCGCTTCCGGTTGATGATCACCCGCCCGTCGCCGGGGGTGAGGTACACCCGGGCAATGGCCGTCTTCCGCTTGCCGGTGGCATGGGTCATCTGCTGTGCCATGGGTTGCCTCCTAGAGCTCCAACGGCCTGGGCTGCTGGGCCTGGTGGGGGTGCTCCGGACCCGCGTAGATCTTCAGCTTCCGAAGCATGTTCCGGCCCAGGATGTTCTTGGGGAGCATGCCTTTCACGGCCAGCCGGAGCACGTCCTCGGGCTTGCGCTCCAGCATCTGGCGGGCCGTGCGGCCCTTGATCCCACCGGGGTAGCCGGAGTGCCGCCAGTACATCTTCTGGTCGAGCTTGTTGCCGGTCAGGTGAACCTTTTCCGCGTTCACCACCACCACGAAATCCCCCGTGTCCACGTGGGGGGTGTAGGTGGGCTTGTGCTTCCCCCGGAGAATCGTGGCGATCCGGCTCGCCAGCCGCCCCAGGGTCTGCCCCTCGGCGTCCACCACGAACCACTCCCGCTCCGCGGTCTGGGGGGTTGCCATATAGCTCTTCATGGGAAGGGCCTCCCGAACAGGTGTTTCATCTCTTCCGGACGAAAGCCGGAAGGGTATGCCAACCGGACCCCCGTGTCAAGGGCAAGGGCACGCGGGCCCCCGGCCGGAAGCAGGCCGGGGCGCGCCCCGTTGCCCCCGAGCGGCGGCTCGTCGGCCCCGTCTCGCAGGGGCCCGGTCTTATACCCAAGCCGTTGACCCGGCGCAAGCAAAAAGCGTATAGCTCCCTCCCGGCTCCCCGCACTCCCCCCGACCCCTTGGCACGGACATGTGGAACCCGATCCGAACCGCCCTGTTTCCCCTGGTGATCTTTCTGTTGACCCTCGTCCTCGGGTCCGTGGCCGTGGTGGCCGGGTACACGGACCGCAGACGGCGGTGGTGCCGGCACCTGGCGCCCCTGTGGAGCCGCCTCCTCCTGCGGTTCGCGGGCATCCGGGTGCGGGTCCGCAACCTCCACCGGCTCCCGACCGGCGGAGCCGTGTTCGTGGCGAACCACCAGTCCAACCTGGACATCCTGGTCCTGGCGCACATCCTGCCCCACAACGTGCTGTGGCTCGCCAAGAGGGAGCTGTTTCGGATCCCCGTGTTCGGGCAGGCGATCCGGGCCGTGGGGTATCTGCCGGTGGACCGGGGCGACTCGGAGCGGGCCCGGGCCAGCGTGGACGAGGCGGCCCGGCGGGTGCGGGCGGGCGAGCCCGTGATCCTGTTCCCCGAGGGCACCCGCAGCCCAGACGGCCGGCTGTTGCCGTTCAAGCTGGGGTTCGTGCACCTGGCGGCCGCGAGCGGGGCCCCTGTGGTTCCCCTGGTGCTCCGCGGCACGGCCAGGCTGTGGCCCAAAGGGGGGTGGGCGCCCCGGCCGGGTGCGGTGGAGGTGGAGGTGCTGGAGCCGTACCGGGTCTCCGCCATCGACACCCCGGAGCAGCGCCGGGCCGAGGCCGAGCGGCTGCGCTCGTCCATGGCCCGGTGCCTGGGGGACCCATGAACGCGCCGGTGCGGCTGGTGCCGCTGGGGGGCCTGGGCGAGATCGGCCTGAACGCCCTGGTGATCGAGGCGGGGGGCGAGCGGATCCTGGTGGACTGCGGGCTCATGTTCGCCCAGGACCACCACCCCGGGGTGGACTACCTCATCCCCGACCTCTCCTACCTGGACACGCCGGGCCGCCTGAGGGCCGTGCTACTGACCCACGGCCACGAGGACCACATCGGCGGGCTCCCCCACCTGCTTCGACGGCATCGGGTGCCGGTGTACGGAACGACCATGACCCTGGGGCTCGTGCGGGAGCGCCTGGCCGAGCGCACCCCCACGGCCACCAGCCTGCTGCAGGCCGTGGCGCCCGGCGCCTGGGTCGAGGCGGGCCCGTTCCGGGTTCAGTTCATCCGGATCACCCACTCCACGGCCGGGGCGTGCGCCCTGGGGATCGAGGTCCACGGCCGGCGCATCGTGCACACCGGCGACTTCAAGTTCGACCCCACCCCGGTGGACGCCATGCCTACGGACGAGGCCGCCCTGGCCCGCTGGGGGGACGAGGGGGTGGACCTCCTGTGCTGCGACAGCACCAACGCCCACCGGCCCGGCCCCACCCCTTCGGAGCGGCTAGTGGGGCAGGCGCTGCGCCGCCTTCTCCCCGAGGTGGAGGGCCGGGCCTGGGTGGCCACCTTCGCCAGCAACATCCACCGGGTCCAGCAGGTGATCGAGGCGAGCCGGGCGGTGGGCCGCCGGGTCACCCTGCTGGGCCGGGCCATGGTGCGCACGGCGCGCATCGCCCGAAGCCTGGGCCACCTCAAGCCGGCCCCCGGCGACCTGGTGCCCGAGCCCCGGAGCCGGGGCATGCCCCGCGACACCCTGACCGTGGTGCTCACGGGCAGCCAGGCCGAGCCGGGCAGCGCCCTGTGGCGGGTGACCCGGGGGCTCGAGCCCCACCACCGCATCCTGCCGGGGGATCATGTGTTCCTGTCGTCGCGCCTGATCCCGGGCAACGAGCGGGCCATCTACCGCCTGATCGACCGGTGCATCCGTCTCGGGGCCCGGGTCCACTACGAGGAGGTGTCCGAGATCCACGTATCGGGCCACGCCTCGGCGGCCGACGCCCGACGGATGGTGGAGCTCACCCGGCCCCGGTGCGTGTTGCCGGTCCACGGCGAGCTGCACCACCTCCAGGCCCTGGTGGACGGGATGCGGGGCCTGGGGTACCCGCCCCACCGGTGCTTCCGGGCGGAGAACGGCGTGGTCGTGCGCCTGGACGACCAGGGCATCCGGCCCGACGGCACGGCGCCCACGGGCCGGCTGTACGTGGAGGCCGGCGCCGAGGGCGACGTGGCCGACGGGGCGCTGGCCGACCGGCGGCGGCTGGGCCGCGCCGGGCTGGTGCTGGCCGTGGCGGCCGTGGATCCGGCGGGCGCCGTGGTGTGGGGCCCGCGGGTGGAGCTGCGGGGCGTCGTTCCCGAGGAGTGGGCAGCCCAAGAGGCCCGGGAGGCCGAGGAGGAGCTCGCCCGGCTGGTGCGCCGGGAGGCGCCCGAGGCCCCCAGCGCCGAGGACTGGGAGACCCTGTTCACGGTGGCCCTGCGCCGCCACTTTCGCCGGAGGGGAAACCGCCGGCCCGTTGTGGTGGCCACGGTGGCGGAGGTGTGAGGAAACGCGGCCGGTGGCGGTTGGTCTTTGGCGCACGGCCTCCCGGCCAGCGCCCGGCCACCGGTTCGTTGACGCCGCCCTCGGACGTCCCCTAGAGTGTGGAGTTTCCGTAGACACCCGGGCCGCATCGGCCCCGTTCGGGAGGTCCCATGACCGTTCTCCAAGGCGCCCTGCTGGGATTGTTGCAAGGGCTCACCGAGTTCCTTCCGGTGAGCTCCTCGGGCCACCTGGTGCTCGCCCAGAGCCTGGTCCCCGGGTTCCGGCAGCCCGGCGTGTTCTTCGACGTGCTCTTGCACGTGGCCACTCTCGGGGCCGTGGTGGCCTACTTCTGGCGGGACGTGGCCGGCATGGCGGTCTCGCTCCTCCCGGGCGGAGACGCGGGCCGGCGCCGGCTCGTGGGGTGGGTCCTGGCAGCCACGGTGCCCACGGGAGCCATCGGGCTGGCGCTCAAGGATCCGATCGAGGCCCTGTTCCATGCTCCGCGGGCCGCGGCCGCCATGCTCCTGGTCACCGGGACCGTCCTGTGGGTGTCCGAGGTCCTCAACCGGGGACGGGACGGCGGAGACCGCATCGGCGTGTGGCGGGCCGTGGCCGTGGGCACGGTGCAGGGCATGGCCATCGTGCCCGGGATCAGCCGTTCGGGCTCCACCATCGCGGCCGGCACCCTCCTGGGGATCCGCACCGAGGACGCGGCCCGGTTCAGCTTCCTGATCTCGATCCCGGCCATCGTGGGGGCGGCCGTGCTGGAGCTGCGCCACGCCGCCACCCCCGGCCTGGTCTGGGGCCCCTACGCGGCCGGCGCGGCTGCGGCGTTCCTCTCGGGCCTGGCCGCGATCCATTGGCTCCTGGGGGTGATCCGGCGGGGCCGGTTCCGGTGGTTCGCGGTGTACTGCTGGATCCTGGGCGCCGGCTATCTCCTGCTCGGGCCCTGACACCGGTCCCCCATGGCGCGGCCTCGCAAGGACCCCCCGCCCCCTCGCCTCGGCGACGCCCTCAACGGGTGGCGCGACCACCTGGGCCCCCGCGTGCGCGCGGAGCTGGTGGGGCTGGCCCTGGGCCTGGCGTGCGGGTTCCTGGTGCTGGCGCTGGCCTCCTACCGGACCTCGGACCCCTCGTTCAACACCGCGGCCGGCCCGGTCCAGCCCCACAACCTGGGCGGGATCGTCGGATCCCACGCGGCCGACCTCCTCCTCCAGACCCTCGGGATCGCGGCCTGGCTCGTGCCCCTGGCCCTGGGGGTGTGCGCCGTCCGGTACATCCTGCTGCGGCCGTTCGCCCACCCCGGCTGGGTCGGGGTGGGATACACGGCCCTCACCCTGACCACGGCCGGGCTGCTGAGCCTGGGGCTCGGCACGGTCCGGTTCGACCAGCTGGACCTGTCGGCCGGCGGCGCCCTGGGCCAGCTCCTGGCCTCGGAGCTCGTGCGCTACCTCAACGGGCCCGGCACGGCCCTGGTGTTGGGGGTGGGCTGGCTGTCGTCGCTCATGTTCACGGTGAACCTGAGCCTGTACGGGTTCTGGGAAGGCCTGAGGCTCCGGATGGTGGGCCTGAGCCAGCGGGTCCGCGACGACCTCATCCGCCGCCGGGAGCAGCGGGCCCGGCGGCGCGAACGCCGGCAGGCGGCCCGCGCCCCGACACCCCGGTCCAAGGCCGGGAGGGGCTCGCCCCCCAAGGCGAAGCCCGACGAGAAGGGACCGAAGCTGGAGATCCCGGCGCGGCCCAAGGCCCCCGTGCAGGAGGCGTTCCCGTTCGCCCGGGAGATCGACGGCTACCGCCTGCCGTCCTTGGACCTGCTGGATCCCGGGGCTCCTCCGGGGACGGGTCCGGACGAGGAGAGCCTGCGCATGGCCTCCAAGGTGCTGGAGAAGAAGCTCCAGGACTTCGGGGTGGACGGCACCGTGGAGAAGGTGCGGCCGGGCCCGGTGATCACCCTGTACGAGCTCAAGCCTGCACCCGGGGTCAAGATCAACCGGATCGTGAACCTCTCGGACGACCTGGCGCTGGCCCTCCAGGCCCTGTCGGTGCGGATCATCGCCCCGATCCCGGGAAAGGCGGCCGTGGGCATCGAGATCCCCAACCACCAGCGCGAGACCGTGTACCTGCGGGACATCCTGGCCTCGCCCCCCTACCAGGAGTCCAAGTCGAAGCTCACCCTGGCCTTGGGCACCGACACGGCCGGCAACCCCTACGTGGCGGACCTGGCCCGCATGCCCCACCTGCTGATCGCCGGGGCCACGGGCTCGGGCAAGAGCGTGGCGGTGCACGCCATGCTGGCCAGCCTGCTGTTCCGGGCCACGCCCAAGGAGGTGCGGCTCCTCATCGTGGACCCCAAGATGCTCGAGCTCTCGGTGTACAACGACATCCCGCACCTGCTCCTGCCCGTGGTGACCGAGCCGAAGAAGGCCGCCCTGGCCCTGCGGTGGGCCGTGCAGGAGATGGAGCGGCGCTACCGGCTCATGGCCGACGAGCAGGTCCGCAACATCACCACGTACAACAAGAAGGTCGAGCGGCGCATCAAGGAACTCCGGGGCCGGCCGCCGGCCGAGGACGAGAACACCGAGGTGCTGCCCTACATCGTGGTGGTGATCGACGAGCTGGCCGACCTGATGATGGTGGCCTCCAAGGACGTGGAAGAGGCCATCGCGCGGCTGGCCCAGATGGCCCGGGCGGCCGGCATCCACCTGATCGTGGCCACCCAGCGGCCTTCGGTGGACGTGCTCACGGGCATGATCAAGGCCAACTTTCCGGCCCGCATCGCGTTCCAGGTGGCGTCCCGGGTGGACTCCCGCACCATCCTCGACACCCAGGGCGCCGAGACGTTGCTCGGCGGGGGGGACATGCTGTTCCTCCCGCCCGGCACGGCCCGGCTGGAGCGGGTGCACGGCTCGTTCGTGTCGGAGGACGAGATCGCGAGGCTCACGGCGTTCCTGCGAGAGCAGGGGAAGCCGGCGTACCAGGAGGAGATCCTGGAGGAGCCCGACCCCACCCTGGTGCCGGACGATCCCGAGTTCGACGAGCTCTACGACAAGGCGGTGGCCCTGGTGGCCGAGACCCGGCAGGCCTCGATCTCCATGATCCAGCGGCGGCTCCAGATCGGGTACAACCGGGCGGCCCGCATGATCGAACGCATGGAGCAGGAGGGCGTGGTGGGCCCCTCCCGGGGCTCGAAGCCCCGGGAGGTCCTGATCCACAAGCTGTGAATTCGGGGGAAGCCCCCTTCGGCCGCTGCACAACCTTACAACGGAGACGGGTAACTTTGGTCCGGGGCCATTGCCGGCGAGGTTCGAGAGCCGCCTAGCCGCCTAGCGGGCCAAAGGCCCCTGACCGACGACCGTTGACCGTAGACCGACGACCGACGACCGTAGACCGAAGTTACTGGGAAGGAGGAGCGTTTCATGGTTTGGGTACGCGTCGTGCTCGCCGCTCTCGCGGCCGTGGCGGTGGCCGCCACGGCCGCCGCCGCGGACGAGGCCCGGGACCTCGTCGAGGAACTGCGGGCCGCGGTGGCGGCCACCCGAACCCTGGAGGCCCGGTTCGTGCAAACGGCCCGCATGGTCACCACCGGATTCGACCAGGTGGCCGGGGGCAGGGTGTGGTTCGCCAAGGGCGGCCGGATGCGGTGGGAGTACGAGGGCGACGATCCCCAGGTGATCGTGAGCGACGGCCAGACCCTTTGGATCTACCAGGTGCGGGACCGTACGGTGATCCGGCAGCCCCTGACCGATTTGAACCCGGCGGCCCGGCTGGCGCTCGACCTCCTGAACGGGCTCGGCCGCCTCGACCAGGAGTTCCAGGTGAGCTCCTGCGGCGGCCGGTGTCTGGAGCTGCGGCCCAAGACCCCCCAACCCGGCCTGGACCGGGTCCAGATCCGGCTCCTGCCCGACCGGGCTCTGCCCGCGGCCGTGACCACCTACGACCCGGTGGGCAACCGCACCACGGTGGAGCTGAGCGGGCTGAGGGTCAACGAGGATATCCCGGCCGACCGGTTCACGTTCCAGGTCCCCGAGGGGGTGCAGGTGGTGGGCGGGGGGGAGACGGCGCGGTGAGGACCGTGGGCCTGATCAGCCTGGGCTGCGCCAAAAACCGGGTGGACGCCGAGCACATCCTGGGGGGCCTGGCGGCCCACGGATTTCGGATCGTGGAGGACCCGGCCCAGGCCGAGATCCTCATCGTGAACACCTGCGGGTTCATCCGGGACGCCGTGGAGGAGAGCATCGAGGAGATCCTGCTAGCGGCCCGCCACAAGGAGCAGGGGCGGTGCCGGCAGCTCGTGGTGGCCGGCTGCCTGATCAAGCGCTACCCGGACCTCCCCCGGGAGCTGCCCGAGGTGGACCGGTTCTTCGGCCCCGAGGACCTACCCCGGATCGCCCGGGAGCTGGGCGGGGAGCCGACCGATCGCGCCCCCGGGGGGCCGCTGCCCCGGCTGCTCACCCAGCAGCCCCACTCCACCTACCTCAAGATCGCCGACGGGTGCTCGAACCGGTGCACCTACTGCACCATCCCGCGGATCCGCGGGCCGTTCCACAGCCTCGCCGAAGACGCCATGGTGGCCGAGGCCCGGGGGCTTGCCGAGCGGGGCGTGGTGGAGCTCAACCTCGTGGCCCAGGACGTCACCTCCTACGGCCTCGACCGGGGCGACCCGGGGGCCCTGGCGCGGCTCCTGGACCGGCTGGCCGGGATCGAGGGGCTGCGGTGGATCCGGCTCCTATACGCCTACCCCCGGCCGTTTCCGCCGGGGGTGGTCGAGCGGATGGCGGCCGGGGAAAAGCTCCTGCCGTACCTGGACCTTCCCATCCAACACATCCACCCCCGTATCCTGCGGGCCATGGGCCGGCGCACCACGGCCGACGAGGTCCGCCGGGTGATCGACGGCCTGCGCGAACGGGTACCCGGCCTCGTGCTTCGCACCACGGCCATCGTGGGGTTTCCGGGGGAGACCGATGCGGAGTTCGAAGCCCTGCTGAGGTTCGTGGAGGACGTGCGGTTCCACCACCTGGGAGCCTTTGCCTACTCGCCGGAGGAGGGAACCCCGGCGGAGCGGCTGAGGCCCCGGGTCCCCCGGGCCGTGGTCCAGGCCCGGCTCGAGCGGTTGCTCGAGGTGCAGGCGGGCATCAGCCTGGAGCGGAACCGGGAGTTCCTGGGCCGCAGCCTGGAGGTGCTCGTGGAGGGACGGGACGACTCGGGGCGGGCGGTGGGCCGCACCTACGGACAGGCCCCCGAGGTGGACGGGCTCACTGTGATCGAGGGGCCCGAGGCCGACCGGGCCGAGGCCGGATCGTTCGTGCGGGCCCGCATCACGGACGCGGACCTCTACGATCTCACGGCCCGGGTGGAGTCGCCGTGACCCGCCTGGCGCGTTGGGCCGTGCCGCTCGCGGCCGTGGCCCTGGTCATGGCCTACGCCTACGGCCGACGCCCGGGGCCCGCGCCGTTCACCGAGACCCGGTTCCTCATGGACACCCTGGTGACGGTGACCGTGTGGGGCCCCCCCGAGCCCGAGGCCAGGGCGGCCGCGGACCGCGCGTTCGCCGCCCTGGCCGCGGTGGACCAGGAGATGGCCCGGGTCGAGGGCACCCCCCTGTGGGAGCTGAACCGGGCCGGAGGGGGCCGGGTGTCGGAGGCGCTGGCCTCGGTCCTTGCCGACGCCCTGGCCTGGGCCCGGCGCACCGGCGGAGCGTTCGACCCCACGGTGGCTCCCCTGCTGGACCTGTGGGACATCCCGCGGGGGCCCCACCCCCCCCCGTCGCCCCTGGCGGTGGAAGCGGCCCTTTCCCAGGTGGGGTGGGACCGGATCCGCCTCGATGCCGGGGGCCGCACCGTGGACCTGGGTCGGACGCGGGTGGACCTGGGCGGCATCGCCAAGGGATGGGCCATCGACCGGGCTGCCGAGGCCCTGCGGACGGCCGGGGTGACCGACTTCATCGTGAACGCGGGCGGCGACCTGTACGTGGCCGGCCGGCGGGGGGATCGACCCTGGCGGGTGGGGATCCAGCATCCCAGGGACCAAGACCGGTTCCTGCGGGTGGTGGCCCCCATGGAGGGGGCCCTGGTCACCTCCGGGGACTACGAGCGGTTCTACGAGTGGGAGGGCCGCCGGTTCCACCACATCCTCGATCCCCGCACGGGGCGGCCGGCCCGGGGGTGTCAGAGCGTGACGGTCTGGGCCCCCACCGCGGTGGACGCCGACGCCCTGAGCACGGCCGTGTTCGTGCTGGGGCCGGAGGAGGGCCTGCGGCTGCTCGAGACCCAGCCCGGCGTGGAGGGGTTGGTGGTGGCGGCCGACGGAACGGTTCGCGAGACCCCCGGATTCGCTCGGGTGGCCCCGGAGGTGCGGCGGTGAGCCGAAAGGTGTTCACGCCCTGGGACGCCCTGGTGGTGGCGGGCCTCCTGGGGGTGAACCTCATCGCCTGGGCACCCGGCCGGCCGGGCCGGCCCACGGCATACCGGATCACCTCGCAGGCCGGATCGCGCACCGTAGCCGCCGGCACCGGCAAGATCGAGGTCCTCGGCCCCCTGGGGACCACGGTGATCGAGGTGGGGGACCGATCCGCCCGCATCGTGGACAGCCCCTGCCCCTTGAAGCTGTGCGTCCGCACGGGGGCGCTGGACCGAGCGGGCCGGGTGGCCGCCTGCCTTCCCAACCGGGTGGCCCTGGAAGCCCTGGGTCCGGGAGGGGACGTGGATGCAGTGGGACGCTGAGCCCACGGCCCGGGCCGCCCACATGGGGTTCCTGATCGCGTTGGCGGGGGCGCTCCAGGTGCTGGAGCTCCTCCTGCCGACCCCGGTCCCGTGGGCACGGCTGGGCCTGGCCAACGCCCCGGTGCTCGCGGCCCTGGCCCTCTGGGGCCCCGGCCCCGGGCTGTGGGTGGGGGTAGGAAAGGTGATCGTGGGGGCCCTGTTCACCGGCCGGTTCCTCACCCCCGGGTTCTTCCTCTCGGCCGGGGGCACCCTGGCAGCGGTGGCGGTCATGGCCGCGGCCGTTCGGGTGCCGATGCTCGGGTTCGTAGGGGTCAGCGCGCTGGGGGCCGAGGCCCACCTCCTCACCCAACTCGCCCTGGCCTCCGCCCTGCTCCGAACCCCTGCGGTCTGGGCCCTGGTGCCCCTGGCCGGGACCCTGGCCCTGGCCTCGGGGGTCGTCACGGGCTGGGTGACGGCCGGGATCGTCCGGGTGGCCCAGGAGGATCTGGGCTACCCCCCCGCCACCGGAGGGAACAGGGCCACCTCGTCCCCCTCGGCCAGGACCTGACCCGAATCGGCATGGCGGCCGTTCACCAGGAGGATCTTGGGCTTCTCCGCCGGGATCCCGAGCCGGGAGATCAGATCGGCCAGCCGGATCCCGTCCGGCACGTCCATCTCGAACGGCGCCTTGCCCTCGGGCGCGAACTTCCGCAGCCCCGCGTACAGATTCACTCGAACCCGCATCCTCGCTCCTCCCTTGCCGGTAAGGCCTTCGGCCCGCTTGAAGGCCTCCAGGATCCCCCCCGCTCTCGGCATCCCCATACCTCCTCGCCTCCACCTCACAGTCCAGGGGTCATGGGGCCTGCCGGAGCACTCGCCAAGCGGACCGAGGTCCCCAAGATTTCTCTAGTCTCTAGTCTCCAGCCTGCCGGCAACTTCGGTCTTCGATCAGAGCTCGTCGGTCTCCACTTTCTTGGCCAGGGCGGCCCGGGCGATCCGGGTGATGTAGACCGTGACGAGAACGGTGGCCGCCAGCCCGGTCAGGTACAGGGTCCACTGGGCCGGGGTGCGGGTGGTCTGCCCCGTGCCCACCGACGCCAGGTCCCCCGCCAGGGACCCCAGGTACACGTACATCACGGTGCCCGGCATCATGCCCACCCACGAGGCCAGCAGGTAGTCCCGCAGGCTCACCTTGGTCAGGCCGTAGGCATAGTTTAGCAGATTGAACGGGAACACCGGAGAAAGCCGGGTCAGCCCCACGATCTTCCACCCCTCGCGGGCCACGGCGTCGTCGATGGCCCGGAAACGGGGGTTGCCCGCGATCTTGCGGGCCACCCAGTCCCTTGCCAGGTAGCGGCCCACCAGGAACGCGGCCGTGGCGCCGAGGGTCGACGCCGCGGACACGAGCACCGAGCCCCACACCACGCCGTACACCACCCCCGCCCCCAGGGTCAGCACCGAGCCCGGGATGAACAGGATGCACGCGGCCACGTAGATCGCCGCGAACGCGGCGGCTCCGACGACTCCCAGGGCCTCGATCCGGGCCAGGGCGGCCAGGAGCAGGCCCCGAACGTCATACCGCCACCCGAGCCAGACCACAGCGGCCGCGACCACTGCGGCCGCGGCCCACCGAAGCCGGCCCTTGGAGATCAACGCCATGGCATCCCTCCTCTTTCCGGGAACTTCGGTGGTTGGTCGTTAGTCGTTGGTCGTCGGTCGGGGGCCTTCGGCCGGCTGGGCGGCCGGGCGGCTCCTGAGCCCCGACGCCAAGGACTCGGAGGGGCTGGATTCTGAACCTCGGGCCCAAACACCGGAGGCCGGCATCCGCCGGCCTCCGGTTGCGGAACCTCGCCCGAGCCTAACGGCCCTTCTCCATCTCGGACAACCCCTTCCCCACCGGGAACTCCACCCCGCACTTGGGGCACTTGATCATGGTCTTTTTGCTGATGGGCTTGTCCGCTCGGGCCTGGGGGCCGGCACACCCGAAGGTCGCCAACGCGAGTCCGAGCACGGCCACAGAGATCAGATTCCTCATGACGTTTCCTCCTCGTGGGGGGGATGGGAAGATGTGGAGGGCACCCTACTGCGGATTCCCGACCTGTCAACCGACGGGTGCCGGCGTCCGAACACGCTCCCCCATGAACCGGAGGAGACCCGTTCTTGAGCCCAACACGAGCTTCAACACCCATTCCATACACTTCTCGGCTCGGTTTGAAACACACGTCGGACACCCCCTCCTCATTCCACGTCTTTTCTGTTTCTTTTATTTCACCCTTGCAAAAGCATGTTTCAGCCGGAGAAGCATACTTTTCACAACCTGGCCGCTCTCCGCCATTGCATTGGCCGTTTTTCGCCACGAAGGCCGCAACCCGAAATCAACCGTTATTCGAAATTCCCCTTGATCCAGCGCGCCTCGTTCTGTAAACTCGCCGCGCCCTTTTTTGGGCAAACTGGGATCGGTGCCCCCAGGTCATTCTTGCTGGAGAGGAGCGTCATGGCAGAGAACCGAGACCCCATCGCAAACACCAGTCTGGAACAGTACCTGGAGAGCCGGGGCGTGAGCCGGCGCGACTTCATGAAGTACTGCACCGGCCTGGCCGCCATGCTGGCCCTGCCTCTGGGCGCTGCCGAGAAGGTGGCTGCGGCCATCGCCGACGACAAGCGGCCGCCCGTGATCTGGCTCCACTTCCAAGAGTGCACGGGCGACAGCGAGTCGCTGCTGCGGGCGTCTCGGCCCACCGTGGCGGAGCTGATCCTCGACTATCTCTCGGTGGACTACCACGAGACCATCATGGCCGCGGCCGGCCACCAGGCCGAGCAGGCCCGGGCGAAGACCCTCGAGGAGTACAAGGGCAAGTACATCGCGGTCGTGGAAGGCGGCATCCCCACCAAGGACGGCGGGCTGTACTGCTGTATCGGCGGCCGCTCCGCCGTGGACATCGCCACCGAGGTGTGCGGCAACGCCATGGCCACGATCGCCGTGGGCACATGCTCGGCCTACGGCGGCATCCAGGCCGCCTACCCCAACCCCACGGGCGCCGTGAGCGTGTCGGAACTGCTGCCCTCGATCCCGGTGGTGAACCTGCCGGGCTGCCCGGTGAACACGGCCAACCTCACCGGCACCGTGGCCCACCTGCTCACCTTCGGAAACCTTCCCCAGCTCGACCGGTACAAGAGGCCCCTGTTCGCCTACGGCAAGCGCATCCACGACAACTGCGAGCGACGGGGCCACTTTGACGCCGGTCAGTTCGTGGAGACGTGGGGAGATCACGGCCACCGGCAGGGATGGTGCCTGTACAAGATGGGCTGCAAGGGGCCGGCAACCTTCCACAACTGCCCCCAGGTGCGGTGGAACGACGGGGTCAACTGGCCGGTGGGGGCCGGCCATCCCTGCGTGGGCTGCTCTGAGCCGGGCTTCTGGGACTCCATGAGCCCGTTCTACGGCCGGCTGCCCAACGTGCCCGGCTTCGGCGCGGAGACCACCGCCACCAAGATCGGCGTCGGCCTCACCGTGGCCACGGCGGCCGCGTTCGCCGCGCACGGCGTGGTCAAGACGACCCAGCTTCGGATGAAGAAGGACTGACCGCCCCCCACGGGCGCTAGCCGCATCGACAGGATAGGAGACGATCGATGGCCAAGAAGATCGTGGTCGACCCGATTACCCGAATCGAAGGGCACCTGCGCATCGAGGCGAAGGTGGAGGACGGCGTCATCACCGATGCCTGGAGCATCGGCACCATGTGGCGGGGCATCGAGAAGATCCTCCACGGCCGGGATCCGCGGGAGGCCTGGTATTGGACCCAGCGGTTCTGCGGCGTGTGTACCACCGTGCACTCCCTGGCCTCGGTGCGGGCCGTGGAGGATGCCGTGGGCATGCAGGTGCCCCTGAACGCGGAACTGATCCGCAACCTGATCATGGGCATCCAGAACGTGCAGGACCACGTGATCCACTTCTACCACCTGCACGCCCTCGACTGGGTGGACATCGTGTCGGCCCTGAAGGCCGACCCGGGGGCCACGGCCAAGCTGGCCCAGTCCATCTCCGACTGGCCCAAGAGCTCCAAGGACTACTTCACCGCGGTGCAGAAGCGGGTGGCCGCCTTCGTGGGGACCAAACGGCTCGGTCCGTTCGCCAACGCCTACTGGGGCCACCCCGCCTACAAGCTGCCGCCCGAGGCCAACCTGATGGCCGTGGCCCACTACCTCGAGGCCCTGGACTGGCAGCGTGAGGTCATCAAGGTCCAGGCGGTCCTGGGCGCCAAGAACCCCCACCCCCAGACATTCCTCACGGGCGGCATGAGCGTGCCGGTGGATCCCAACGCCCAGAACGCCTTGAACGCCGACAAGCTGATGATGATCCGGGAGTGGCTGGTCCAGGCCCGGGAGTTCGTGGAGAAGGTGTACATCCCCGACCT
Organism: Deferrisoma camini S3R1; assembly: GCF_000526155.1. NCBI lineage: Bacteria > Pseudomonadati > Thermodesulfobacteriota > Deferrisomatia > Deferrisomatales > Deferrisomataceae > Deferrisoma > Deferrisoma camini. The sequence continues at coordinate 4,218,826 of NZ_JAFN01000001.1, read as the reverse complement.
GCTGGCCGTGGCGTCGTTCTACCTGGACTGGGCCAAGTACGGGGCCGGCGTGCAGAACTACCTCACCTTCGGCGACTTCCCCACAGCCGAGGGTCAGCGCCGGGAGGACTACTGGCTCAAGCCCGGCCTCGTGCGAAAGGGCGAGTTCCCCGCGGCAGCGGCGCCCCAGGCCGACAAGATCGCGGAGTACGTCACCCACAGCTGGTACCGGTACTCGGGCGGCGACGACAAGGGGCTTCGGCCCTGGCAGGGGGAGACCGAGCCCCACTACACCGGCCCCAAGCCGCCGTACCCCGACCAGTACGTGAGCGACGTGGACGCCAAGTACTCGTGGGTCAAGGCCCCCCGGTACGACGACACCCCCTTCGAGGTGGGGCCCCTGGCCCGGATGGTGGTCGGCTATGCCCAGGGCCACAAGGAGATCAAGGAGACGGTCGACTTCGTCCTCCAGACCCTCAAGGTTCCGGCCTCGGCCCTGTTCTCGACCCTGGGCCGCACGGCGGCCCGGGGCATCGAGTGCCTGATCATGGCCCGGAAAAACGTGGAGTGGCTCGACATGCTGGCTGCCAACATGGGCAGGGGGGATCTGCGGATCGCGGACAACGACCGTTGGGACCCGTCGGCCTGGCCGGCCGAGGCCGAGGGGGTGGGCTTCCACGAGGCGCCCCGGGGCACCCTGAGCCACTGGATCCGCATCAAGAACGGGGAGATCGCCAACTACCAGGCCGTGGTGCCGAGCACCTGGAACGCCTCGCCCCGGGACCCCCAGGGGCAGCGGGGGCCCTACGAGGAGGCCCTGATCGGCACGCCCGTCGCCGACCCCGAGCAGCCCATCGAGATCCTCCGGACCATCCACTCCTTCGACCCCTGCCTAGCCTGCGCCATCCACGTGCTGGACGCCAAGGGTCGGGAGATCACCCGGGTGAAGGGCCTCTAGGCCGGGAAGGAGGGAGCCATGCGAAGGCTCGCGATCAAGGTGTGGGAGTTCCCGGTCCGGCTGTTCCACTGGACCAATTTCCTGGCCATCGTGGTGCTGAGCCTGACCGGCGCCTACATCCACTGGCCGTTCCTGAGCACCCCCCACTCGGCCTTCCCGTTCCTCATGGGATGGGCCCGGACGATCCACTTCGTGGCCGGGTGGGTCCTGATGATCGGCCTCGTCGGCCGGCTCTACTGGGCGTTCGTGGGGAACCGGTACGCCCGGCTCCCCACCTTCTTCCCCTACCTGACCCGGAAGGGATGGAAGCAGATCTGGGGCGTGCTCCGATACTACCTGTTCCTCGCCCGGCGGATGCCCTCCCACCTGGGGCACAACGCCATCGCCTCCACGGCCTATGGGTTCCTGTTCCTCCTTCTTTGGTTCCAGGTGGTGACCGGGTTTGCCCTGTTCGGCCAGGCGGACCCGGCGGGCACGGCCTACCGGCTCACCGGGTGGGTGTTCGGCATCGCCACCAACCAGTGGGTGCGGCTCGGCCACTACTTTGCGATGTGGGTGATCTTTGCATTTTTCATCACCCACATCTACGCCATGTGGATGTCCGACCTGGCCGAGCGGGACGGCACCGCCGGGAGCATGTTCAGTGGATACAAGTACGGAGACCTCGAGAGCTTCGCGGACACTGATCCTCGGGGTCGGTAACCGCATCATGACCGACGACGCGGCCGGGCTCGAAGCCCTGGCCGCGTTTTCTTCGGCCTACGAGGTCCCAGAGGGCGTGGACCTGGTGGACGGCGGCACCCTGGGGTTGGACCTCCTCCACATCGTCGAGGCGTACCCGCGGGTGCTGATCCTCGACTGCGTGACCACGGGCCGGCCGCCGGGAACCGTGGTCCGGGTGGACGGGGACGACATCCCCCGGGTGTTCGCCCAGTGCCTGTCGCCCCACCAGATGGGGATCCAGGATCTGGCCGCGGCCCTGGAGCTCCTGGGGCGGATGCCGGAGCGGTTCACCGTTCTGGGGATCGAGCCCGAGCGAATCGACCCGGGGGTGGAGCTGACCGAACCCGTGCGGAACAACCTCCCCCGGCTCGTGGAGGCCGCAGCCGGGGTGCTGGAGGAGTGGGGCGTACCCGTGCGGCGGCGCAGATAGGGTAGGGGTTCGGGGACCCTGACCGGGTGGCACCGCGAACAGGCTCGACCGAACCCGATCCGCCACCCGCGCTTACTCCCGGCCCCCCTCGAGCGCCTCCTCCAACCGCCGCCGGTCGGCCTCGGACAACCTGCTCCCTTCCCCAGCGGCCTCCAGGTCCTGGACGCGGCTCCGCACCCAGTCCGTCAGGAGCCGCAGATCCCGGCGGTAGGCCCGGCAGGCCCGGCACAGCCCCACGTGGAGCCAAAGGGCCAGCCGCCGTCCCCGAGGCAGGGGGGCGTCCAGTTCCTGCGAGATCAGCCGCGCCGCCTCCCTGCACGTCATCATCGGTTCGGCTCCTCTGCCACGCGACCCCACTCCTTCTCCAGGCAGCGGCGGAGTCCCAGCCGGGCCCGGTGCAGCAGCACCCACGCGTTGGTCGCCGTGATCCCCAGCTCCTGACACAGCCCGGCCGTGTCCATCCCCTCGAGCTCCCGCAGCACGAACGCCGCGGCCTGTCGCCGGGGCAACCCCGCCAGACACCGGCGCAGAGCCCTCCAGAACTCCCGGCTGTCCAGCATCCGATCCGGCTCAGTTACGGTCCCGGTGGGGTTCCTCCACCGGCCGGAGGAGTCGAACCACTCGGCCTCCGGGTCGCCGTCGCCGGCCGGCGCCTCCCGAACGATCCGGCGGAGGTGGTCCACGATCTTGTGTTTGAGGATGCCGACCAGCCAGGTGCGGGGGTCGGCCCGCCCCCCGAAGGAAGTCCGCCCCTTCACGGCCGAGAGCAGGGTCTCCTGGACGACGTCCCGGGCCGCATCCGGGTCGGCCAGACGGGCCAAGGCATATCGATACAGCAGGTCGCCATAACGCTCCACCCACTCGGACGGGTCGGGCAGCGTGCGGTCGCCGCCCCCGGTCATCCCTTCACCACCCCCAGGGGCCGGAGCCGGGCCACCTTCCGGGAGATGCCGGCCCCGTCCACCACACCGACCACCTCGTCCACGTCCTTGTAGGCCTCGGGCATCTCCTCGGCCAGGGTCTTCGTGCCGGCCGAGAACACGAAGATCCCCTGCTGCTCCAGATCCCTGCGCACCTGGGCCCCCCTCTTCCGCTTCAGAGCGGCCTTGCGGCTCAGGACCCGGCCGGCCCCGTGGCAGGTGGATCCGAAGGTCTCCTCCATGGCCTTGGCCGTGCCCCGGAGGATATAGGAGGCCCGCCCCATGTCGCCGGGGATCAACACCGGCTGACCGACGGCCCGGTATCGGGCCGGAACCCGGGGATCGCCAGGCCCGAAGGCCCGGGTGGCCCCCTTCCGGTGAACCAGCACCCACCGCTCCCGGCCGTCCACCACGTGGAGCTCGCTCTTTGCGATGTTGTGGGCCACGTCGTACAGGAGCCGGAGCCCCAGATCCCGGGGCGAGGCCCCGAAGAAGTCCAGAAGCGCCTCCCGGGTCCAGTGCATCAGGGCCTGCCGGTTCGCCCATGCGTAGTTGGCCGCCGCGGCCATGGCCCCCAGGTACTTCCGGGCCGCGTCGCTCCGCAGGAACGCGCAGGCGAGCTGCCGGTCCGGCAGCTCCAGGCCCTCCCGGGCCACCTCCCGGGCCATGACCTTCAGGTAATCGTCGCACACCTGGTAGCCGAACCCCCGGCTGCCGGAGTGAATCATCACGGTGACCTGACCCTCTGCCAGGCCGAACGCCTCCGCCGCCTCGGGGTCGAAGATCCGCTCCACGTACTGGACCTCGAGGAAGTGATTGCCCGACCCCAGGGTGCCGACCTGATTGAATCCCCGTTCGTAGGCCCGAGGGGAGACCGCGTCCGGATCCGCCCCCTCCAGGCAGCCTTCCTCCTCGGTCGCCTCCAGATCCTCGGGCCATCCGTACCCGACCTCCACCGTCCACCGGGCGCCCTGCACCAGCACCCCGCGCTCGTCCTTGCGCGACAGCCGGATCGCGCCGGTGGACCCCACCCCGGACGGGATGCGCGAGAACAGGAACCCCACCAGGTCCCGCAGCCGGGGTCGGACCTCGGACACGGTCAAATGGGTGGTCATCAGGCGGCACCCGCAGTTGATGTCGTAGCCCACCCCGCCGGGCGAGACCACCCCTTCCTCCGCGTCCATCCCGGCCACACCCCCGATGGGGAAGCCGTAGCCCCAGTGCACGTCGGGCATGGCCATGCTGGCCTTCAGGATCCCCGGCAGGGTGGCCACGTTGCGCACCTGCTCGGGAGCCCGCTCCGACCGGATGTGGCCGATCATCTCCTCGCTGGCGTAGATCACCCCCGGCACCCGCATGGTCCCTTGCCGGGGGATCTCCCAGCGGTACTCGTCGATCCGCCTGAGCTCGCTTCCCTCGCTCATGGTTCGTCCTCCGGCTTCCCAGCAACTTCGGTCGTCGGTCTACGGTCTACGGTCGCCGGTCTGGGGCCTTCGGCCCGCTAGGCAGCTAGGCGGCCGGACGGCTCTCGAACCGCGCCAAAACTCGGGGGCATGGGGGCTGCTGGAGAGCTTCGCGTATCGTGGAAAGCGCCCCACGCTTCTGTCTTCCGTCCTCTGTCCTCCGGACCCTGGCTCCTGAACAGCAGGCCCATGCCCCGCCCCAGCAGGATCTCGGCTGGAACGCAACTCGGTATGAGTGGGAAACCCATGGCCCTGCGGGTTCCCATTGTACCGCACCGCCCCCCTTGGAACAGGCAGGATCGCGGGCCGATCACACCGACCGGTTCAGATCCTCGAGCAGCCGGTCCAGGTCCACGTTGTGGATCAGGGCGCTCTGACGGATGGTCTCGGTCTTCTGGCCGGGGCACGAGAAGCACCCGGAGCCGTAGTACGTTCGGAACACGGCCTCGGTGGACGGGTACCGGGCCAGCACGTCTCCGATCACGTCCTCCGGGCCCACGGCCGGGCCGGCGGATGCCGGGGCCGCCCCCACGACCCGGCGCAACTCGACCAGCAGGGTGGCCACGTCCACCCCGTGGCGCTGGCACGCCATGGCCACGGTGATGGGCAGCCCCTTCACCTGCTCCCGGTGCTCGGGATCGGCCAGGCCCTGGAACCCGTGCCGTACGAACACCTCGGCCGCCTCCGGCCACCGGGAAAGGATCTCCCCCACCCGGGTGTCGGGCCCGATCTCAGGGGCCGGGGGCTCGGCCGGCGAGGATCCCTGGGGCGCCGCCTCCTGGGGTGCCGGTGCCAGAAGGGTCGCCGCTATGTTCACCGCGAACAACACCACCCCCAGCACGCTCAACCCTGAGAACAGCCCGAACGCCGCCGGCGACTCGGCCGGGTACGCGGCCACCATCCCCACCAGCCCCACGTTGGAGATCCAGAAGTGGAGGCCCACCCACCCGGGCCACCGGAGCTCCCGGGCGTTGAACCGGGGCAGCACGAAGTACCCCACCCCGTAGACCATCATGGCCATGAACCCGAGCAGGTTGAAGTGCACGTGGCCGAACCGGGCCCAGCCCGGAGCGTCCCCCATGCCCATCCAGAGCCCCAGCCCGGATGCCAAAGCGAGATAGATCACCGACGCGATGACAAAGCCCTTCGTGTATCGATCCATGGGGCACCTCCATCCCCCCGGGGTTGCGTTTCCTGATTCTACCGTTACCGTATTCCCCGTAAACAAAGGTCGCTTTGACCCGAGTCAACCCGCTACGGATTTCTCGCCGGAGGGTCACCCATGACACGGGCGGAAGCGGTACCCATCGACGGATCCTACGGGGAAGGCGGGGGCCAGGTGCTCCGCACCTCCCTGGCGCTCTCCCTGCTCACCCGGCGGCCGGTGGTGCTGCGGAACATCCGCGCCCGCCGCCCCAAGCCGGGGCTCGCCCCCCAGCATCTCACCGCGGTGTGGGCCGCGGCCGAGGTCGGCCGGGCCCGGGTCGAAGGCGACGTACGGGGGTCGAAAGAGCTCCGGTTCGAACCCTCCGGCCTGTTTCCCGGGTCGTACCGGTGGGACATCGGCACGGCCGGTGCCACCTCGCTCGTGCTCCACACCGTGGCCCTGCCCCTGGCGGTGGCCGAGGTGACATCGGACGTGCGATTAACGGGCGGCACCCACGTGCCCTGGAGCCCGCCGTTCGAGCACCTCGAACGGGTCTGGGCGCCCGCGCTCGCCTCGGTGGGCTTTCCCGTACGGGTGGAGCTGCGACGGGCGGGGTTCTACCCGAGGGGTGGGGGAGAGATCTGCGCCCGCCTGGGCCCGGCCGCGGAGCGGAGGGCTTTGGTCCTGGGGGAGAGGGGCGAGGTGCGGGCCGTCCGGGCCCTCGTGGGCACGGCGCGGCTTCCGCAGCACGTCTCCTGCCGCGCGGCCGAACGGGTGCGGGAGCGCCTCCGGGCCCAGGGGTTCGAGCCCCAGACCGAGGAGCGGCGGGTGGATGCCCCCAGCCCGGGGGCCTACGTGTTCCTGGAGGCCGAGACCGAATCCGGGCCGCTGGGCGTCTCGGCCCTGGGCGAGCGGGGCAAGCCGGCCGAGGCCATGGCCGACGAAGCCGTGGACGAACTCCTGGCGATCCTGGACTCAGGGGCGTCCGTGGACCCCCACCTGGCCGACCAACTCCTGCTGCCTTTGGCCCTCGTGCCGGAGGAATCCGTGTTCCGCACCGCCCGGGTCACCCGGCATCTCCTCACCAACGCCTGGGGGATCCGCCGGTTCCTCCCGGGGGTGGAGATCGAGATCGACGCGCCGGAGGGAGCGCCCGGCCGGGTGCGGGTGCGGGGAGTCGAGCCGCGATGAGGGGACCGCCCCGCCACCGAGCCGGCACCGCCCTGCTGCTCGGGATCCTCGCAGCTCTGTGGTCGTGCTCGCGGGACGAGCCCCGGCTCTCGCCCCTCGCCCCCGACGACACGGTGGTCGCCCTCGGCGACAGCCTCACGGCCGGAACCGGTGCTCCGGCCGGCGAGAGCTATCCCGAGGTGCTCGGTCGGCTCCTCGGGCGGCCGGTGTTGAACGCGGGGCGGCCCGGCGAGACCACGACCGAAGGGCTCCGCCGCCTTTCGAGCGTCCTCGAGGCCCACCACCCGCGGCTCGTGATCCTGTGCGAGGGAGGGAACGACTTCCTGCGAGGGACGCCGCCCAAAGTCGTGGTGGCCAACCTGCGGCGAATGATCCAGACCGTTCGGGAGTTCGGGGCAGAGCTCGTGCTCGTGGCCGTGCCCCGGCCGGGTCTTCTGGTTCCGGTGCCGGATCTCTACGAGGATCTGGGCGAAGAGTTCGGGATCCCCGTCGAAGCCGAGGTGCTGCGAGAGGTACTGACCGCCCCGGCACTGAAGAGCGACCCGATTCACCCCAATGCTCGAGGGTACCGGCGCATCGCAGAGGCACTGGCCTCCCTGCTCCGCCGGGCCGGTGCAGTGGACTGACCGCGCCGCGTCTTGAGGGGAGCCGCGGCGCGGTGCTATCTTCCCATGCCGGGCCCGGGTGGTGGAATGGGTAGACACAAGGGACTTAAAATCCCTAGGCCGCAAGGCCGTGCGGGTTCGAATCCCGCCCCGGGCACCAAGCAAAATCAAGGGCTTAGGCGACACCGCCTAAGCCCTGTTTTTGCGCGTGGCTATCAAAGTGTCCTCTTAGTGTCCTCTATGAGACGGCTGAGGCCGCCCAACTGGGCGGCCCCGGATGCTCCTCCCGCGCATGGCGGGTGAGGCTCTCAGCCAGGCTGGACACGGCCTCGCATTTTTCCAAGCCCGGCGATCGTGGCGTCCTTGGCCTTCGAGCCCAGGGAGCTCCCCAGGTAGTAGGCCACGGCTACGCCGAAGGCGGTGGAGAGCTGCCCGATCAGGAGCAGGCCGGCCTCCCCGGGGTCGGCGTCGGTGAACAGGAGGGCCCAGAGAGCTCCCAGGAACCCAGCGATGACGAGCAGGGCCACCACGTGCGTCATGGCAGCGCCCTTGCGGTCGCCGGCCTTCACGAGCTCGATCTCGCGGCTCCTGGCGTTGGCCTTGTCCTGCAGGAGGGCCTTCTTCTCCTCCAGGGCCAATGCCTCCCCCTTGAGCCGCAGCTCCTCCCAGCGCTCCTTGTGGCGGAGCTCCAGCTCGCGCAGCTTGAGGGCCGCCTCTGGATCTTTCTGGATCGCCTGGGCCACCGCTGCCGGTTCGTCCTTCACGCCAAACGCCGCCGCGATGAGAGTTCCTGCCGCTCCTCCTGCCGGGCCTCCGAGCACGCTGCCGATCAACGGGGCAGTCTTGGCCACGGCCTTCCCGATGTCCTTCCAGCTCATGCCACACCTCGCTGTCTGAGCCATTGCAGAGCCCCCGACGCGATGGCTTCGGCCATGCGGGACCGGTTGCTCTCGCGCGTCAGGAACTCAAGTCCGTATGGGTTGGTCAGGAACTCCATCTCCACCAACACGGCCGGCGCCCGGGTCTTGCGCAGCACATAGAACCGCGCCTCCCGGTCCGGGTCGCCGTCTTCCCAGTCGGCGCGAACTCGGCGATCCGGGAAGGCGGCCGAAAGCGATTCCAGGATCGCGGTGGCCGCCCGATCGGCCGGGGTCTCGCCGGGGGAGGTCCACACCTCCATCCCAGAAGCCGCCTGGTTGTCGGCAGCATTGCAGTGCACCGACACGAACAGGTCTGGCTCCACCCGCCGCTCGATCTCCGCCCGGGCCGCGAGCGGCGTGGTGACGTTCGTGTACCGGGTGAGGATCGGGACACAACGCTGGTCCACGAGCTCCTGGGCCAGCCGTAGGGCCACGTCGAGCGCGAGGTCGGCCTCCCGCACGCCGGCCGCGACCGCTCCGGGATCTTCGCCTCCGTGGCCTGGATCGATCAGAACGCGCACGGTGTACCTCCTCTCTTCATCCCACTTCCGTCCTCGGGTGCCCCGCCAGTTCCCGCGCCCATCGGTCGCACACGATGAGGCAGGTGTCCCAGCACAGCGTCTGTTTCAGCGCGCGGAGCGCCAGGCACCGATCGACGGCATCGAGCTCCGGGTGAGCCCTCAAGGCCGCAACGAGCGGCTCCATGCGCCGGCGCCCCGGGCATGGGGGCTCTCGACCGCCGCGAGGAGGGCACTCCCAGGCCATCCTCATCCTCCCCGGCCGTTGAGCCGGCGGACCTCCTCGAAAAGAGCGCGGTGATCCTCACGGTTCTCGCGCCGGAATTCGACGAGCCCCGCCTCCAAGGTCTGGAGCCGCTGTTGCGTACCTGATAGGCACCGGTCACACTCGGCGCGGCTCACGAACTCCCGAGAGACTTGCCGGGCCACTCGCTCGGGAGCACGCCAGCGATCCCAGAGCACCCGGCCGCCTAGAGCGGCCAGGGCCGACCCGGCGGCGGTCATCAAAATTGTCTCCGTCATTGCGGTTTCCTCCTACATCCAGGTACCCGACCCTAGGTTTGCGTCACTTCGCCGCTTGAGTTGCGACGGCGACGGCAGAGAGAAAAGGGTCAATCCGAGAACCCCTTAGTCATGATGTCATGAACTGGCTTGGCGCATCATTGGAAAACGAGCACAGCAACGTTTACGCTCTGCACTTCACCGCTGCTTCGTTCCCCACGAGCATATAGCTGGAACGTATACGTCCCATCTGCCGGGATAGCTACCAGCCCCATTGCGGCGACGTTGTAGAACTCGTTGGCCGTATCGCTGTGGCCCACGTTGTAGCATATACTCAAATCATTTGATCCAAGTGTATCGTTTAGATAAACTTGAAAACCTATCTTGGAATCTGTCGTTCCAGGCGAGTACAAGGCCGCCTCGCCGACTGCTATTGCAAGCACGACTTGGCCTGCCTTTAGGGAGTACTGCCCGCTCTCCTCTAGCAGTACGCTCCATGATGTCGTACCACTCCCTGTTGTGGGGCCAGCATGATTAGCTGACCATGACACGCTCTTAGTGCCGGATATCTCAACGTCGGACGCGTATACCTTTCCCCCCTGCGTCACGCGAAAGGGCGCGGTACTCCTGTTTGCGTAACTGGCTCCTGCCCACAGGCGAATAGCGTTGTCGCCAGTATCGCCGCCAGCCATGCCTGCCTTCGTAACACCGTCGCCTCCTTTGGCCTCGAACCGGCCCGAGTAGGCGATCGCGGAGGCCAATTTGGCCGCCGTGACCGCACCGTCCTGGATGTGCATGTCCGTGACCTGGCTCAGGTACGCCAGGGCCCCGGCGTCGGAGCTCGTGAACGTGGCCCCATTGGCTGCGTTGTCGCGCACCGTTGCCGCCGCAGTGCCCGCCACATTGGCGGTGTCGGCCGCCGTGTTGTTGGCGGTGACGTCCGCTCCGCTCTCCCCCGCCCACTTGCGGGTCGCGCTCTCGTTGATCTCGTCGGCCGAGGCGATGCCGTCGTCTGCCGCCGTGACTTGGGCCTCGGAGACCCAGTCCGAGTCCCCCTCCCGGTAGACCTGCTGCACCCACGCGTGGACCACTACGCCGCCCGTGACCAGGACGTGGCGTAGCGTGGTGCTCACGGGGTTGGGCCAGGTGTCGTAGCTCCCTGTCGGGCGCGGCACGAACACCTGGGCGAAGATCTCCGCGTAGGGGTCCGTGGCGGAGCCGCCCAGGACGACGTTCCAGCCGAGAATCCGCGCCGGGTCGCCAGTCCACGCCCATTGAACCTGGAAGCTCTTGATCGTCTTCCCCATCGCGGCCCTCCTAGGCCACGCTCAGGCTCACACCACTCGGGCGTGGTACGACGATGCGGGGGGCGGGGTCGAAGAAGGGCTTGCGGAGGTCGTACCACTCTTGAACTACGCTGGCATCTGTATAAGCAGGCAATATGAGCATGTTGGAATAGAGGTTCGACAGTACGTATGGCGAATAGTAGTGTGGCAAGCGCAGCCCATATACGACGCCCTGGTAGGACGGCACCACAGTGAAAGAGGAAATATCAAGCGTAAACTGCTGGACCCCATCAATATACAAATCCGTAGCCCTAGAGGCCCAGTTCTGCGTGACGCAATAAAAATGCCAAGAGCCTGTGTCAATGACCGTCGGACCAGAATAAGCATTGACAATGACGGCATCGGCTCCACTGGCGTATCGAAGTTGCGCCTTGCCTGTATCGGTCCTGCGATAGAGATTCAACTGGTCCTTACTCACAGGCGACGAGTATTGACCGACACAAAAGATGCCTGTGCTGTTATCAACATTGCCGATGGCGTTGATCTGACACCAAAACGCAAGCGTCCAGTCCGGTTGAGTAAATGGAGAAGGCAATGGATATTCCAGTACGCCATCCCCCCGCGTCCCATCCACGAACGAGGTGGCGAAAGATTTTTGTTCGAGTTGGATTTTGTCTACTTCAACCCAGTGCCCGGCAGCGTTGCCGCACTTGACAAATACCCTTATATAGGCTGTAGAAGCTGTCGTGGTTATGGTCAATTCTGACCGATGCCACCCCCCATCAGATGGAATAGCGGGTGCTGCATTAGACTTTAGCCACGCAGAACTGCTATCATACTCGTCAATCCTAAGCTCACAATAATCATGGTTTGCTCTTAGGTACGCTGACGCGCTATAGTTAGTGGATGGCGATACCGCTTCCTTGCCTCCACCAGCACCTCCTGTGTTCCTGTCAAGAAACGTATAGTTGCTGTTGCTCGTAGCTGTAATATCAATCCGTTGAGCTTGTCCTTTGTCAACACCATCAACCAGACTATACGAATGTACACGAGAGGCGTCACCGCCGCCACCAACCCATGTGTACCAGCCATCAACCAAGCCATCATTATTGCTGTCCAGTTCGAAATCCGGATCCACGCCAACATCAGCCAAGAGATTCGTCGTTCCCTCCTCCACAGCCACACACGGCCCAAAGATCCCATCACAAGCCGGTCGGATCGTTGCTACAACGCTCATAGCGGGCTCACTCCCTTGGTGCTCGAAAAGTGCTCGGTAAAGGGGAACAGCTCACCGTCCGGGGGCACCCACAGGCTCTGGGCTAGCGGGGGCTTGTCGGTGAGGTTGTCGTACCCCGTGGACCCCGGCTGCACGGTGAGCTTGCCCTTGACCACCAACTCCGTGCCGTCCCATGCCAGTTCGTAGGTCGTGCCCCCAATGCGGAGCTTGGGCACCCCGTCCGTATCACGACCGATGAACCAGCCCGCCGCTGTGTCGCTGTACCCGCTCTTCCCGGCCCGGATCCCGCCGCCGGCCAGGGTGATCTCCACGCCGGCGTTCATCTTGTCGGCGGTGACGTCGGCGTTGTCGGCGGGCTTGCCCGTGCCGGTGACCTGCTGCCAGTCGGCGGTCTGCCCGAGGCCGGCGTCGTCGGTGAGTTGACTGGTGGCCGTGAAGTCGTTGCCGATGTCTTCCCAGGCGGTTCCGTTGTACCGCTTGAGCTTCTTCGTGGAGGTGTCGTACCAGAGGTCGCCCTTCTTCGGTGTGCTCGGCTCGGCGCTCTGGGAGTAGATGTCGTTCGACGTGGAGACCTGTTGCCAGCCGGAGCCGTCGTGGCGGTACAGCTTGTTGTCGTCGGTGTCGTACCAGAGGTCGCCCTTGGTGCCGGTCGGGGCGGATGCCTGGGAGTACGTGACGTTTGCCGTGCCGATCTGCTCCCAGGAGGTCCCGTTGTAGCGGTAGAGGAGCTGGTCGTCGGTGTCGAACCAGAGGTCACCGTCCGCGGCCCCGGTCGGCTGGCTCGCCTGCCGGTAGATGACGTTGCGGGTGGCGTCTGAGGGGGGCTTCTGCCCCGTGATCCAGGAGTAGTCCTGGGGGTTGTTGGCGGTGACGTCGGCCCCGCTCTCGGCCGCCCACTTGCGGGTCGCGCTCTCCGCGATCTCGTCGGCCGCGGTGGGCGTGGCCTTCACCCAGGCGCTGCCGTCCCACCGCTTCCACACGTGAGGCGTGGCCGAGGTGTCGAGCCACAGGTCGTCGGCGTTCGGCGATGAGGGGGCGGTGGCGCTCTTCGTGACCCGGGGCTCACTGGCGGCCTTCGCATTCGCCTCGGCGGTGTTCGCCTTGGCCTGGGCGCCCGTGGTGGTCTCGATGGTGTCGGCCCCGACGTCGGTGTCGAGCTTGGCCTTGGCGGCGGCGCCGTCTGCGGCGTTGGCCTCGACGGTGGAGGCCAGGGTGGCGCCGATCTTGACCGCTCCCCCGATCCGGAACTCGCCGGCGCTCTTGTCCCAGATCCACCCCTTGTCGGCGGCCAAGTCGCCGCAGAAGACGTCGCCCTGGTTCGTTCCCGAGAGCGTGGCCTCGAAGATGACCTGGTCGTCCTGGTCGTAGATTCGGAAGTACTGCCCCGGCGCGAGCTCCCAGCGCGCGCCCGAAGCGGCGCTGTGGGCCGGCGGGATCGTGGCGGTGCCGTCGTCGGCCGCCGTCACCGTGCCCTGGTTCACCCAGTCGCTGTCGGCGCCCTCGTACACGGCCTGCACCCAGGCGGCGTAGCCGACGCCGACCTCGAGGGCCACGTTGTCGAACTCGTAACTCGTGGCCGTGGGGCCGGCGAACCCCCGGGCGACAGCGTGGGTGTCGGGGTGGACGCCCGAGCCCGTCGGGGTGATCGCCACATTGAACCCCCGCAGGGCGAAGGGGTCGCCCGCCCAACTCCACGAGACGGTGACAGTCTTGAGTGCGCGGCTCATAGCGGCGCCGTCCCTTTGCTGCCGGTCACGTTCTTGGCGAACGCGAACAGTTCCCCGTCACTCGGCACCCACAGGCTCTGGGCCAGCGGGGGCACCTGGATCAGGTCGTCGTAGCTCGGCCGGGTGAGCGTGACCGTGACGGACGAGCTCATAGTGCCCTGGCCCAGCACGTCCACCTCGGCGTAGCGGATCTCCACGTCCTGGGTGTCGCCGGAGAAATCCGTGAGAGGCACGACGATGGTGGCCACGGCGCCGTCGATGGCGGTCCATGTGGCGTCTCCGACCTTCCGCCACTCGAACGTGAACCCCCTGTGCCCCGGCGACTCGGGGAAGGCGGAGTCCACCCACACCTGGAGCACGTTGTCGCGCACCTGGGTCTTGAGGTAGCCCGTGCTCGGGGCTGCCGGGGTGGTGAGGCTCACCGCGGAGCTCGCGGCCGGGCTCGCGTTGCCCGTGCGGTCCACGGCACGCACCTGGAGCGTGTAGGACCGGCCCGTGGGCGCGGCGATCTCGTACCGGGTGGCGTCGACGCGGGTCCAGGTGGTGCCGCCGTCGAGGCTGACCTCGAAGTGGGAGAAGTCGGCCTCTGGCGCCGGATCCCAGGTCCAGACCACGGTGTCGGCGAAACTGCCGGCGAGGCCCGTGGGCGTGGCGGGGGGCGTCAGGTCCTTCTGCACCGTGAGGGTGGAGGTCTGGGTCCACGCCGACGTCTGGCCCAGCCGGGTGACCCACCGCACGCGCACCTCGTAGGTGGCTCCGGCAGTGACCGGGCTGACCACGGCCATGCCGGAGCCCGCCGGGGTCATGCCGGCCGCGAGCCACGGCCCGGGGGTCTCGCCCGGCGGCGCCAGGCGGTACTGGGCCTCCAGGTGGGTCACCGGGTCGGAGTACCCCCCGGGCGGCGCCACGGTGACCACGATGCGCGGGTCGAGCTGGCCCGTGGTGCGGTCGTGCACGTGGGCCTCGGCCTGCGCAGCGATCACCTGGGGCGCCGCAGGTGCCGTCTGGGTTACGTCGGCCGGGTGGGTGATTTTGGGGTCCCAGGGCGGGATCGTGCCCTGGTCGGCCTGGTACACGGCCGGGGCGTGCTCGACCAGGGTGAGCCGGGCCGTGAGCTCGGGGCCCGGCTCGATGGCCTTCACCAGGCACTCGACGCTCTCGGTGCCCGACTCGCCGAAAAGCACGAGGTCCCCCACCTTGGGCCCGCTCACCGGCGCGGTGAAGGTGAGCGTGTCGGTCTCGCCGGCCACGGTCTGCATGGTCTGGACCACGCTCGTCAGGTCCTCCAGTCGCACCCGTGCGGCGTAGGTCTTGCCGGCCTCCATGGGCACGAGCTCGTCGAGCGTGACCGACGTCACCTGGCCCTGCCCGTCGGTGGTCACGGCCTTGATGCGCGCCGCCATCACCCCCCACAGGGGCACGTCGTGGGTCACCCGCACCAGGTCCCCCACCTGGCACACCAGGTGCTCCACGTCCACCCACAGCTCGTGCGTCTCGGGCCGGAGCTTCCCCACGGCCAGGAAGTACCGGCCCATCGACCACGCCTGGTCCGCGTCGGTCACGCCCCACAGCTCGATCTCGTCGTAGACCGAGGCCGTGGTCTCGTCGTAGCCGTCGGCGTACACCACCCGTTCGGCCTGCTGCCAGGTGGTCGAGTCGATGAACCGCACCCGCAGGGCATGGGGCGGGTCGGGGAACGCCCGGGTCGTGCGCCAGCCCCACGAGTTCCGGGGGCTGAAGTGCTGCACGGGCGTGGTTTGCTCGACGTCGGGGGCCACCGAGTACTTGCCGTCGCGCATCACGAACGCGGCTCGGCCCACGGCGCAGATGTCGTGCAGGAGCTGCCAGACCGTGGTGTCCTGCTCGATCTCGGCGTCCAGGGACCAGCCCTTCTGGTCGCACAAGTCGGCCCAGCTCTTCAGGGCCGCCAGGTCGAGCCGGCTGTCCGCCACCGGCCGGCGGTTGGCCTTGCCCCGCAGCACGTCGCAGTACGCCCAGGCCGGGTTGCGGGTGGCCTGCTCGGTCCACTGCACGCCGTCCCACACGGGCAGGATCGAGGTCACCACGCAGTTGAACCGGTCCACGATGCCCTGGAGCTGGTCGGTGGCCTTGATCCGCAGGGCCACCCAGGCCAGGCCCGGCTTCTGCACCGGATTCACCGCCTTGATCGACCGAAGCGCCGTCCACACGGGCTCGGTGCCCGCCACGTCCACCCCGATGGCCTGGTCGTCGGAGGTCGAGTGCCTCGACGCCGAGACGAACTGCACCCGCACGTCGTACTGCCCGGGCGAGGGCGGCCGGAAGCTCACGCCGAGGCGCAGCGTCTCGGCCCGGGTGGCCTCGATCGCGATCTGGCCGGCTGCCGGCTCGGTGAGGCCGTCGGTCTTCCGAAGGAAGGTGGGCGTCTGCCACTGGCCGGAGCCTGCCGCGGCGTACTCGATCTGGAACGTGGCCTGGATCGAGTGCTTGTCGCCGTTGTCCTCGTACCAGATGAGCCCGGCAGGGAAGGTGATGTCGAGCGAGATCTCCTCGGCCCCGGCCTGGGTGGTGCGCACGGTGGCGGCCGCCCCCTCGGTCAGGGTGACGCCGGGGGCCTCCTCGTACACGTCGGCCGTGTACAGGGTGAGCGCCGGGTCGGTGTCGTAGCCCTGGAGGATCTCGTACTCCACGCCCTGGAACTGGTCGATGGGCGTGTCGCCGATCTTGAGGTCGGTGATCTGCAGCGGCCCGTAGCCCAGGCAGAACGCCTGCACCAGGTACTGATCGGAGCCCACGATCTCGGTGTACGGCAGCGCGCCGTGGGCCGGGTAGATCCGCCGCCGGCCGTAGATCCTGGGGATGGGCTCGTAGCGCCGCAGGGCGTTTCGGCCGCCGAGGAGCGAGGGCAGCCGCTCGGGCGCCCCGGGCCGACCGCCCGAAACCCCGGCCCGCGGCAGGGGCGCGAGGGCGTTGACGCCCAACATGCCGGCGTAGCCCACCGCGGCGGTGGTCACAGCGCCGGCGGCCGCCCCGAGGACTCCGCCGCCAGCGAGCCCCGCTACCCATGTACCGGTGGCCGCAGCAACCGCGATCACGGCCAGGGTGAGCACCGTGTTGGCCACCTTGCGGCCGTCGCCCCCGCCCTGGGGCACCACCCGCACCGTCACGAGCTGGCCGTGCTTGAGCGTCGTCTCGGCCCACCGCTCCCGGGGCACCGGCTCGCCGTCCACGTGCACGTGCACGGTCGGGGCCTCGGCCAGGCCGAGCTCTTCCAGGGCCCGGGCCACGGTCCAGCCCTCGGGCACGAGCCGGTCGAACCGCTCGAATGTGCACGGGTGCGGCGCAACGACCAGGCGGGGGCCGTCAGGCGAGCGCGGCATGCCGGTACACTCCCACGATCCTGCGGGCCCAGTGGGCCCGGTCGAGCCGGTCGATCACGCTGTCCACGCCCTCCATTACGTGCAGAAACGCCGGCGGGGCCACGAGCACCCCGGTGTGCAGGGGCAGGCTCAGCACCCGCAGCACCACCACGTCCCCCGGCCGGGCCTCGGCCGGGTCCACCCGGCGCCAGGCCCGGGCCTCGGCCTCGATGGTCTCGGCGATCCGCGGGTCCGTCACGGTCGCGTAGCGACCGTCGTAGCCGGGGAGATCCACGCCCCAGCGCTCGGCGAGCACCCGCCGCACGAGCCCCCAGCAGTCGTACCCGTCGGGGCCCCGGCCGTGGGGCCGAAACGGCAGGCCCACGTACTCGGCGGCCCACGCCGGCAGATCACCCATGCCCGCCCTCAGAAGAGCCCCGGGAACAGGTTCGGGGTGAAACGGTCCGCAGGGAACCGCAGGTTCAGCACGTCCTCGTACGCGAGCTCGGCCGTGATCACCTGGGCGTCGTAGGTGATGTTGCGGATCGTGAAATCGTAGGGGCCGGCCTCCACCGTGTCGGGACTCGACGCCAGCACCACCTCCAGGGTCACGGTGGGCGAGCTCGTGAGCGGCCGGATCGCCTCGGTGATCTGCCGGTCCACGTTGTCGAGCACCAGGCGCACCCGGGGCGGCCGGTCCCCCCGTTCCTCGGGGATCTCGATCTCGAAGGGGTAGGCCGTGTAGGTGTTGCCCCGGCTCACGACGTCCTCGCCGTTTCGCGCCACCCGGATCGGCTGGGTGAGGTCCGGGTGGTCGATGGTGAGGAGCAGCAAAAACGCCTCGCCGGTCTCCTGTGCCGTGATCGCCCGGGTGGCCGCCGCCGAAAGGGTCCTCATGGCACGATCTCCAGCTCGAGCTCCGCCAGCCAGCCCTCGTCACTGTCGCTGCCCAGGTACCGGGGGGGCGAGCGCCACCGGAACGTGGCCGCCGCCTGCGTGCGGGGGTGCACCCAGTCGAACGGCAGCGCCCCTGCCTGGCAGGTGGTCCAGAAGAAGTCGTCCAGGGTCTGCACCTCAGTGAGGGTGAGCGTCATCTGCATCGTGATCGGCCGGGGCCCGGCCGTGGAGCGCCGGCGGACCTTGGGCGGCCCCGCGTCCATCTGGGTGCGAAGGACGACGTCCGGCGGGCTTTCGGTATAGCCGTCTGCATCGGGCTTCTGCGGCAGCGTCCCCGGCCAGGTCGGCATCTCAGTACCCCCTGCGCGTCAGGCCGAACACCCGCTGGATCGCCTGGGCCACATCGCCGCCCCGGTCGATGTCGCCGGCCACGGTGCGGCCGATCCAGATCTCCACCTCACGGCCCATCGAGCCGGGCCGCTCGCGCACGTCCACGGGCACACCGGACTGGTTGATCACCGTCACCTGCACCGGCCCGGCGCCTGCCGCCCCGGCAGCCACCCGGGGCGCGAGCCGCGGCGCCGACGTATTGTTCCACCAGCCGGAGCCCCCAATGGAGGGGCCGGCGGGGGATGCCGTCGCCGGGGCCGGAGCCGGCGAGGCCCCGGTGGCGCCGAACCAACCGCCCACGATCTGGGCCAGCGGCCCCGTGATCTGCGCCCGGATTGCGATGCGCGCCAGGTCCTCGATCACCGCGTCGGCAAACTCGCGGAACGAGAGCTTCCCGCTCCGCACGAACCGCACCAGGGCGTCCTCCATGGCCGCGAACGCCCCCTGAACGGCCTGGGCGACCTCGTCGTAGGTCTTGAGGGCATCGTCCGCATACTCCCGCAGCCCGTCCCGGGCCCCGGTGAGCCACGTCTTCTCCGCCTCGGCGCGGAGCTTCGCGTTCTTCCTCACGTGCTCGGTGATCTCGTCGATCACCCGCTGGTCTTGCTCGGTGACCTCTTTGAGCCGCCGCAGCGGGTTCGTGGTGGCATTGTCGGTGAGGGCTGCGATTTCCCGGGCCTGCTCTTCGAACGCCTCGTCCCATTGCCGCAGGAAGGCCAACCCCGAGGTCTCTCCAGCACCGTACACACCAGGCAGGGCGCGACGACCGTTGAGCATCTCATCCAAGCGGCGCAGGTCGGCAAATCCGCTGCTAGGGAGGCTGGGGGCTTGCACCGCAGGCGCAGACTCACGCAGTTGGGCCATGGCCCGGGCGTATGCTTCCCAGTAAGCCTGGGCGTGCGACTTGGCCGATTCCTGGATGATCGTATTGACTTCCGGCGGCAGGGCCTTCCGGCGCTTCCATGCCTCCAGCCACGGGTCCGCCGGCACCTCAGCCGCCCGTTCCGCGGCCGTAAGCACATCGATTCGCCGCTGGATGGCCTCGCGCATCTCCGGCGTGGTGGCCATGTCGAGCTGCCAGCGCAGCATTGTGAGCTCCTGGCCCACCAAGTCGGGGTGCCGGAACTCGTCCACGGCCTTGCCAAGCTTCTTGATCGCGTCTGTCAGATCGTTCAGGAACTCGATCGTGCCTCGGTTCTCGGTTACGAGCTTCCCGATCTCTTCCTTCAGGTCCCCCCACGCATTTGCCAGGTTCGTGGCGGCGCGCTTCCAGGTGCCGTCCATGGCCCGGCTGACCCCACCGAACTCCTGCCGGAGCTCCGCCAGGATGATCCGCTGCGCCCCTATGAGGTCACCGGACTCCTGCAGGGCGCGGATCTGCTCCTTCTGCTGCTCCGTGAACGACACGCCCACACGCCGAAGCGCGGAGACGCCCTGGATCGGGTCGTTCAGGGCCTTGCCGAGCTGGATGGCGGCGGAGCGGGCGTCGGTGCCCATGACGAAGGCCATGTCGGCGGTAAGTTCGATGGCCTCACGGAAGGTGTCCCCGGTGACGTTGCGGAACGTGAGCATCACGGCCTGGAGGCGCAGGATCTCCTCGTCCCCCATTCCGAGGGCGTCCTGGAACTCGGCCGCCATCCGCTTGAGCTGGTCGGCGGTGTAGCCCACGGCCCCGCCGGTAGCCCTGAGGACCGCCTCCATGCGCCCCTCGGCCGTCTCCTGGATCTCCGCGAGCTCCAGGGTCTCGCCGACGAAGTCGCGCACGGCGCCGGCCAGCCCGCGTATAGCCGACGAGGCCAGGTTGAGGGCCCCCATCCCGGCGAACACCCCCAGGGCCGTCTTCCATGCCGAGGAGACGTCTTTGCCGGCCCGGGCCCCGTCATCGGCCATTCGGCGGAAGTTGCGCCGCACCCGTTCGATGACGGGGGCGCCTTCGTCGCGGACCGTGAACTTGACGTTGAGCCTGGCGTCAGCCATGGGGGGGTTCTTCCTGGATCCGCTTCGTCATCACCCGCAAGGCCTCCGCTTCCAGCACCCGGATCCGTTCCCAGAGATCCCGGCCGGCCCGGATCCCGAAGGCCCGCCGCAGTGCGTCCACGGCTGCGTAGTCGAGCCCGGTGGGAATCCCCTCCATGCCGGCCCGCCGCCACTGGGTCGCGGCCGCGCAGAAAAGCTCCCACGCTTCCCGGTTGTCCGGATCCGGCACGGGCTCGCGGCCCTCGCACTGCGCGCAGTCACGCTCGATCCCTTTCGCCTCGCCCGCTAGTCGGCATGCCCGGCAGTACTCGGCGCCGTGGCCGAAATGCCAGCGGACGAGGTCTTCGAGTTTTTTCGGTCGGCCTCTGCCTTCCGGGGGGCCGCCGCGTACACGGCCTCGATGGCACCCGCGTAGATGCTGGGCGCCTCGACCTCCAAGCGCCGTAGGTGCTCGATGGTTGGCCGGATGGGGGATCCGTCGGGCCAGGTGACCCCGCCAAGGTTCCCGGAGAGGTAGGGGGCCAGCCGCTCCGGGGTCCAGAAG
Source organism: Deferrisoma camini S3R1 (assembly GCF_000526155.1). Taxonomy (NCBI): domain Bacteria; kingdom Pseudomonadati; phylum Thermodesulfobacteriota; class Deferrisomatia; order Deferrisomatales; family Deferrisomataceae; genus Deferrisoma; species Deferrisoma camini. Next base: position 4,198,075 of record NZ_JAFN01000001.1, on the reverse strand, counting down.
ACGGCGTCCGTGTCGCCGCTCTCCTCGGCCTTCTTCTTGGCCTCCAGGATCTCCTCCCACAGGGCCTTCCCCGGCGGCCGGACAGGGTAGGTGACCACGAAGGACTCCCCGTCCACCTCGAACACCCGCCGAATCTCGACCGGCTTTCCGATCACGAGCATGGTGGCCTCCTAATAGGCTGCGATGCTGTTCAAGAGCACCGCGCGAAACGCGCTGGCTTCGGCTGCGTCCTCGTAGTACGCCTCGAACGGCAGCTTCAGCAGGACTCCGGCGGGCCCCTCGGCCTTGGGAATGGCCTTGCCGAACAGAATCTCGTCGAGAAACAGCTGGAGCTTCTCGTTGCCGGCCGACCCCGAGCCGTCACCGCGCTGCAGGGTGATGGCGATACTGGTTTCGGTGGAGTTCTTGGCCTTGTTGTAGAGGCTGACGTCCTCGAACAGGGCCGTGAGCTCCCCGGTGATCCGAACGGCGCCTGCCGGGAGCGCCCCGCGTTGCCCCTGGTTGGCCAACGTGTACACGTTGCCGTCGAGGCCGTTTTCGTAGCTGAATTCGAGGCCGGTGAGTGTGGCGATGTTCGCTCCGCCTTCCTGGATCACCATGTTGGCATCGGTCATCGAGAAGACGGCGTCGGTCCGTTCGGTCGGCGCGCTGTCCATGCTCGACGCCGCCGGGCTCGATGCGTCCTCGCCCTTACCCATCCAGGTCGTCGAGAGGTCGAAGAACCCGTCCGGGTTCAGGGCGAACCGGGCGGAGGCGCACTTGAACCCGGTCAGCACGAAGTACTGTCCGATGTCCGCGAAGCCTTTTTCGATCGTGAACGACGGGAGGCTGGACCCGATCTTGAACGTGTGCGTGTAGGGCCCCGTGCCCGTGGTCGTCACGCTCCCGAGGAGGGCCTTCAGCAGAAGGCCGTGATCCAGACCGTTCAGCTTGCAGCTGATGTCTCCGCCGGCATCGACTCGCCCCAAGACACCGCGAGCCGGATTCCGGTCCCCCTTCAAATGGGGGTTTTGTTGGCGCTCCTGGGACGCGCCGAGGCTCTCTGTGTCGAACGGGATCCTCACGGAATCGCCCGCGGTGATCGTGGGCTTGGTTCCCCAGGTCGTCTCTTCCACCATGAGGAGCTTCAGGTTGGCTCTCTTGGCCAGCATGGCGTTACCTCCGTGTTACGGGTCCGGGACCCGATAGCGTTGTCCGTACAGGTAGCGGCCGAGCTCCACGGCGATGAGCTCCTCGTTCCCGTCGAGTTCCACGCGCCGCTTGTCGCTGCCGACCGTGAGGGTCCCGGGCAGGCCCTGCTCGATCGCCTCCAGGATGCCGAGGGCTTCCGTCTCACTCGTGGCCGCGACGAACACGGCGAACCCGAAGGCCCGCTCGTAGACCGGGTTCGAGGTGCCCAGGGTGCGCCACTCGCCGAACTGGGCTCCGGCGTAGAGCACCCACACGCTCGGGAAGCTCTCGTCCTCGTTGAACTCCTCCGGATCGCCGGTCCATGTGCCCACCGGGGCCCCGAGGCCGAGGCCCTGGAGCTTGGCGACGATGGCGTCCCGGATGTCGGTTCGGCGGCTCATGATTTCCACCAGTCACGGGCCCAGCGCTCGCCACGCTGCGCCATTTCGTAAAGCCGTTGGATGTTCTCCGCCGTGTTCCTGCCGCCCCGCTCCTTTTGGAGCCAGGTGTCGGTGAACGGGCGCGGCGGCAGCCGCACGATGTGGCCCACCTCGGGGATGATGCTTCGGCGGGCCCGGCCACGCCCCACGGTGGGGCGGGCACCCTTCTTGCGGATCCGGGCCGCGATGGCCGCCTGGGCCTCCCGGGTGATGGCCCAGCGGGCCCCCTTGACGGCCATCTCAGCAAGCCACTGGCGCCGAGCCCGCTCGGCCTGTTTCCCGGCGTCCGGATGAGGCACGGCGATCCCCACGAGGATGTCCACGCCATGTGAGGTCTCGGTGACGCGGTACGCGGTCCAGTTCGCGAAGGCCCGAAGAGCCTGCCGCCACCGGTTCCGGGCCAGGCGCCGGGTAAGCTGCGCCCGCGGAGTCACACCGGCGCCCGAACGCAGGTGCTCACGCAGCGATCGGCGCAACCGGAAGGCTTCGGAGCGGGCCGCCTTCCGGAGACTCCGGCGGTGGGCTTCGCCCGTGAACTCCCGGGTAAACTCCTGGACCACGGCCGTGTGAAACGTCGCCCGGAGCATGGTCACCTCGCCGGAACGGGCCGCGTGCCCCGCTGGATCTCGAGCCGGTAGGCCCAGGGGTCCCGGGAGACCCGCCGCACCGTCCAGGTCTCGGGCGTGCCGTCGGGGTCGCGGGTCACCGTCCAGCCGCGCTCGGGCACGTCCGGGGCGATGAACGCCGAGGCCGGCGCGAGGATCACGGCCCGGTCGGCGTACGCGTCGCCGTCGGGGTCCTCCAGGCGCTCGTCGGTCCACACGACCGGCGCCCGGACGGGTGCCTGGAGGCCTCCGCCCAGGAAGTCGCAGTCTTCGGCGAACCCGTCCTGGGTGTCGAAGAAGACGGCCGTGTCGTCAGCCAGGTCGATCACTTCCGGCCCTTCCTCCCCTTGTTGCCCTCGGAGATCTCCTCGGCCTTCTTCCGGCGGATCAGGCTCTCGGCCTCGGTCCTCGGAAGCGTCGCTTCCTCGCCGGCCTCAAGGACGCGTCCCGAGGCCATGACGGTGTCCAGGATCTTGACGCGCACGGGTCAGCCCTCCTTGGCGCGCTTGGCCGCCTTCACGTCTTCCGGCGTGGGCCTCCGGGCCTTCCCGAGACGCACCAGGAACTCGGCGTCCGCCTTGGACAGGTCCACGACCCTGCCGGCTTCGAGCACCTTCCCTCCGTCCGCCACCGTGTTGCGCAGGATGAACACCTTCATGGGTCACCTCCATTCAGGACGGGGAGGGGGCTCGGGGCCCCGCTCCCCGCCTCTCGGTTACGCCGTCAGCGCGTCCTTCATGGCCGCGAAGCTCTCCGGATGCCGGACCGCGACATCGGCCAGGAAGAACAGGGTGAGCTCCACCAGGGCCTGCTTCTTCTTCGAGTAGGGGTCCGCGATGATCTCGAACGTGCCCCACTCGCCGATGAGCAGATCGGAGAAGTTGCCGAAGATGATCGCGGAGCAGACGCCCACGCTCGTGCCCTTGTTGAGGTTCGAGGGCACCTGGTTCGAGACGGCCGCACGGTAGCCGTTCACATCGCCGAACCCCGGCTCGTCGCCGCGGTCCCAGACGAACCCGGCGCCGGCGTCGCCCGAAACCTTGGTCGTCTTCTTGAGCTTGCCGCGGACCTTGGCGTTGGTGAGGTAGGCCAGGTTCCCCACGTCGGCGTTGTCGATGGCGACCTCGGACTCCAGGTCCACGATGTGGTCCCAGGTGGGGGCCGCACCGTCCGTTCCACCCACCACCGAGCCGATGCCCGTGGTGTTCAGGATGCCCAAGGGTTCGTTGTTGGTACCGGTGCCGTTGATCGCCACGTAATCGAGCCCCAGGGCCCCGATCGCCATGAGGTCGTCGCGGACGAACATGTCCACGTCGATGGAGCTCTGGGCCAGGAGCTGCCGGCTGTACGCCGTGGTGCTCATGGCCGTCTTGGGCGAGAGGGTCACCTGGTCCAGGGTGGCGTCGGAATCGCCCAGGTCAGCCCCCGGGTTCTCGGCGACCCACGAGAGCGTCCCGGCGCCCGTCTGGCGCGGGAAGGAGACGTTGCCGTTCAGGCCGGAGAGCACCCGAGCGCCGAGCCGGCGGACCATCATCCGGTTGCGCAGGAGCTCGATCAGGTCGCTCAGCTCGGTGGGCACGAGCTCCTGGCCCTCGCCGCCGGTGGACACGAGGGCCCGGCCGAGCGCGTTCTCGACGGCCTGGCGGCTGTAGGGGGCCTTCCGGAGGCTCATGGGCACGTAGATCCCCTCGGTTCCGCGGCCGAGCTGCTTGGCGATCTCGTTGGAGATGTCGAGCTCGATGCCGTCGTCCTCCAGGCCGGCCGCGATGCGGATGGCCCGGAGGATGCTGTACTGGCGCTGCTCTCCCTCGGAGAGCTGGATGTCCACCGGGTCCGGCGCGGCCGCCACCGGATCCTGCCGGCCCATCTTCTCCAGGAGGGCCTGGCGGAAGGCGTCCACGCCGCCTCCGGACTCCAGCGTCTGCCGGGCGATCTCGTACGCGTCGGGGACGTGCCGTACGAACTGCCCGGCGATGGCGAGCAGCTCGGCCGCCACCCGGCTCCCGTCGGGCTCGGTCACCTTGGGCGCCGCCTGGGGAGGGCCCTGCGGGTCCTGCGCCCGGGCCTGGGGGGCCTGGGGCGGGGTCTGCTGCGTCTGCTGAGTGGTGTTCCGGTTCATGTCTCTCACCTCCGTGTGGTTTCCGCGGTCCTCCTTGACGAGCCGCTCAGGTTCCACCCCCTGGAAACCATCCTGGCGCCCGACACCGACGCTCGTGTCGGCCGGAATGCTGACGATGGAGATCTCCAGGGGCTCCCAGTCCACTACCCGGAAGACGTCCCCGTCCTCGTCGGAGGTCTCTTCCAGGACCATCCGGTGGACCATGTACCCCACCGAGACGTTCACTCGGATGCCGTCCAGCACGTCGCGGAACTCCTGGTCGGCTCGTGCGCTCCTTCCGAAGCGCACTACGGCACGACCTCTCCGGTCGCTGCCGACCTCGGCCCTTTCCACGACGCCGATCTGGATGCGGGGGTCATGGTCCACGAGCAGCGGACCGGAGTTGTTGAGGCGCCCGAGTCGGACGCTCTGGGGGCTGTGGTCGAGGACCTCGACCCCGAACCATCGCTCCACCGGGGCCTCGCTGGAGAAGCTCAGCGGAACGGTCCGGGCCTCCTCGTCGATCTCCTCCCGGCTGAGGGCGAAGGTTCGGTACAGGGGGCGTTCGAGGCGGTACTCGCGCTCCCCGATCCGAATGGCCCGGTTGCCGTACGTGCTCCGAAGCTCAGCCGGTAGCTGCCTTTCCATTTCCGACCTCCTTGTCGGGTGGCAGAAGGCCCTTCTCCTTAAGCGCCTTCTCCTCCTGTTCCAGCTGCGCGATCGTCTGGTCGAAGTCCCCGCCGTTCTCCTCCACGATCTGCCGGCGGCTCTTGATCCGCAGCTTCACGGCCTTCTCGTTGGCCACCATGTCCTTGAGGGGATCCACCCAGGCCCACCGGCGGGGCTGCCAGCGCACCGCCGAGAACTTGTCCAGCTTTCGGAGCGGTAGCTGCACGGTGCCGGAGAGCAGAGCCCTCGGGAGCCACGCCTCGAACACGCGCTGGCAGAGGGTCTCGGCAAACCAGTCCTGGAGGAACATCCACATGTCGCGTTCGTCCAGGGTCCCGAGCCGGCCGGAGCTGTAGCTCACTCCCTCCAGGTCCGAGGCCAAGGTCGGATAACTGACGCCGAGTCCGGCCGCTACGCCCATGAGCTCTCGCTTCACGAACTTGTCGAAGTTCGCGTTGGGGTGCTGTGGGTCCCAGGTCTGGAGCTGCACCCCGGGCGGGAGCTTCTCGAACACCCCGGGCTCCGCCTCGGTGATGATGTCGCCGTCGTCATCCTCGCCCTCGCCCTCGTACTCCTCCGACTCCGAGGGCGTGAAGAAGCCCATCTTTGCCGCCCCCAGCCGCGCCGCTACGACCTCTGCGACCTCGTATGCCCCGATCTGATTGAGCCGCACGCCGGCGGAGTGGAACCACGGGATACCCCGGAGCTGATTCGGATACTCCGGCACGAAGAGGTGGATCACCTTCTCGGCAGGAAATCTGACGTAGTCCCCTTCCTGCAGAGAGTGGTACGCGTCCCGCTTGCGCGAGAGCCAGTAGGCCACGGGGCGCCCGGCCGGGGTGACCTCCACGCCCATCACGATGCGGTTCCCGTTGGGCAGCTCGCGGTTCAGGTGGATGGGAAGCGCGTCGGGCTCCAGCACCTGCAGCGCGAGCCCCTCGGGGTTCCCGGCGGCCTGTCCCTCCACCAGGAGCACCAGGATCTCGCCGTCCTCCGGAACCGTCCCGGCACACATCCGCTGCACATCCACCCAGCTGAGCATCCCGGTGATCTCGCAACTGCCGCGGCGGCCCCACTGCTTCCACCCCTCCTCGATCCGCTCGTTGGCCGGCACGTCCAGGGCGCCGTCCGGGTTCCGGGCCTGGGCCTGCATCCCCACGCCCTTCGGCCCGACGATGTTGGTGATGCACAGCCGCTTGAACCGCTTCGCGTAATCGTTGTTCTGGGCCAGGTCCCGGCTGCGCTTGCGCATGAGCAGGAGCCGCGCCCGGAGGTCTTCGTTGATGCTGCGAGACCCGCGACCCGGCCACCCCTCGGTCACGGAGGACGCGCCCCCCAGGTCGAATGAACGCCGCGGCGGCCTGCGGCCCACGGAAGCGAGTCGCTTGGCCTGCGCCGCAGCCGGAGGCGCCGCGTCCGCAGCCTTCTTCCGGAAGAAATCCAGGAGGCCCACGTCAGTACCTCTGACCCAAGTTGCGGACCCGCACCGTCCGGCCGCTCCGGAGCCCCTTGGCCAGTCGCTCGGCCTGGAGCTCTCGCCGGTACTCCGCCTTGTACTTGTCCCGCAGTCGCAGGAGCTCCGGGATCGGGATCCGCGTGAGCTGGCGGCCGCCGATGGTGTACGACTCCACGTCCTTGGTGACCCGGCCTTCGAGAACGGCCTCGATCGCGTCCAGGAGGCGCTTGACGTGCGAGCGGGCATCCGTAGCCGAAGCGGACGTCGGGTCGGGCGCGATCTCCAGGTGCCCCGAGCCGACAATGTGCCGCTCGCCGGCCTTGGTGACGTACGCCGTCCAAGAGTAGAAGCCCGGGGGCCAGCCCGCGGTGGTGGAGGCGTCCACGTTGACCGAGAACCCGTCCCCGTTGGCCGTGGCGTCGAACGACGGGGTCCCCCCGGATCCCACGAGGCGGAAGGAGAGAGCCCAGCCGTCGGAGGCCCGGTACGTCGCGTGGCCATCCGATGGGGCCGGGACGTCGAACTTGAGCGTGTCTCCGGCGTAGAGCTTCTCGGGTACGTTTCTCACGTCAACGCCTCCATCCGGTCACCCAGCTGGCTCGACGCGCCCTCGGCCGGACGCGCTTGTGCGCCGCGGCCACGGCCTCCCGGGTCACCCCAGCATCTTCCGCGTCTTCGAGGAGCTCCCGGGTCTTCTGCTGGGCCGCCTCGGCCTGCCGTTCGAGCTGGGCCGCCAGCTTGTCCAGGTTGGCGTTGAGCTGCTCCAGGGCCGCCATCGCGTACACCCGGCAGTCCAGGGCCTCGTTGCGAGCCCGCTTCTTGATCCACTCCCGGTAGGGCTGCCCCTTCCGGTACCTCCGAACGGCCTTCTCCGCTGTGAGTTGCTCGAAGTACTCCCGGTCCCGGCCGATGGGGAAATGCATGTACCCCGGCCCGGGCTCCTCGATCTTCAGCCGGGCCAGGATCGTGCCCTTGGCCGTGTCGGTGCCGACGTAGTACACGGGCACGCGCTGGCCGTTCCGGCGGCTTACGCCGGCCAGGAGCGGCTTCCCGGGCTCCGAAGAGCCGCGGCACGCGAAGACCCGCCGCCCTGCCTTCCCGCGGGTGAACTTGTGGACCTCCTTGGGGAGGTGCCCCGAGTCGATGAACGCTGCCGCGATGCCGAGCCGCACGCCTTCCAGGCTGTGGTCCCAGCGCCGCTGCAGGAACCGATCGAGCTCCCGCCACACAGCAGGCTTCCGCGGGTCGCCCCACAGCGTTTCCCAGGCGACAGACCAGGACTCCTCGTCCCGGCCCCATCCGACCACCTCCACCTCGATCCGATCGTCCTGGACGTCGGCGCCGGCCGTGAGCACCACGACGCCCTCCGGGAGGACCTCCGGATCCCACTGTTCGCACCGTTCCTGGAGCTCGTGGCCGTCCACCTCGTCGCCTTGTTCCTCCCAGGTCTCGCCGAGGCTCGTGTTCACCCAGGTTTGGAGCGTCTCGGGCCGCTTCTTGGCCTCAAGGAACGCCGCCACGATCTCCGACAACCGCACCCACGGGCTGTAGGCCTCCCACACATGAAACCCGGCATGCCCGCGGAACTCCCCCTCGGCCCTCCACTCCCCGTGCCGAATCGCCTCCCAACGCTTCGCGTCGTCCCAGTGGGCCCTGCAGTGCTCGCACTCGTACCAGGCCGTTTCCGGCTTGCCCGGCTCCCACCGCACCTGAGCCCAACGGAGCACCTGGGGCTCCCCGCACTCCGGGCACGGAACCCAGAACCGCCGCTGGTCCGATTCCTCGAAGCTCGCTTCGATCCGCGAGAGCCCCTTGATCGTCGGGGTCGAGATCAAAGCCCGCTTCCGGTTCCAGAACGTGGTCGAGCGCTTGAACGCGAGGTTCACGGGGTCGCCCTCTGTGCCGGCCGAAGGGGGGTACCGGTCCACCTCATCGCAGAGCACGATCCGGATGGGCCTCGATGCGAGACCAGCCGGGCTGTTCGCCCCAGCGATCGTGATGTGGCCGCCCGGGAACGTCTTGTGGAGCAGGGTGTTCCCGCTGTTCCGGGCCTTGGCGTCCTGAACCTTGCCCCTCAGGCATGGCGTGTCCCGGAGCATCGGGGCGAGCCGGTCCTTCGAGAACGTCTGCCCCATCTCCAGCGTCGGCTGGAGCACGAGCATCGGGGCCGGATCCTGGTCGATGTGGTAGCCGATCACGTTCAGGATGAACTCCGTCCCGCCCACCTGGGCGGATTTCATCACCGTCACCGTGTCCACCTCGGGGTCCGAGAAGGCGTCCATGATCCCCCGTAGGTACGGGACACGATCAGTGGCCCACTGCCCGGGCTCTGCGCTTGCCTCGGGACTGAGCACGCGCCTTGCGTCGGCCCACTCGCTCACCGTCAGCTTCGGCGGCGGGGCCCATGTCCTCAGCGCCCGTTGGATCGTCTCCGTCAGCCCCATGCGATTCCGTCAGTCTTTCCACGTCGAGCGTGGCGAGCTCCGTCAAGACTTCCCGGACGAGCCCATCGAGGGCGTCCTTCACCCGCGGAAGCGAGTCCACGCCTACCAGGAGCGGCGCCGCCTTCGTGGGGAGCGCCAAGAGCTTTGCCCGGCACCGAGCGAAAACGTCGGTGAGCGCCGCCTCCACCCGGTCGAGCTCCACGAGCTCCTGCCGGCGCACCCGGAGCTCCAGCTCCACCTTCTGGCGCTGACTGCGGGCCAGCAACGCCCGCTCCCGGGCCAGGTCGGGGGAGTCCCCGTCGTCTCCCCGGTCGAACTTCCACCGGTAGTACGCCTCCACGCAGGCCGCGAGGTCGTACCGACGGGGGCCCTTCGGCCTGGGGAGCACCCCGTCCTCGATCAACCGCCTCACGTGGCGGGGGGAGACTCCCAAGGCCTCGGCCACCTGCCGTTGCGTGCAACCCTCCGCTGCCATTGGTCCCGGTCCCCTTAGGCAGCCCCGGTGCCTAGGAAAACATCGCGCCTCGCCGCGTACCCGCGGTTTTCGGCCCCGGAAGGACCCGTAAAGACAAAACCCGCCAGAACAACGGACAATCCCGTTGCCAAGGCGGGTCTCTTTCGGTGCGGGGGCCTTCCACCCCCTCGGGCGGCTCCATCCATGGTCAGCCTCTCCCTGCGCGGCCTGGGCACTCCCTCCGTGGAGTCTCGATGCACAGTTAAACGAGCATGTCTAGGCCTCGCAATAGCGAAACATGCCCTATCTCAACTTCGCATCCCGGCCGTGATCTTGCCGCATGACGTGCAGCGCAACTCGTAGCGTCCCCAAACCTTGCCCAGAGGGGTTTGGCATTTGGGACACCAGACAGGCAGTGGGCGCTGTTGCCGTACTCGCTGCAGGAACACCAGCCAACGCCTGATGGTCCGGTCGCCCTTCATTCAGCCTCTCTCCGCCTACTCTGGCGCCTTCATGGCGGACAGAACACAGAACCCGTGCAACACCAGCCCCGGAACAAGCAAGAGGGCGTATCCAAGCAGCACCCCGCAGAACCAAAGGAACGCCTGTCGGAACTGCTTCTTGTACACATGCCCCCCTCCGGGAACGATCACGGTGAGGACGGCCGCTATAGCCTTGTCCGTGTCCGTCCACTCCAGGGAAGAGACAGGGTGCCCGCAGGAGGGGCAGAACCACGCGCGGGAGGACACGTCCCCGCCGCAACAAGAGCACTTCGTCAATCTCGCCATCTGTCACCTCCCTCCCATACGCCACTGGTTCACAGCAGCCCCGCTTTCCGCAGCGCCGCCCGTAGCTTGAACGGATCGAGTCCGGCCCACGAACAGTGCAGTTCGAACAAGGGCGACCTGAAGTACGCTTGTTCCTGCTCTACGAGAAGCTCTGGATCGCGCCGCTGCATCCGTCGGCACTGCTGCTCGGGGTAGAGGAGCGTCTCCACAGCGTGCCTCACGACGGCCTGCCACAGGCGTTGCTCGGGGGGTGCGGCAGGAGGGGTGGGATCAGCAAGCTTGAGCGCAGCGTATCCCATGGCCACCCTCGTCTTTCCACAGGTCCGCCGTGTGGGCCCGGGCCAGCGCGGCGATTCGCAGGGCCACCACGGCCACGTCTATGGCCTCTTCCTCGATCCGGCGCCAGACGCGGTCCCGGTGGCGGATCTCGTCCAGGAGCTCGGCGACCTCCTCGGCCAAGAGGCCGTAGCCCTCGTGAGCGGTCGCGATCGGCCCGTGCTCAAGCTCCACGGCCGCCACCCGGTCCATCAGCGCGTTCACAACGTCCAGTCCCACCAAGCCGCTCATGACGCAGCCTCCGTTCCCCGGCCGATCCTGGCCGAGATCTCGCGCAGGAACGCCTGTGCCCGCTTGCGCTCGGTCTCACTGGGTGGCGGCTCCACCAGGCGCAAGAGGGTCTGTTCCTCCCGGTGCAGCCGTTCCAGGATCGCCTCGCAGAGCTGAGGCAAGCTCGGCGCGTACTGCCCTGGCATCCTACGTGTCGCATCCCTGGCGTACTCCAAGATCTTCTCTGGCGGGTACGCCTCGAACCGTTCCTGGAACTCCGCGACCCATTCGGCAACCACAAGCTCGTCAACCGTTGCGGCCGACCCCGGGTAACGCGCGAACACCCTCGCCACGATCTCGGTCGCCTGTTCCGTCGTCATGGTGCACCTCCTGCCGAACTCTCGCGCCGAACTTGGACACAGCAGCCGCCAGCCCCCTTCCGTTGCCTGACGTGGGTGTCGCAGGCGAGGCCCTGGCCTTCGCGCCTCCCCGGTCCTGCTCCTTGGTCAGCCAGGCGTTGATGAACTTGGGCATGCCCCGTGCTGTCTTGCGCCGCGTCTTGTTGGCCAGGAGCCAGCCGCGCATCTTGCGCAACTCCTGCACCACGTCCACGGCGGGGTAGAGCTCGGCCCACTCGGCGACCTGGGCTTTGGTCACCGGGTACTCGGTGCCTCGCCTGTTCGTGGGCAGCGTGATCACTGGGGGCGGGTCGGCGTTGTCGGGTGGCGCCTCATCTCGCCCCGGGGCGGTGCCGGCCGGCAGCGCGGGAGCCGGAGCTCGCGAAGGCTCCGCGCAAGCATCCTCCGACCGAAGGGAGGAGGATGCTATATTCCCTTCCTGTTCCCTTCCTGTTCCCCCGGGGTATGCCCGGGAAGGATTGTCACGCGTGCCCTGCCTTTCCTGGGCATGCCCGGGTGTGCCCGGGAAAGGTTGTGACCCGTTGCCACCGGGCGGTGGAATCGTGCTCGCGGCCTCACGGTGGTTCGGCTTCTGGTGCTTCGCGAAGTTCACCACCTGGATGTACCGCGCACCGTCCACCTCGTAGCGCTGCACGAACCCGGCTTCGGCCAAGGCGGTGAGTAGCGCGTCCACGTCTTCGTCGTCGTAGGGGAGAACCTCGGCCTTGATCCTCTTGGGCCGGTCCTCGAGGCGGCCCTCGCGATCCGCCAGGCACCACAGGCCCGCAAAGAGCAGCCGAGCCGCGTAAGGGAGCTCTGCGAGTTCGTCGTCTAAGAAGAAACTCGGCTTGATTGTCCGTATCCGTGCCACCTCACGCCTCCCGTCTCAGCGCCCGTGTGATCCAGTCCAGGGCTCGGCCATCGCGAATCTGCCGGGGCGTCACGCGCATCACGCGCCAGCCCATGGCCACGGCCTCGGCGTACTTCTCGCAATCGGCCTCGAACCCCTGGCCCCGCACGTGCCGTCCCTGGGTCCAGACCCCGCCCTCCACCTCCACGGCCAGCCTCCGGTCGGGCCACGAGAAGTCGAACCGCCACTTGCGGGCCGGGTGGAACCGGAACTCCCGCTCCGGCTCGGGCAGGCCGGCCACCTGCACTTGCACGGCCAGCTCCTCCTCCGCTCGGCTCCCCATGCGCAGCCTGCGCCGGGCAGTGGGCCCCCGCAGCCGCATCACGCGGCCTCCCCTGCGTCCACGACCGGGACGCCATGAGCCTGCATCCCGGCCGCGATCTCGTCGGCAAAGGCCCTATGTGGATCCGTCTCCCCGTCCGGCCGGACGACCTCCACCGTGACGTCGTGCCCCTTGGCCTTGAGGCCCGCCTCGATCTCCTTGGCTGCATCGTGGGTTATCCCAGCGAGGTCGAGCTGCCGCCGCGGCATGCGGCCGCTGACACCGATCCACGCGCCTTGCCTCGGCACGATCTGCGCCAGCACGTCGGCCACCTGGTCCAGTCGGACCTCGGCCGCCACCCGCCAGGTCAGCACCGTTCCGTGCTCGGGGTGCGCCTTCACGGCGATCGCGGCAATCCATCCCACCTCGAACCGGGGCCCAGCCTCCACGGTGAGCTCCAGCACGCGCCTTGCGTACACGCTGCCCGTGTCCATGGCCTGCTGGATTTCTGGATCCGAGAGGTCCTCCCGCTCCCCCGTGAGCGTCAGCACCAGCCGATTCGTGTTGCCGTTGTTGGCTTTCACCGTCACGCCTTTGAGGTCGCCTTCCAGCACGAAGTCCGGTTGCATCGTCGCCTCCTGTTCACTCATGCCAAACCCTGGGGTTTCATGTCGCTGAACTGGCGGGCCTACTCACGCGCTGGCCGGATTCGAACCGGCTGTGCAGGGCCTAGTTCCCTGATCTGTGGCCTCCACCTGTCGAACGGGGCCCTTCCTCTTCGACCTACCCGTGCCTCAGCGTGTTCCCACCACGCCGCAGCGCGCTTTCGGCCCAGGTCACTCCTCTAGAGTCCCCACAGCCGCGTGCCACACCGAACACGCAGGGCACGCATCAGGGTCGTCAGCCCCCCTGCCGCCGCACGTGCAGTGTGCGTTCACGGCCACGTAGAGCCTGCGGTGCAGTTTCACCAGGCCATCGCGTAGGCTGATGATGCCGTACGTCATGGTCCCGGCCGCGCTAGCCATGGCATACATCCTGTCTGCCTCGTTGATGAGGCGTTCGAGTTCGTTGACTGGTGGATCGAACCGCCGTCTCGTCATGCCGTTCTCCGGTCTGCTTCTGCCCAAGCGTTTACCTCCACAACCTCACGTTGTGGCAGAACCACAAAATCGCCACGCCAACACCAACGAGACCGCCGAGTACGAAGATGAGCACCATCAAGAGCCAAATCATGCCGCCACCTCCCTCCCCACGAGCCTGTACCGTGCCACCACGGCGCCCCCGCCCCGGGTGGGCACCGTGACCCTCTCGGTCTCGATGGGGTACCCCAGGTCACGCAGCTCCTTGATCCTGGCGCTGAGCCGCCCCACGCCCAGGTCCCGCAGGGCCTCCATGGGCGTGAGGGTGTGGCCCTGTTCCAGCGCACGCAGCACGGCTCGGGTCTGTGGTTTCATGGGCTATCCTCCTTCAGCGGTTGCCTCATCACGAACCCCTCGTGTTCCACTCGGCCACCGCCAGGGCAGGGGTGTCGCATTCCGGCCCCTGCCAGTCGCACCAGCCGCAGCGCACGCGATACCAGGGCTCATGTCCGACCGGATCCGTCTCCAGGATTTCCAGCTCGGCCGTTAGGCCGCAGCCGGGGCAAGGGAGGGCGCGCTTGAGCCCCAGCGTCGCCCGCTGCACCGCCGCGTGCCGCTCGGCCTGGTCCAATCGGTCCTGCGTCAGCAACATGGCGCACCTCCTAGAAGGGGATGTCGTCGTTGGGATCGGGCTCGGCGTTCTGGGCCTTTTTCGTGCGACCCAGCGGCACGGCCGTGTGTGCCACGATCTCGGTCTGGTACCGGGTGTTGCCCTCCCGGTCTTCCCATTTGCGGGTCTGGATCCGGCCTTCTACGAACACGAGGTCGCCTTTTTTTGCCGCGTTCCCAATCCATTCCGCTTGGTCGCCCCACACGGTCACTCGGTGCCATTCGGTGGACTCGCGGCCGTCTTTGCCCTTCCAGTTCGTGGCGAGCGAGAGATTGGCGACGGCAGTGCCTGCTGCCGTGTACCGGACCTCGGGGTCCTGCCCGAGATGGCCTAGGATCTGCGCCCTATTGATGCTCGGCATGGTCTTTCTCCCGCAGGGGGTAACGCTTCTCTTCGAGGTCCCAGTAGTGCCTACAGGCGGGGCGGGTGGGCTCCACGTCTGCCGTGGCCTTGCGGCAGCGCATCACCCAACCCCGCCATGCCGCGTATTGGCACGTGCTACACTGCGGCCTTGGCCGGCTCATCCTTCACGTCTTCCATTTTTGGAACTGCGCCGGCCTTGAGATCGCGGTAGAGCTCCCGGAGGGCCTCGGTGCCGAGGTCGGCCAAGGTCTCGCCCGGGGCGGCGCGTACGTAGTCCAGTAGGTCGGAGTCGGTGAGGCCCTGCTCCCGAGCCAGGGCGCGCACGGTCTCCACGGGGTCGGACGTGGCGTTCTTCTTTGTGGAGGGCTTTTTCGACGGGGTCTTGTTGGGCCGTGGAGAATCGTCCACGATCTCCACCCCCACCATCTCCTCGGCGGGCGTTGTCTCCAGCCCCGCGTCCATGAGCACCACGACGAACGCGAACGCGCTCCGGCAGGCTCGGGAGATCGCCCGGGTCTGCGCCATGGCCCGGCGGGCGTACTCGGGCCGCTTGGCCCAGAGCTTTTCGTCATCGCCGACGAATCCTTCGGCGGTCGCGATCACCATGCCGTCGGCGATGCGCCGGACCTCGCCGATGGCCCGGTATCCGCCCTCCACGCGCTCCACGTCCCGGGCGCTCGCCACGCACCCGAAGGCGTTGGCGATGGCCTGCCAGCCCTCCACTCGGACGTACTTGCGCCCGCTGATCTGCTGCGCCGTCCGGATCACGATCTCCTTGCACGCGCCGGCCGCATCGGTCGCAAGCCGCGTCTGCACGGCCGGAAGCGCCCTTTGGTTGTCGATCACCACGAGGTCTGTGGCCTTCTCTGCCGTCTGCATTGGTGCCTCCTGTCGCTGGATCCAGGGCCTCGTTGCCCTGGCGGTTGTCAAAAAGGCCCGGGGAGGGGAAAGGAGGAAAACCCTGCCCCGGGCAACGAGGGGGCTCAATCGCCTGTTCTCGTTCCGAATGCCGTCTGCGTGCGGTATGTGCCGCCGTAGGTCTCGGGGATCGGCTCATCGGTCGCGGCAAAGCTCCCGCAGCATCCGTTTGGAGGTTGGTGGTACCAGGCGGGCACGCCTTGGATCTCGATCAGCCGGAACGGTCCAGGTTTGCCACACCGCGAGCAGCTCTCTGGTTCAGCCGGGGCCTGCCTGGCCTCGTCTTGCACCCAGCGCTCGGGGCCGCGGCGGAGCTTGGCGGCTCGGGCCTCGGCCTCGTGCAGGGCGCGCCTGGCGAACGCTTTGGCGCCGCTGAAGGTGCCATCGAGCTCGCGCACGGCGGCACGCAGGTGCTCGGCGGCGCGGTCGAGCATAGCGGCCTCGGCCAGGTCTCGCTCGGTCGGTGGTACGTACACCCATGCCATGGCTCACCTCCTCATGCGGCTCGACGAACGCTGCCGTCGGCCTTGGGCTTCTGGTCGAGCACCACGGTGGCGTAGAGCCCGTGGCCCAGAAACGCGGTGCAGTGGTAGTGCTTGCCCGTCTGCATGTCGCGACGCCATTCCCACCAGGCCGCCTGGGGCTTGATGCGCATCCAGGCCTCGGGCCAGAGCTGGATGTGGGCCTTGGGCTCTCCCATGGCGCCGTTACGCATCCACGTGCCACCCACAATGTCGTCGTCGCTGAGGCCAAGGGCCTCGATTTGGTCGGCTGCGTGTCGGAGCAGTTCGGTCACGGTCATGTCGGGTCCTCCCGTTGTTGGTCAGTGGTCTTGGTGGTCGCTGTCGCTATCGCTGCGCAGGTGCTCCCACCCGCAGCCCCGGGCGCACCGGTAGCCCAGGGACACCACGCGCACGCCGCCGAGGCATTCCGGGCACACGCGGCTGGCGTGAGTGCTCTTCGTCTCGAGATCGTTCCAGAGCACGAGCCCGTGCCGCGCCCAGGATTCGATCCGCGCATTGGCCTCCGCTGCCGTGAGCGCCATCATCGCGTCACCACCCACAGGAGCCAGGCGTCCGCCAGGGCCAGCGCCCCCAGCACCACCACCGCCCACCCTGGGACCCGCCGCCGGGGCCGGCCCAGGTACTCCGCCGCGGCCTCCATCCCGGGGCGCCGGTCCACTGACGAGTCGTGGATCCGGATCACGTCTCCCATCACACAGCCTCCTTCCTGGTGCGCTCCCGGAACTCCTCAAGATCCCCTTCCCACCACCCGACGATGCGCGGGTGTCCGTTCCGGTCTCGCGACAACACGCAGGGCCGGGGGAGTTCGCCGTCTCGCACCATCTCGTAGAGTTTGCTCTTGCCGATCCCCAACAGCTCCGCCAACGCCTTCGGCCGGATGAACCTCTCCATCACGCCGCCTCCTTCTCGAAGGCCCCTCCCTGGGCTACTTTGGGCCCGGCCTCGTAACCCGTTTCACCCAAGGAGGAGCGAACCATGCCCGTTTCAATCCGCATCGAGACCGCCAACCCGTCGCTCTATGCCGTTCTCCGCGCCACCGCCCCTGAGGGCGTCGTCTTTCTCTCCCCGCCGCCGATCGAGCGCCGGTTTCTCGACTTCAACGTCGAGAACCTCACCCTCATCCATCTGGCCCTCCGGGACGAACTGGACGCGGCCTTGCTCGGCTTCATAGCCGGCTGGTTGGCACACCGCCTCAAGCAGGCTGTCGTCAAGTTTCACGTACAGCTTCGAATTGATGGTGATGAGACCCCGATCGATGAGGGGGTAATCCACCGAGCGCTTCAAAAAGGCATCCGCGGCCAAAAACACGAACACAGCCAGCGCCACGATCAATGAGCCTGGGATTCGTGCAAGGACCCCTGGGGCTACCCGTTCCAGGTTGGCCGAGAGGCGATTCATCGCCTTCCTGGTCTCTGGATCGAGGTTGAGGCGATACGTACGGTTTTCGTTCATCACATCCCTCCGCCCTGGGCCTCTCCCCTACGGTCCGTGACCCAAAGCGCGCCCTTCAGGCACTCGGCAAGTAGGCGCTGGTTCTCCCTGAGCAGGTCGTTCATCTGCTCCAGGTTGGCCGACAGCCTATCCAGCGTCTCTTTCACCTCCGGGTGAACCCGGACGTGGATGGTGGTGTGGTCTGCGCTCATCACGCCGCCTCCTTCCCCCACACCTCGTCGAAGGGGCGCTCGATCACCTCCGCGATCCGGTGGGCCGCAGCATGCCCCTTCGTGCCGGGGCGACCCGGTCGGCCCAGGCGGATGATCCGCTGCACCACCGACGAATCGCACCCCACCTCCACCGCGATCTGCTCCGCCGTCACCCCCCTGCGCATCAGCTCCAGGTAGATCTCCCTCTTGTCCATTCCATCCCTCCGGTCCTGTGGTAACCTGTGCTCCCGCCAGCGGGCGGCGGGATGTGGGAATGATAGATCAAACATGATGCATCGTCAACATCAAAAACGATGCCTGGCGTTTTTTTCCCGGAGGGCCAGCATGGCGACTATCGGTGAGCAGTTGCGAGCGGTTCGCAAGAAAATGGGGATGAGCCAGTCAGAATTCGCCCGATTGGTAGGGGTTTCTCTTCCGACCATCCAGCGGTACGAGCGCGGAGAAACGTCGCCAAAGGCGGAGCTTCTCAGGCGGGTGGCGAAGGTTTGTGATGTGTCATTTGATCTGGAGGACTACATCATCGAACCGGAAGGCAAATCAGAAGGTGTGGTTTCCTCCGACACCTACACCCCCATCCCACTGGTGAAACCCAAGCTCGCCGGTGGCGGCGGGTCGGTGGTGATTGACGAGGGCGTGGAAACGTGGTTGCATTTCCGGACAGAGTGGCTCAAGCAAATCGGCCCGGCCCGCCAGCTCGTGCTCATGCGGGTGGAGGGTGACAGTATGGAGCCCACGCTCTACGAGAACGACGTGATCATGATCCACCAGGGCAAACGGGAGTTGCGGCCTGGGAAGCTCTACGCCATCGGAATCGACGACAGGCTGCTGGTAAAACGGCTGCATCCGGCCCTGGGCGGCGGCATCGAGATCATCAGCGACAACCCCCGCTACGGAAAGGAGGTGATCAAGGAGGGGGCACCCGGATTCCGGGTGATTGGACAGGCGGTTTGGATGGCGAGGAAGCTAGCCTAAGCACGGAGGGGGTTGGCAATGTTCACTGGCGCGTTTGTCATTTGGATTCTTTTCGGGGTTTGTTCAGCACTCATTGCATCATCGAGAGGTGGGAGCGCATTCCTTGGTTTCATTGGGGGGGTCTTTCTCGGACCATTTGGGCTCCTGATCGCCCTGTTCGCAGGGGGCAAACGGTGTCCTTACTGCAGAAGCAAGATTCACCCAGAGGCGATCCGGTGTCCCAAATGTCAGGCGGATCTCGTACAACCACGAGCGCGAGAGTCAGAGCCTGCCAAGCCGTCCGAAGAACCGCCACCCTTTCTAGCAGAATTGAAAAACGCAAAACCAGAGGAACTCCTCCACCTCGCTTCAGAGGCTAGGCGGGACGGCGACAAGAATAAGGCGGACGTGCTTTATCGGGAACTCCTCCGGCGGCACCCGAATTCGCTAGAGGCCAGGGTCGCCGTGCGGCACCTTGGGACTTGACCCCTTGAGAAGAACGGCGGCCGCCCTCGTTCTTCTCCCTCTATTTGCCCTCGCGGCCTCCCTCCAGGGGCTGGTAGTGGGGGTAGTGGACGGCGACACCCTGAAGATCCTCGTCAACAGGCAGGAGATCCGAGTCCGCCTCTACGGCATCGACTGCCCGGAGCGCCGGCAGCCTTTCGGGAAGAGGGCGAAGCAGTTCGCCTCGGAACTCGCCTTCGGGAAGACCGTCACCCTCATCGAGCACGGTCGGGACCGGTACGGGCGACTGGTGGCCGAGGTGATCCTCCCGGACGGCCGGAGCCTCAATCGGGAGCTCGTGCGCGCCGGCCTCGCGTGGTGGTACAGGCGTTATGCCCCGGATGACCACGAGCTCGGTGTCCTCGAGGCCGAGGCCCGGGCCGCCAAGCGGGGGCTGTGGTCGCTCCCAGACCCGAGGCCGCCGTGGGAGTGGAGGAGGGGGAGGCGTAAAGCCGCGCCTTGACGATGCCGATTGGTTCTTACGCCATGCCCTGAGGAGGTAGTCCATCCATTCGAGAAAGGAGAGGCTATGCCAGGGGGGTACCCACCGCTTTTCCCGCCGGGGTTTCACGATGTCGCTCTGGACGACCTTCACCGGGTCTTTGTCGACCCGTTCAACGAAGGACGGGAACACCGGGCACGGCTCACAGAAGGCTTGACGAAATACCTGGGCCACTTGTTCACGGTGCCCATATCCATGGTCGTCTGGATCAATGGTTCCTATGCCACAACGAAGCCGTACCCGGGGGACGTCGACCTGGCGATCGGCGCGTCCGCGCGAGAGGCGAATGCCCTCTCGCCGCGCGACAAAAATCTGCTAGGATGGCTTGTAATGCATCCAGAAGAGATGAAGCTCCGGTTCGGGTGCCATGCGTTCTTCTACCCTCTGGAGAATCACGACCTGATGATGTACTGGCGCGGCGTGTTCGGTTTCGACCGGCACAACACCCCCAAGGGCATCGCCAGGCTGGAGGTGCGGCCATGATTACCAACGTCGAGTGGCTCCGCACACGAATTTCCGAAGCCGAGAAGCTCCTGGAAAAAGACCGTTTGCACCTCGAAGAAGCCCCAGACGACTTCGCCTACCAGCTCTCCGCATCTAGCCTTGAAAGCCACCTAGCGGAACTCCAGGCAGAACTGCGCCAAGAACTCGAATCCAGGCGGAACGAATACATTACCATCCAACTCAAGGGAGAAAAGGCCGTTTGGGGAACGCTTCCGCTCGATCTCGCCGGGAATATCGCAGCTCGCTTTTTCAAGGTAGTGCTGCGTACGGCACACTTTATGAGGTCTAACCGGTCATCCCGTGGCGGCCCTGTGCCCAGAGACCTAAAAGAAACCCTCGATCTGCGACTAGCCGCTGTGTCTCCTGGATCGACCAAAATCGTCATCTCCACCAAGACACTCGCCAAAAAAGACCAGATGGATCTTTTCGGTCACAGCCTCAGCGAGGAGGCCCTCAAGCGAGTGTTCGACGTTCTGAAAGCAGAATCGGCTGAGGAAACAGTGGAGTGCGCAACGGAAGTCGGAGCCGCAGCGGGTCGGGAGTTGGGAGAGTTACTAGACGCGATACTCAAGGCGGACCTCGAGACCAACTTCTATTGGCGCACCCCAGCGGGAGAGGCCCGTCAATGGACAGGACGCAAGGCTGATCTGCATAGGATCACCAGCATCCTGAACTCACTCAAAGAGCGGGAGCCGGAAAGGGTCGAGTTTGAGGGAGTGGTGGACGAACTGGCACGCAGGGGTCGGGTCAAGGTCATGCTGGACACCGGTGAAAAGGTCTCGCTCACTTTCGCCCAAGACCTTTTCCACGACATGATCACCCCCCTCCACCTTGGGCAACGAGTGAAAGGGGCGGCTGAAAAGGTTGTCATTCGCAATGAGGCCACAGGCATGGAGCGAGCCCACTACACGCTCTTGCAAATCACTCCCGCGTAGGCAGCGAGATGCTGTTCCCGATCAATCGGGCTAGCGAGACTGCCTTCGGGCAGCGGGCCGCGGGCACACGGCGATGACAAGCCGCTTGGGGCTCTGGCAAGGCTCCCTCCCCGGAGGGAGCCTTCGGTCTATCTGGCCCCCGTGATCTCCCGCACCCTCCGCTCCCACGCCTCCAGCGCCTCGCGCTTCTCCCGGTCGTAGCTGTGCCGATCGTACACGGCCGTCACCGTGGGGTCGGTGTGGTTCAGCACCTGGCGGATCACGAGCCGGGGCACCCCCAACGAGGCCATCCCCGAAGCCGCGGTCCGGCGCAGGTCGTGGGGGGTGAAGCGCTCCACCCCGGTGAGGCGCCGGTACTGCTGAATCGCGTGCCCGAGATCCGTGGGCGTGATCGGCTTTGCTCGGCCGGGGAACACCCACTCGCCCCCCGGCTCGCCCAGGAGCTCCAGCACCAGGGGCGTCAGAGGCACACGATGAGTCTTGCGGTTCTTGGTGCGCTCCCCCGGGATCGTCCACCACTCCCCCTCGACCTCGGCCCACGGAAGCGCCGACACCTCCCCGGGCCGCTGGGCCGTCAGGAGCAGCACGCGCAGCGCCCGGCGCACTGAGTCCCGGGGGAGAAACGCATCCCCTCGCACATGGGAGAACCCTTCCAGCCCCCACCAGAACGCCCGAATCTCCGCCGGCGTCAGCACCCGTTCCCGGGGCTGCTCCTGGGCCGGCATCCGCACCTGCCAACAGGGCGACGCCGGCAGGAGGTCCACCTCCACCGCCCAGTTGAACATCCGGCGCATCGTCGCAAACAGCCGGTTCGCCGCGTAGGGCCCCCGCTCAAGCACCTCGTCCAGAAGCTCGCGAACGTCTGCCCGTGTGATCTCCGACGCCGGCCGGTGGCCCCACGCCCGCACCACGTCCGCTTTGAGCCGGCGCTGGTCCTCGGCCCAGGAGCGCTTTCGTGGCTTCGCCCAGCGCTCGATATAGGCCCGCACGAGGTCGCGCACAGTAAGACCTTGGCGCTTCATCTCTTGGCGCTTCCTGCGCGTGGCGAGCTGGGGGTTGATCCCCTGCGCAATGTCCGCCTTCGCGGCCACCACGAGCTTGCGCGCCTCGGCCAGCCCCACCCGGGGGTACTCCCCGATCTTGAGCCGGAACTTCCGCCCACCCACCGTGTACGTGTACATCCAGGTTTTCCGGCCCGATGGGTACACCCAGAGCCCGAGGCCACCGGGCTCCCTGACCTCGTAACGTCTATCTTTCGGCCGGAGACTCCGCAGGTACGCGGACGTGAACAAGCGGGCTGGCATAGGGTCCCTCGGTGGCGACGTGTCCGTCGGACACCGTCAAAAAGTGTCCGAAAAGTGTCCGCTTCGCTCCGGGTACCACCGCACCCCGGCGGACGCCGACGCACCGAGAATACACACATAACCCCATGTAACGCAAGGAAAAACAGAAACCCAGCCAAAAGCTACCGGAACCCGGCGAATCGCCGGATTCGGTCACTTAAAATCCCTAGGCCGCAAGGCCGTGCGGGTTCGAATCCCGCCCCGGGCACCAACGATTCTTCGTTTGGTTCCTTGATCCGGTGGTTTTCCCGCCCCGACAGGCGTGCGCCCATGAGCGCTTCTTCACACTCAAACGCGGCCGTTCAACCGAGCGTTCCTCCCCATGCGCCTCCGACCAGCAGCCAACGGAACCGCTCTTGCCCAGACACCCGCGGTTTGGTCCTGATCCTGATGGACGAGGGCACGGAAACATGGTTGCATTTCCGACCGGGTGGTTCAGACCAGGCTCGGCAGCCCGTGCTCGTGCGGGGAAAAGGCGACGCATGAGGGGATCACAGAGGGGCGCCCGGATTCCGGATGATCGGGCAGACGGTGTAACTGGCGAGAAAGCGGGGGCAACCTTTCACCTATCAAGGGGGCGTTCACGTGAAGGGGGTACGGAGGGGCGTTTTTCTGGGGGCGGTTCTATGTCTGGTCAGTTCCGGGGCGTTCGCAGGCGGGCCTCTCTGCCCGATCCGAAAGTGGAAGGACCCGTTGCAAGACGCCCAATGCGTGGTCCTCGACTCCCTGATCCTGAGCGGGGGCACCGTTCAGAACGGCATCTGGTATCTCGGCGCATCGGCAACAAGCGACAGAAGAGGCTTCAAGCTGGGATTCTTCGCCCAGTGGGTGGGCCCGACTTGGGCGTTTCTCTCGCCGGGCAAAGCCATGACGTTCATCGCCGACGGGGACAAGATCGTCCTGACGTGCACGGGAAGCGACGGCAGGCGCAACATCACGGACACCGGCGAAGCGTTCGAGACCACCTTCTGCGAAGTGAGCCCGGAGGACCTTGATCGCATCGTCTCCGCACGGCGCGTGCTGATCGAGATCAAGGGGGAGGTCCTGACCCAGCGCGCGCGACTGGACCCCGCCGACCTCTCATGCCTCCTGGCCTTCCACGATGTGACCCACGGGGTTGCCACTGTAGGGGCAAAATAGAGGAGACGGGCACCCAAGCCGCCGTCGTTGCCGCCGCCCTGGTCAAGCTGCTGTGACGCTCGTCGCCCTCGAGGCCCGGGCCGCGAAGCGGGGCGTCTGGTCACTGTCTGATCCAACGCCCCCCTGGCGGTTCAGGCGGGCACCCGGGCGATGATCTGAAGAAAAGGGGAAGACATGCGCGAGGTGACCCCCGTGGACAAAGGGCATGGGTGGGCGGCATATCTTGAGGTCGGCGGGCACAGACACACATTATCTTGGGCTGGCAATTTTAGCGTTTGCATCCCTTAACCGATAAGTTAATATGCGCCTCATCACCGTCCGAAAAGGAAGACACCGGGTCTGCGCCATCGCGGCCGACACGGGGCGCTGTGACCTTGAGGACTTCTTTGCCGAACTCGAGAAGGGTAGATCGGCAGACCTCAACGGGCTTCTCGACCTGATCGAGCGCGTCAGCGTGGGAGGTCGCCCCAGCGAGACGCAGTACTGCAAGCATCTTGGGGGCGGCATCTGGGAGTTCCGCCACGGACGTGCACGGATTCTGTGGTTCTACGACGATGAGGCCGGAAGCCTCATCCTCTGCTCACACGGGTTTGTGAAGCAGTCGCAGAAGACCCCCAGGCCGGAGATCGACCGCGCGAAGACCCGGCGTAAGCGCTACCTGGAGGCCAAGAAAGGCGGGACCCTCGCCCGCGACTGGGAGGAGACGCCATGAGCGTATTTCAGAAGTACTTCGACGGCCTCGACCAAGACCCCGAGTTTCTGGCCGTTCACGCCGTTCACGATTTCACCCTGGAGATCCACCGACTGATGGAGAAGCACGGCATCAACAAGGCGGAGTTGGCCCGACGCCTCGGCACTAGCCAGGCGTACGTCACCAAGATGCTCTCGGGCAACGCCAACTTCACCATCAAGACCATGACAAAGATCGCCGCGGCGTTCGGGGAGAGAGTGCATATCCACCTGGATCCCGGGCCGTGCGAAGAGAGCCGGGCGACGGTCTGGGAGAAACTTCCATGGCCAGGGAGACCAGGCCAGTGGACTCAAGCGGCGGAAGGGTGGGCGGACACGTATCGTGAAACCGAGATACCGGCTGCAAAGGAGGAGTGCGATGAAAGCGCCCCCCTTGCGGCTTGAGAACTACTTCTTCCCCAGGGTACTCGTCGAGGCGAACCCGAACTTCGCCAACACCGACACCAATCAAGAGGTGCCCATCAAGCTCAGCGCGCAGCCTCAGGTCAGCGTCAACACCAAAGACCCCTTGCGCTTCCGCCTGATCCTAAAGATCCGGGTCGCCTACGACGAAGATCACCCGAGCCCGTACGGCATCGAGTTGGACGCTGTGGGCTTCTTCCGCGTGGATGAGACCGTGCCGGAAGATCAGCGCACCACGCTGGTGCACGTTAACGGCAGTACTATCCTGTTCGCCGCAGCGCGGGAGTTCCTTTTGGGTGTAACGGGGCGGGGCCCCTGGGGTAACGTGATGCTTCCGGCGTGGAGCTTTCACCCCGGAGTCCACATGGAAGAGCCCCCCAAAGAAGGCTTAGCGGAAGAAGAAAGTATCCCCGATCAATCGGGCTAGCGAGACTGCCTGCGGGCAGCGGGCCTCGGGCACACGGCGATGACAAGCCGCCCGGAGCCCTGGCAAGACTCCCTCCCCGGAGAGAGCCTTTGGTCTATCTGGCCCCCGCGATCTCCCGCACCCTCCTCTCCCACGCCAGGAGTGCCTCGCGTTTCTCCTGGTCGTAGCTGTGCCGGTCGTGGACGATCGTCACGGCGGGATCGGGAGGTTGAAGGGGGGACCTGGGGACTACGAGCCGCGGTAATATCCTTCGAACTAGCCCGTCCATCCCAACGCATCCAGGGCCCTGCGCCAGCGTTCGTCGAAGGGAGCGGTGACCCGGACCGGCTCGCCCGTGGCCGGGGAGGGAAAGACCAGGACCCGGGCGTGGAGCAACAGGCCCGGCACGCCGAGACGCTCGCGGAACATGCGGTTGTGGCGACCGTCGCCGTGGACCGTGTCGCCCACGACGGGGTGGGCGATGCCCGAGAGGTGCCGGCGGATCTGGTGGGTGCGGCCGGTGAGCGGCCGGACCTCCAGCAGGCTGTACCGGGCCGTGGGGAACGGCCCCACCGGGATCGGGAGCTCGGCCGTGGCCAGGCGGCGGTACCGGGTGCGGGCCGGCCGCACCGCCCCGGTCTCCTTGTCCTTGAGGGGCCGGTCGATCTCCCCCTCCGGGTCGGTCCATCCCCGGACCACCGCGTGGTAGACCTTCTCCACCCGACCCTCCCGGAACGCCCCTGCGAGAACCTGCGCCGCCTCGGGGCTCAGGGCCATCACCAGGGCCCCCGAAGTGGCCCGGTCGAGCCGGTGCACGGGGTAGACCCATCGGCCCAGGTGGTCCCTCAACCGCCGGAGGACCGAGTCCTTCTCCCGGATCTTGGGCACGGGGTGGACCAGGAGCCCTGCGGGCTTGGCCACCGCCACGCAGGCATCGTCCTGATAGAGGATGGGAAGCGGCGGGGTCGGGGTCACCCCGTCACCCGGTCGTACCGCTCGAACAGCATCTGGAAGGTGCCCCGGCCCTGGGTCTTGGACCGGAGGTCGGTGGAGTAGCCGAACATCCGCCGCAGGGGCACCAGGGCCTCCACCTCGGTGATGCCGGCCCCGGTGCTCATGCCCCGCACCTCGCCCCGGCGGGCGTTGATGTCGCCGATCACGTCACCCACGTTCTCGTCGGGCACCTGGATCTGGACCCGCATGATCGGCTCGAGCTGCACCGGGCCGGCGCTCCGGCACGCCTCGCGGAACGCCTGGTTCGCGGCCACCTTGCACGCCATCTCGCTGGGGTTCTCTGGGTCGAACCCCACGGAGAGCACCTCGACGTCCACGTCCTCCACGGGGTAGCCGCCGAGCTCGCCGCTGAGCCAGGCCTCCCGTATCCCCTGCTCCACGGCCTGGGCCACCGCCTCGGGCAGCTCCCCGGCCGGGGCCAGGGTGACGCGGTTTCCGACGCCCCGGTCGGCCGCGGCCACCCGCACCCGCACCGTGGCCCAGTGGCGCTTGTCGCCCAGGGTGCGGTCGAAGGTGGCCTCGGCCTCGGCCCCGCCCTCCACGGTCTCCTTGTACACCACCTGGGGCCGACCCACCTGCACCGGCAGGTTGTAGTCGTCCTTCATCCGGCGCACCAGCACCTCCAGGTGGAGCTCGCCCATGCCCGAGATGAGGGTCTGGCCGGTCTCCTCGTTCACCTCGTGGTGGAAGGTGGGGTCCTCCTCCTCCAGGCGCTCCAGCACCTCCAGGAGCTTGGCCTCGTCCTGGCTGCGCTCCGGCTCCACGGCCACGCTGATCACCGGCGGGGCGAACGCGATGGTCTCGAGGAGCAGGGGGTGGTCCTGGTCGCACAGGGTGTCGCCGGTGACCGTCCACTTGAGCCCGGTCAGGGCGATGATGTCGCCGGCCCGGGCCTCCACCTCCCGCTCCTTCTTGTCGGCGTGGAGCCGCAGGACCGCGGCCGGCTTCTCCACCTTGCGCCGGGTGGCGTTGTACAGCCGTCCCCCGCGGAACACGCCGGAGTACACCCGCACGTAGGTGAGCTTGCGGCCCACGTCCTGCTGGATCTTGAACGCCAGGGCCGCGAACGGCTCCTTCTCGGAGGCCCGGCGCACCTCCTCGGCCCCGGTGTCCGGATGGACCCCGTGGATGGGGGGCACGTCCAGGGGGCTCGGCAGGTAGTCCACCACGGCGTCCAGCACCGGCTGCACCCCCTTGTTCCGCAGCGCCGACCCCGCCAGCACCGGCACGATCCGGCCCGCCAGGGTCTCGCGCCGGAGCACCTTGCGGAGCTCATTCGGATCGGGCCAGGTTCCCTCGAGGAACGCCTCGGCCACGGCGTCGTCGAAGTCGGCCAGGGCCTCCAGCAGGGCCTCGCGCCGGGTCTCCAGCTCGGCGACCTCGTCCCCCTCGGGGGCCCGGCGGGTCATGGTGGCGCCCCGGTCCGCATCGTCCCACTCCAGCACCTCGCCCCGAAGCAGGTCGAGGCAGGCGCGAAACCGCGCCTCGGCGCCCAGGGGGGTCACCACCGGCACGGGCACGGCGCCCAACCTCTCGCGCACGCTGTCCACGCTGCGGCCGAAGTCGGCCCCGACCCGGTCCATCTTGTTCACGAACACGATCCGCGGAACGCGGTACCGGTCGGCCTGGCGCCAGATCGTCTCGGTCTGGGGTTGGACGCCCGAGACCGCCTCGAGCACGATCACGGCGCCGTCGAGCACCCGCAGCGACCGCTCCACCTCCACCGTGAAATCCACGTGGCCGGGGGTGTCGATCAGGTTCAGGCGGTGCCCCTTCCACTCCACCCGGGTAGTGGCCGCGGTGATGGTGATGCCCCGCTCCTGCTCTTGGCGCATCCAGTCCATGACGGCCTGGCCGTCGTGGACCTCGCCGATCTTGTGGGTGCGGCCCGTGTAGTAGAGGATCCGCTCGGAAAGGGTGGTCTTTCCGGCGTCGATGTGGGCGAAGATTCCAAAGTTTCGGATGTCTTTCATCTTCCCGGCTCCACACAACCGACCCGGCCGCAATCGGTCTACGGTCGTCGGTCGACGGTCTTCGGTCTAGGCCTTCGGCCCGCTGGGAGGCTGGGATGCTATGAGATTTGAAAACCCAACGGATTCCCAAGCGTTCCAGGAATCACTATGCCTCTTTGCCTTCACCCCACGGTCCGGGGGGCATGGGGTCTGCTGGAGAGCCGCGTGCGGCTCCTTGGCTCGCCGCGCAGCGCCTCCAACGTTCGCACCGTGGAATCGTTCGTGCCGGCCGGTCTGTCATGAAGTCACCGCTGATGCCCCGTGCCTGCGCGGCGAATCTCATGCTCGGCTTCGCGCGCGGCCGGAAGCAGGCCCCATGCCCCGCCCTACGGGGACTCTTGGTTTGAACGCAACCCGGTGTCACCGGCCGGTCAGGTCGGGATCCGGCGACAGGGGGTCTGAGATCTTCACGTGCCCCCCCAAGGTCTCGCGCTCCTGGCCGTCCACCAGGATCTGGACCTCCCGCACCCCGGGCACGTTCTCGACCAGGGTGTTCACCAGCGCGAACACCGTGAGGAGCTCCCCCGAGGCCCCCCCGGCCGAGAACCCCTGAAGCGTGGATCCGTCGAGATCGAGGATCGCCAACCCCTCCGAGCCCTGGTAGGCTCCCCGAACCCGGACCCCTTCGGGCAGCACCGGGGCCGCACCGTCCTCCCCCGGGCCCCGGGACAGCTCCTCCACGAGGCGCCCCATCAGCTCGGTGGTTCCCAGGCCGGCCGGCACCTCCCGCTCCTCGGCCACCAGCCGGGTCCAGCGGGGGTCGGCGAAGTACAGGGTGACCCGGTGCCGCGCCCGGCCCACCGCGGTCAGGCGGGCCAGGTCCTGGGGCGGCACCAGCCGACCGGTCCACCACAGCCAACCGGTTCCGGCGGCCGAGCCGAGCAGCAGGAGCAGGACCACCCACCCCACCCAACCCAGGGGTGAACTCCGGGTCCGGCGGCGGGCCCGGCCCCGGGCCGTCCTCCTAGCCGGACGGCTCACGGCTCCCCCCCCGCGTGCCGGGCCAGCCAATCCAGCACGGCCCGGTTCCAACCCACCGGCCCCCGGCCCGGCACCTTCCGCAGGCCAGGGGGCAGGGGGGCCAGGTGCCCGCCGTCTCCCCTCTCCACCACCACGCCCTCGTCCACCGCGCACAGCATGGGCAGATCGTTCTCCCCGTCGCCCAAGGCCAGGGTGCGGGGCCGGCCCCCCAGCCGGGACACCTGCTCGATCAGCCACGCCACGGCCCGACCCTTGTCGTTCGGGCCCGTGAGATGCCAGAACCTTCCCCCCCGGGTGAGCCGAAGCCCCCGGCCCGCCAGGATCTCCCGGGCCCGGGCCACCTCCGCGGGCGACGGCGCGGGCTCCCAAAAGAACGGCTCGTCGAACTCCCGGGCCTTGGCGAGCCGGGCCCGGTCCTCCGGCAGGCCGGTGACCCGGGCCACCTCGGCCGGGGACAGGTCCCCGAACCCCCGGAGGTCGGCCCCCAGCTCCTCGCGGAGCGCCTCCAGGGCCCGGCGCAGCTCCGCGTATGCGGTGCCGAACACCTTGGCCGGCCGGCCCCCGACCCGGTCCGGGAGCCCGGACTCCAGCACCCCCGCCCCCGTGGACACCACCGCCCCCCCGTTCTCCACGATCAGGGGGCCCGACAGGCCCAGGTCCGCCTGCACGGCCTCCATCTCGGCTCGGGTCTTGGAGGAGCACAGGACCACGAGGGCCCCGACCCGGTCGAGGGCCTCCAGGGCCGGCCCGGCCGCGTCCCACCGGTAGGTGTGGTGGTCGAGCAGGGTTCCGTCGAGATCGGTGAACACAAGGAGCGGGGCTGGGGCCACGGGGTCCTCCGGCGCACGAAACGGCGCCTTCTTATAGCAACGCCCCGGATGCGGAGCAACCGAACCCCTCTCCCTCCCAACGTTCCAACGTCCTAACGTCCCTACGTCCCACCCTTCCTCAGCCGGGCCAGGAAGAAGGCGTCGCCGCCGTAGCGGGGCAGCACGGCGGGCAGCCGCAGGACGCCGCGGTCGGCGCCGGGCACATCGAGCAGGGGGGCGTGGCCGGTGCGGTCCCCGAGGGGGGCCGGCTCGAACCCGGGGTGGCGGGCGAGGAACGACTCGATCTGCCGCCGGTTCTCGGGCTCGAGCAGGCTGCAGGTCACGTACACCAGGAACCCGCCCGGCCGCACCCAGGGGGCCACCCGGTCGAGGATCTCGGCCTGGATGCGGGTGAGCCGGGCCAGGTCCTCCCGGGTCCAGCGCCAGGCCGCGTCGGGGTTGCGGCGAAGGGTTCCCGACGACGAACACGGCACGTCCACCAGGATCAGGTCGTAGGGTGCCTCGCGCCCCACCTGCTCGGCCGACGGCTCGACCCGGATGTTGCCCAGCCCCCCCCGCCGGGCCCGGCGGCGGGTGTCGCGCAGCCGGGCCGGGTCCGCGTCGTGGGCCACCACCCGGCCCCGCCCCCCCATGGCCGCAGCCAGGGCCAAGGCCTTGCCCCCGCCTCCCGCGCAGAAGTCGAGCACCTTCTCCCTGGGCTTGGGGTCACACAGGCAGGCCACCAGCTGGCTGCCCTCGTCCTGCACCTCGGCCCGACCCTCCCGGATCAGGGGGAGCCGGAGCACGTTGTGCCGGCCGGCCACCCGCACGCCCCAGGGGCTCCGGTCGGTGGGCCGGGCCGGCACCCCGGCCTCCCTAAGCTCCCGGAGCACCCGGCCGCGGTCGGTCCGGTGGGCCTGGGCGCGAAGGGTCAGCTCCTGGGGCCGCCGCAGCCGCGCGAGCTCCCGCACGGCCTCCCCCACCCGGTCCCACGGGCCCAGGTCGAACCACCAGCCGGGCACCGAGAACAGCGCCTCCAGGGCCTCTCGCACCGGACCGGACCGGGGGATCGGCTCCTTCTGGCGGGCCCCGATCCGCTCCACCCACGCCGCCCGCAGCCGCTCCAGCCGCCCCAGGGCCTGGAGCCACGGGGCGACCCCGCCGGGGAGGTGGGGCACCTTCCCTGGATCCGCAAGGCCCATCCGGTCCAGGAACGCCAGAAGCAGCAGGTCGCCGTCGCCAGGCACCGCGTCCGGCAAGGCCCTTCGAATCGCCTCGCGGTTCCGGGCCAGGTGGTACACGGCCTCGGCCAGCACGGCCCGGTCGTTGCGACCCATGTTTCGGCGGGCCCGGGTGTGGGCCTGGAGGGCGCGGTCCAGGGGCGGCCCCCCCGACCAGATCAGCTCCTCGAACCCGGCCGCCGCTCGGAGGATCCGCACGGCGTGACGGGGGTTCACGTCGGAGACCTTTCCGCCCCACCACGCCCACCGGGGCCGGCGGGCCACGCCGGCGATCTTCTCGCTCATGAAGGGTCTCCCCCGCCGATCTCGTAGAAGTCGAAGGCGGTGTTTCCGTAGGTGCGGGTGCGCACGAGCCGCGCCCCGGGGTGCTCGGCCTGGGCCTCCCGACGGTGGCGCTGGACCACCACCACCCCGTCCGGATCGGCCACCCCGGACTCCACCACGGCCTCGAGGGCCGCCTGCTGGAGCCCGCGGTGGTAGGGGGGCATCACCAGCACCACCTGGAACCGCTCGCCGGCCCGGCCCAGGGACCGGCAGGCCCGCAGGGCGTCGTCGGCCACCACCCGGAGCCGCCCCTCCATGCCCAGGTCCCGGGCGTTGCGGCCCACCAGCTCGGCCACGGTCCGGTCCCGCTCCACCACCACGGCCTCCCGGGCCCCGTTCGAGAGGAGCTCCAGGGCCACCGCGCCCGACCCGCCGAACAGGTCGAGCACCCGCGCCCCGGGGAGCCGGGGCCGCAGCAGGTCGGCCAGGCTCTTCCGGAGCCGGGTCAGGAGCGGCCGGGTGCCCTGGCCGGCCGGCGTGGCCACCCGCCGGCCGCGCAGGGTTCCGGAGGTGATGCGTACGTTGCCCATGGGGATCGGTCGTCGGTCAAGGGTCGCCGGTCGTCGGTCCACGCTCCACCCCCCACAGCTCCTGGGGCATGGGGGTGAGCCGCACGGGACCGTCGGCCGTGACCAGAAACGTGTCCTCCACGCCCGCGCCCCCCAGGCCGGGCACCACGGCCTTGGGCTCGAGCGCGATGGTGTCGCCCTCGGCCAGCACCTCTCGGGACCCCTCGGCGATCAGCGGGGGCTCCACGGTCTCGATGCCCACCCCGTGCCCCACGAACCGGCACCGGCGCTCCGGCGGCCCCAGATACCCCTCGATCCCCAGGGCCTCGGCCCGGCGGAGGGCCGCCTCGAACACCTCTCCGGCCTGCACCCCGGGCCGGAGGAGGGCCGCAGCGGTGCGGTGCACGTCCAGCAGCGCCCGGTGGAGGTCCGCGAGCCACGCCGGCGCCGGGCCCAGGCAGAAGGTCCGGGTCTGATCGGTCTGGTATCCGCCCACACTGATCCCGAAGTCCACCACCACCGGCTCGGCCTCGTGGATCGGCCGGTCGCTCGCGCCCACCGGAAACGCCGGGGACCGGCCCACCCCCGGCATGGGGGTGTCCACCGCGCCGGCGGCCAAGGTGTTCGGGCCGGCCACCACGTGCCAAGGGTAGGCCTCGAAGGTCCCCCGGGACCACAACCGGCCCTCGTGGCCCCATCGGACCGCCTCGGCAAACAGCTCCGCCGCGAACACGGCCTCGGTGACCCCCGGCCGCAGGCGGGCGGCCCCGTACTCGTACACCCGGGCCACGGTCCGGCCCACCCCGGCCATCCGCTCCCGCTCCCACGGCGTCTTGCGGCGCCGCAGGCCGAGCAGGTCCGGGGCCACGTCCTCCCAACGGTCGGATCCGAGCCGTCCCAGCCAGGCCGCGGGCATCACGTCGGCCGCGATCCCCACCGCGCCCTCTCCGACCGCGCGGGCGGTCCGCTGCCACAGATCCCGACCCGACCCCACCGGCACCACCCGCACGGGGCTCTCCCGGGCGGCCCGCGTGGGGTCCCGCAGGATCCACAACTCCGGCTCCCCGGCCGACGGGATCCACAGGAACCCCTCCTGGGTGGTTCCCGCCAGGTAGAACCGGTCCGGCCGGTGGGTCAGGAGCGCGCCCGCCACGCCGCGGTCCCGGAGGGCCCGTCGGAACCGCTCGATCCGGCCGCGGATCTCCTCGGCCGGCACGGGTTGCGCGGCCGGGCCCGGATGATAGGTTGGGGGATTGGGAACGCGCGTCATGGAGGGTCCGTCTTTCGCCCGTTGGCTCGCAGGAGGTGTCCGATGGCTCGCCCGGTTCGATTCCTCGTCCTCGCCGCCGTGATCGCGGCCGGCCCCGCCCTGGCCGGGCCGCCCCAGGTGCCCCGGCTGTTCGGCACGTTTCAGCCCGAAGTGGGGGTGTGGTCCGAGTACCTCGTGAAGGAGAAGGCCACCGGCCGCGCCACCCGCATGCGCATGGCCATCGTGGGCCGCGAGGACGGGGGCTGGTGGTACGAGGTGGTCCAGGACGACGGCCAGAGCCGGAACATCGTGAAGATGCTGGTGCGGGGCGACCCCGACCGGCCCGACAACATCGAGCGGCTCATCTTGAAGAGCGGCGATCGGCCGGCCACGGAGATGCCCAAGGACTTCGTGGCCATGGGCCGCCGCATGGCCGTGCACATGTTCGAGCGCCGAAGCGGGGTGTCGGCCGCCGAGACCCAGGGATGGCGGGTCGAACGTTCCGGCCGGCGAACCGTGACCGTGCCGGCCGGCACGTTCGAGGCCGAGGTCCACCGGATCGTGGACGCCGGGGGCAGGGTCCGGGCCACCTACGACTTCGTGCCCGAGGTGAAGCCCTTCGGTGTGGTCACCTCGGACACGGCCACCACCACCATGGAGCTCCTGGCCCACGGCACCGACGCCAGGTCCGCCATCCGGGAGACCCCGGTGCCGATGCAGGCCCCTCCGGGCATGCCGGCCGACCTGCCCCGGGGCCTGCCGCCGGGGATGGGGCCGGGGGAGTGACCCGGCCCGCACCCCCGGAGGGGCGAACCGGCCCTACACCAGCTCCAAGCCGGTGAAGAAGAACGCGATCTCGGTGGCCGCGGTCTCGGGGGCGTCAGAGCCGTGCACCGAGTTCTTCTCCACGTCCACCCCGTAAAGCTTGCGGATGGTGCCCTCGGCCGCCTCGGCCGGGTTGGTGGCGCCCATCACCTCGCGCCACTTGGCGATGGCACCTTCGCGCTCCAGGCACATCACCACCACCGGCCCGCTGGACATGAAGTCGGTCAGGCTCCCGAAGAACGGCCGCTCCCGGTGCACCGCGTAGAAGCCCTCGGCCTGCTTCTTGGTGAGCCGCACCATCTTCATGGCCCGCACCGTGAAGCCCTCCTCCTCGATGCGGGCGAGGATCTTGCCCGCGATGCCCCGGGCGGTGGCGTCGGGCTTGATGATCGCAAGGGTACGTTCCACAGCCATCGGCAACTCCTCCTCGTTTCGATGTCGGTTCCGGTTCACACCTGCGCCCCGGCCGAGGCCGGGGCGCCGTCTCGTTTTTCCCCTCCGCCGAGCGGCGGACCTTGCCCCCTCCCCGGGAACGCGGCCCTACCCCTCCCGACGGGCCGCCACGGCCGGGCCCGCGTATCGGGCGGCCGCGCCCAGGTTCTCCTCGATCCGGATGAGCTGATTGTACTTGGCCACCCGCTCGGTGCGGCAGGGGGCGCCGGTCTTGATCTGGCCGGCGTTGGCCGCCACCGCCAGGTCCGCGATCGTGGTGTCCTCGGTCTCCCCCGACCGGTGGGAGATCACGGTGGTGTACCCGGCCTTGTGGGCCATCTCGATGGCCTGCAGGGTCTCGGTCAGGGTCCCGATCTGGTTCACCTTGATCAGGATCGAGTTGGCCACGCCCATGGCGATGCCCGAGCGCAGCCGCTCGGTGTTGGTCACGAACAGGTCGTCCCCCACGATCTGGACCCGGCCGCCCAGCCGGTCGGTCATGCCCTTCCACCCGTCCCAGTCGTTCTCGTCGAGGCCGTCCTCCACGGAGAAGATCGGGTACTTGGCGACCAGCCGCTCCCAGTACGCGATCAGGTCGTCCGCGGACTTCTTCGGCTCGGCCTCGGCCTCCAGGTAGTAGTGATCGCCCCGGTAGAACGAGCTGGCGGCCGCGTCCAGCGCGATCAGCACGTCCTGGCCCGGGGTGTAGCCCGCCCGATCGATGGCGGCCAGGATCACCTCCAGGGCCTCCTCGTTGCTCCCCAGGTCGGGCGCGAACCCGCCCTCGTCCCCGACGGAGGTGCGGTGGCCCTTCTCCTTCAGGATCTTCTTGAGGCTGTGGTACACCTCGGCGCCCATGCGCAGGGCCTCCCGGAACGACGGAGCCCCCACCGGCGCGATCATGAACTCCTGGATGTCCACGTTGTTGTCCGCGTGGGCGCCGCCGTTGAGGATGTTCATCAACGGCACCGGCAGCAGGGACGCCCCCGTGCCCCCCACGTACCGGTACAGCGGCAGCTCCGAGGCCTCGGCCGCTGCCTTGGCGCAGGCGAGGCTCACGCCCAGGATCGCGTTGGCCCCCAGCTTCTCCTTGTTGGGGGTGCCGTCCAGCTCCACCAGGCGGGCGTCGATCGACACCTGGTCGCGCACGTCGAAACCGATCAGCTCGGGTGCGATCGACGAGTTCACGTTCTCCACGGCCCGCAGCACCCCCTTGCCCCCGTACCGGGCCTCGTCCCCGTCCCGGAGCTCCACGGCCTCGTGCTCGCCGGTGGACGCGCCCGAGGGCACGGCCGCACGGCCCACCACGCCGGAAGAGAGATGGACATCCACTTCCACGGTGGGATTCCCGCGGGAATCCAGGATCTCCCGAGCCACGATGTCGGTGATGGTGTACATCGGTTCTCCTCCTTTGGTGGTGAAACCCGTGGTCGCCCCCCGCCCCCCAACGGACCGAGGTCCCCAAGATTTCTCTAGTCTCTAGTCTCTAGTCTCTGGTTTCTAGTTTCTAGCCCGCCCCGGCCCAAACCAGCTACCTTCCCTCGTCGCCCGGCTCCCCAGGGGCCTGGGAGGCTACCAAGCGAACCGGCCTCCGTCCTCGGCCCCCACCTGGACCACCCGTTCCTCGAACGGCTCATACGCCGTGAGGCAGCCGCCGTACACGGCTCCGGTGTCGATGCCCACCAGGGGGCCGTTGCGCAGCACCCGCCGAAACGGGGTGTGGCCGAACACGATCCGCTCCCGAAACGCCTCGGGATGCCGGTAGAACTCGTCGCGGATCCACAGCAGGTCCTCGGGGTCCTGCTCCTCGAGGGGGACCCCGGGCCGGAGCCCGGCGTGCACGAACACCACCCCCTCCTCCCGGTGCCACAGGGGCATGGCCTGGAGGAACGCCAGGTCCTCGGCGGGCAGCTCGGCGGCCGGGTCCCCGGGGGCGAACCCGTAGCTCTCCAGGGTGGTGTACCCGGCGTTGGCCATCCAGAGGCCCCGGTCCGCCTCGGACCGGGCACGGTGCCAGCGCAGGCACAGGTCCTCGTGGTTGCCTCGAAGGGCCACGACCCGGCCCGTGCGGGCCCGCTCCCGCACGAACCACAGCACCCCGGCCGGGTCCGGGCCCCGGTCGATCAGGTCTCCCAGGAGCACCACCGTGTCCCCCGGGCCCGGGGAGATCTCCTCCCACAGCCCTTCGAGGAGCTCCCGGCACCCGTGTACGTCTCCGATGGCCCAGACCGCCATGGGTCCCTCCAACGGCCGCCCTTCTTACCCGACCCCCCAGGGCAAGTCAAGGAACCCCGCGGAATCGCACGGCCGTTGGGCCGGCGGGCCCCGCCTGTGGTACCGTTACGGATCCCAACGAAAGCGTTGCCAGCTGCGTGCCCTTTTCGACCAACGACCAACGACCAACGACCAACGACCGAGGTTACCATGCATACGCTTTCCGTGAAGACGCCACGCCGGGAGTGCTTCGTGGACATCACCCGCGAGGTGGCTCGGGCCGTGGAGGGAACGGACGCGGTGCTGTGCACGGTGTTCGTGCCCCATACCACGGCCGGCGTCACCATCAACGAGAACGCCGACCCGGACGTGGCCGCCGACCTCCTGGCCCACCTGGCCGAGCTCGTGCCCCGCAACGGGCCGTACCGGCACGCCGAGGGCAACTCCGACGCCCACGTCAAGGCCACCCTGGTGGGGTCCTCGGTCCAGGTGCCGGTGGCCGGGGGCCGGCTGGTCCTCGGAACCTGGCAGGGGATCTACCTGGCCGAGTTCGACGGCCCGCGCACCCGAAAGGTCCACGTGATGGTCCACCGTGGGTGAGCCGGGCTCCGGGCGCCGGCCGTGACCTGGCTGTGGTTCCCGGCCCTGGGTCTGGGCGCGGGGTGGGCCGCCGGGTTCCTGGGGATCGGGGGCGGCGTGTTCCTGGTGCCCGGGTTCATGGAGCTGTTCCGGTTGTTGGGCTATCCCCCCGCCCGGGTGGCCACGGCCATCGGCACGTCCAAGGCCGTGGTGCTCTTGGCGGCCGCGGCCGCGCTGCGGGTCCAGGCCCGGGCCGGCCGGGTGGACCGGGCCCTGGTACGGCGCCTGGCCCCGGCCGTGGTGACCGGCGCCGTTCTGGGAGGGGCCCTCGCAGCGAAGGCTCATCCAGCAGCCCTCCAGGGGGCGTTCGGCGGCTTCCTGGTCCTCCTGGGCCTCGGCCAATGGCTCCCCCGCCCCGGGTCGTGGCGCCGAAGCCTTGCCCCGTCGCTCCTCGCCGCGGCCGCGGGGCTGACCGCCGCCGTGGCCTCGGTGTTCGGGATCGGCGGCGGGGTGCTCTTCGTGCCGCTGCTCACGGGGCCGGGGCGGCAACCGGCCCACCAGGCAGTGGGCACGGCCGCGGGGCTCATGCTGTTCTCGGCGGCCCCGGCCACGGCCGTGTACGTGGCGCTGGGCATCCAAGCCGCGAACCCCGTCCCGGCCACCCTGGGGTTCGTGCACCTGCCCGCGTGGATCCTGGCCGGAGGGGCCGCCCTCACCGCCGCCCGGTGGGGAGCCCGCTGCTCCCAGGGGGCCCGGCCCGTGACCCTTCGAAGGGGGTTGGGCCTCGCGTTGCTCGTAACCGGCGCCAGGGTCCTGTGGGCCCGGTGACGGCCGTTTCTTTGCGTTTCCCCATGGCTTGAGACAGAATGGTTCCCTCGACGACGTCGGCGGACCGGCTGGGGGGCGGAGCCTTCCCGGGCCGAGCCGGACGTTCCCTTCCCACGCACGCTCGAAGGAGGTTTCCGTGCGCCTTTCCTTCCCCGTGGCCGCCGTGGTGGTCGCGGCCCTCTTCCTGTGTGGGTTTCGGGCCCCTGCGGCCGACACCTACGGCGGGGTCGACACCCCCGTGCCGGACCTTACGCTCCAGGACCTGGACGGCCGGCCCGCGACGATCTCCGGAACGATCCGGGGCTGGACCCTTTTGAAGTTCGGCACCACCTGGTGCCCCCAGTGCGAGCTCCAGGTGGAGGAGCTCAACCGCTTGACGCCGGAGCTGGAGAGACGGGGGGTGCTGGTGGTGGAGGTGTTCCTCCGGGAGGGGGCGGACGTGGTGGCCCCCAAGGTCCGGGCGAAACCCCGCACGTACCCCCACCGGATCCTGCTGGACCCCGAGGGCGAGGCCATCCCGGCCTATAAGGTCCGGGTGATCCCCCGACTGGTGCTGGTGGACCCCCAGGGACGGGCCCGGAGCGACACCCGGTTCCTGACGGCGGACCAGCTCGAAGACACCCTGGCCCGCCTCTCCGTGGCCCCGGTCGGGAGGGCCTCGGGGGACGACTGAAGGGGGACGTCGTGCCACATCGGGAGCTGCGGCTGGCCACCTACAACCTGGAGAACCTGGGCGTGCGGCCCGACGAGGACACCCCCCAGACGCGGGCCCGGACCCCCAAGCACCTCGAGGCCTTGCGCCGGGCCATCCGGCGCCTGGACGCGGATGCGGTGGCGTTCCAGGAGCTGGTGGACCCGGAGCTTCTCGATCCCCTCCTGGACGGCCTGGGCTACCCCCACGTGGCCTTGGCCGAGCGGGGCCCGAGCCCGCTGCGGTGCGGCGTGTTCTCCCGGTTCCCCCTTTCCGACGGCCGCAGCGTGGCCGCTGGCATCGACCTGGAGGTGGTGGACCGCCGGGCCGGGCTGGAGGTGGCGATCCGGGGTGCGTTCAGCCGGCCGGCCCTACAGGTGACCTGGGACGTGCCCGGGTTCCCGATCACGCTGATCGTGGTCCACTGGAAGTCCAAGATCCCGTCCTACACCCGCGAGCTCCAGGGTCAGGGCCAGGCCGACCGGTGGCAGAGCCTGGGGGACGCCGGGGAGGGGCGGCTCGTGACCGAGGCCAAGCGCCTGGCCCAGGCCGTGCAGATCCGCCGGGCGGTGGACCACCTGCTGCGGCGGGACCCCGAGGCCCGGGTGGTGGTGCTGGGGGACTTCAACGACGGCCTCGACTCCGAGGGGTTGCGCATCGTGGCCGGCGATGCTCGGGCCTGCGACAGCCCATCCCTGGCCCCGTTGGAGCTGGTGGCCTGCGAGGAGGCGATCCCGGCCGACCGGCGGTTCACCCAGATGTACCGGGGCCGCAAGGAGATGCTCGACCACATCCTGATCTCCCAGGCCCTCCTGCCCCATTTTGCCGGGGCCGAGGTTCACAACGAGCGGCTCCGGCCCGCCCTGGAGGGACCGGGGTTCGACCCCTTCGACGCGGGCTCGGACCACGCCCCCCTCCTGGCCCGGTTCCGGGTGCCCGGACGTTGAGTTGGGCGTTCAGGACGCCGGCCGGCCCGGCCACAGCTCCCGGGCGTAGCACACGAGCCGGTGGCACGGCCGGCCGAACCGCTGGCGGTAGGCGCGGGGCACGTCGGCCACCTCGCCCCGGGTCACGGCGGCCACGAGCGCCACGTTGGCCGCCTTCTGGGCCGTGGGCCCACCGCGGCCCACGATCTTGAGGTGCCGCACTCCGGCCTCCACCCACCGGGGCACGGCGCACAGCCCGCACCCCAGCCTTCGGTCGGCCCGGCCCCAGGCCCGATGCCACCGCTCCAGGGGGTGGTCGGCCGCCAGGGGCGCGCCGCCTCCGTCCGTGAGGCGATAGGGGATCTCGCACGGCCACCGCTTCGAGGGGCTCACGTGCTGGAAGGTGCACAGGGACTCCTCGTTGGGGCAGGCCCCCACCAGCACGAACGCCTCGAACTCCACCCCGGGCACGCCGCGGCAGACCGCGCCCACCTCCTCCAGGGTCAGGTGTCGCGGCAGCACCGCCCGGGAGATCCCGTACCGTTGGAAGAACCGGAACGCTTCGGCGTGGAGCGCCCCGGCCAGGGTGGACAGGGTGAGGACCAGCCCGAGATCCCGATCCGCCAGGGCGGCCAGAAGCCCCGGGTCGGCCGCGATCACGCCGGTGGCCCCCCACTCGGCGGCCCGGCCGGCCAGGGCCAGCAGGCTTTCCAGGCGTTGGGGGACGTAGAGGGGGGCGTTCAGGGTGAGGTGGAACCCGAGGCCCAGGGACCGGGCCGTCCGGATCGCGGCCCGCAGGGCGGCCTCGTCCGCGAAGTGGGCCGAGGCAAAGGTCCGTTGGGTGACCGACAGGCCCGGTTCGCCGGCGGGCGCCCACACCCCGCCGTACAGGTCGGTGGCCCCGGCCGCGGCCAGGGGCTCCACCTCGTGGGGACCGTCCACCGGGGCCAGGATGCCCGGCCCCGCAGGGGTCGGGCTCGAAGCCGGCTCAACCACGCGACGCTCCTCCTTCACCCCACGGACCGTGGACCGACGACCGACCCTACCTCATCTTCCTCGGCTTCCACACGCTCTCGTACCGGCGGTCCCACCACGACGGGTCCTCGTCCCGGGCCAGGACCTCGCCCACCACCACCAGGGCCAGGGCGGGCTCCGGATCGGACGAGCCCAGGCCGAACGGGTCCCGGTCGCCGAGCCGATCGGCGATCGTATCGAGGGTGGCCACGGTCACCCGCTCGTCCGGGCAGCCGATGTTCTCCACGATGGCGATCGGCACGTCCGCGCCGTACCCGGCCCGCAACTCGGCCGCCAGCTCGGTCAGCGGGCGGTCGTTCATGTAGAGCACCAGGGTGTGACCGGGCTTGGCGAAGTCCCGCAGGGTGATGGACGAGCCGGCCCGGCCGAACGCCCGGGGGCTGGTGATCACGGTGGCATGGGCCACCTCGGGCAGGTCGAAGGTCTTCCGGAGCAGGGCCGCGGCCGCCGCATGGGCCCCCACCCCGGGGATCACCCGGGCCCGGGGACCGAAGGCGGCCACGAACGACTGGAAGGGGCAGAACACGCTGAAGTCCCCTGGGATCAGCACCCCCACCGGCCCCCGGGCCAGCCGCTCCTCGATCCAGCCCACCACCCCGGCATGGGGCAGGGCGAAGGGGCTCTCCAGGTCCTTGCCGGCCAGCAGGTCCGAGAAGCTGCGCTGGAACGAGGCCGGGGCCAGGACCGCGACGCACCGCTCGAGGGCGCGCAGCCCCTCCAGGGTCAGGTAGTCCGGCGCGCCGGGCCCCGCCCCGATGAAGTAGACCGGGGGCTCCATCGGCTACCCGCGGCCGAACAGACGGGCGAGGAACCCCCTCTTCTTCGGAGGGGCCGGTCGGGCCTCCTGGGCGGTCGCCTCCCGCAAGCGGACCTCCCCGGCCCCGCCGGTCAGGTACTCCACCCGGATGTGCACCTGGAGCTGGACCGCCTCCACCCCCTCCTGGATCTCCAGCTCCAACGGGATGGCCACCTGCACGTTCGTGGGGCCGGCGCCCTGCACGGGCACAACCAGGGTCCGCTCCACCCGGGGGGGTTCGGCCTCGGCCGCCCTGCGGGCCGCCCGGGCCTGCACCTCCCGGATGTCCTGCACCTTGCCCCCGGCCGCCGGCTCGGGCGGCGCCTCGGCCCGCTCGGCCGGCGCCGGCTTGGTCGGCGCGGGTTTGGCCGCGGCCTGGCGGCCGGCGCCCCGGCGCTGCTTGCGCTGGATGTCCTCCAGGACCATCTTGCAGATGGTCTTCATCGCCTCCATCACGCCCTCGCCCGTGGTGGCGGTGGTGGCGAAGTCCGGCACCCCCCGGGGGTTCAGGTGGCGGCGCATCTCCTCCACGGGCAGAGCCCCCGGCAGGTCGCGCTTGTTGTACTGGATGACGAACGGCACGGTCTCCCAGTCGATGCCGTGTGCCTTCAGGTTCTCCTTCAGGTTCTCCAGGCTCTCCAGGTTCTGCTCCATCATGCCGGGCTGGGAGTCGGCAACGAACACCACACCGTCCGCGCCCTTGAGCACCAGCTTGCGGGTGGTGTTGTAGAACACCTGGCCGGGTACGGTGTAGAAGTTGAACTTCACCCGGAACCCCCCCACCCGGCCGAAGTCCACCGGGAAGAAGTCGAAGAACAGGGTCCGGTCCGTCTCGGTGGCCAGGCTCACCAGCTTCCCCCGGTTCTTGGGGCTGATCCGGGAGTGGATGTACTGGATGCTCGTGGTCTTTCCCGACAGGCCCGGCCCGTAGTACACGATCTTGGCGGTGAGTTCCCGGGCTGCGTAGTTGAAGATCGCCATCGGCCTACCTCGTCTCCCCCCGCGTTCCCGGCCTCAGCAGGTGGGCCAGGAACTCCACGTTGCCCTTCTTTGCCCCGGGCACGGGGCTCTCCACCGTGCCCAACACCTCGTACCCGATCCGGCGGGCCGTGTCCAGGACCCGCTCGAGGGCCTGCCGCCGCAGCTCGGGATCGCGAACCACCCCGCCCTTGCCCACGTGCTCCCGGCCCACCTCGAACTGGGGCTTCACCAGGGCCACCACCTCCCCGCCGGGCCGGAGCAGACCCCAGACCCGGGGGAGCACCAGGGCCAGGGAGATGAACGAGGTGTCCACCACGGCCAGGTCCACGGGCTCGGGCACGGCGTCGGCCGGCAGGGTGCGGATGTTTTGCCTTTCCAGGCTCACCACCCGGGGGTCCTGGCGCAGCTTCCAGGCCAGTTGGCCGTAGCCCACGTCGATGGCGTACACCCGCCGGGCCCCATGCTGGAGCAGGCAGTCCGTGAACCCCCCGGTGCTCGCACCCACGTCGGCGCAGACCCGACCCTCGGGCCGCAGGCCGAACGCCCGGAGCCCGGCCTCCAGCTTGAGCCCGCCCCGGCTCACATAGGGGCAGTGCTCCCCCTTCAGCCGGACCTCGGAGGCCGGGTCCACCCGCTGGCCCGGCTTGTCCACCCGCCGGTCCCCCGCCACCACCAGGCCGGCCAGCACCAGGGCCCGGGCCTTCTGGCGCGTGGGGGCGAGCCCCCGCTCCACCAGCAGCTCGTCGATCCGGACGCCCCGGCTCACCCCGCCAGATCCCGGATGGCCGCATACACGGCGTCGGCGTCGAGCCCCACCGACCGCCGGAGCTCCTCCTGGGTGCCGTGCTCCACGAACCGGTCCGGCAGGCCCAGGCGCCGCACCCGGGGCAGGGCCACCCCCTCGTCCACCAGGCACTCCAGCACGGCCGAGCCGAACCCGCCGGCCAGGGCGTTCTCCTCCACGGTCACCAGGCCCCGGGCCCGGGAGGCCAGGCCCACGATTCCCTCACGATCCAGTGGCTTTACGTATCGGGCGTCGAACCACGACGCTTGAACCCCCTCGGCCCGGGCCCGTTCCACGGCCTGCCGCACGGCCTTCGCCACGGTGCCCGCCGACACCACCGCCACCCCTGGATCAGCCGGGTCGCCCAGCACCAGCCGGCCCTCGGCCGCGGGCCACGGCCGGGGAGGCCCCTCCAGGCTGGCGCCCGCACCCGGCCCCCTGGGGTAGCGCACCGCGGCCGGCCGACCCAGGGCCAGGGCCGTGGCCAGGGCGTGGCGCAGCTCGTCCTCGTCGGCCGGGGCCAGCACGGCCACGCCGGGCACGTGGCGCAGGTAGGAGAGGTCGAACGCGCCGTGGTGGGTGGGTCCGTCCGCCCCCACCAGGCCGGCCCGGTCCAGGGCGAACACCACCGGCAGGCCCTGGAGCGCCACGTCGTGCACGATCTGGTCGTAGGCCCGCTGGAGGAAGGTGGAGTAGACGGCCACCACCGGCTTCCACCCCTCGGCCGCCAGACCGGCGGCAAAGGTCACGGCGTGCTGCTCGGCGATGCCCACGTCGAAGAACCGGTCGGGAAACCGCTCCCGAAACCCGTCGAGCCCGGTCCCCTCGGGCATGGCCGCCGTGATGGCCACGATCCGGGGGTCCTTCTCGGCCAGCTCGATCAGGGTGTCGCGGAACACCGCGGTGTAGCTCGGGGCGGCCCCCGAGCCGGGCCGACTCCGGCCGTTGCACGGGTCGAACGGGCCCACCCCGTGGAACCGGGTCGGGGCCTTCTCGGCCGGGGGAAAGCCCCTCCCCTTCTGGGTCACCACGTGCACCAGCACCGGCTTGCGAAACTTCTTCACGTTCTCGAACGCGGCGACCAGGTGGCCCACGTTGTGGCCGTCGATCGGCCCCACGTAGGTGAACCCCAGCTCCTCGAACAGCATGCCCGGCGAGAAGAACCCCTTTACGTGCTCCTCGACCCGCTTGGCCAGCCGGGCCATGGCCCCGCCCAGGCTGGGGATGGCCTTCAGGAACTCCTCCACGTCCTTGCGGAACCGGGAGTACAGGTCGCCGGTGAGGATCCTCGAGAGGTACGACGACAGGGCCCCCACGTTGGGGGAGATGCTCATCTCGTTGTCGTTGAGCACCACCACCAGGTCCCGGTCCAGGTGGCCGGCGTGGTTGAGCCCCTCGAAGGCCAGCCCCGCGGTCATGGAGCCGTCGCCGATCACGGCCACCACCTTGCGGGCCTCGCCGGCCAGGTCC
Organism: Deferrisoma camini S3R1; assembly: GCF_000526155.1. Taxonomy (NCBI): domain Bacteria; kingdom Pseudomonadati; phylum Thermodesulfobacteriota; class Deferrisomatia; order Deferrisomatales; family Deferrisomataceae; genus Deferrisoma; species Deferrisoma camini. Next base: position 4,153,480 of record NZ_JAFN01000001.1, on the reverse strand, counting down.
CGGGCCACGGCCATTCCCAGGGCCGCGGAGATCGAGGTGGACGAGTGGCCGGTGCCGAACGCGTCGTGGGGGCTCTCGCTGCGCTTGGGGAACCCCGAGAGCCCGCCCGCCTGGCGGATGGTGCCGAACCGATCGCGCCGGCCGGTGAGAATCTTGTGGGCGTAGCACTGATGGCCCACGTCCCAGATGATCCGGTCCTCGGGCGAGTCGAACACCCGGTGCAGGGCCACGGTGAGCTCCACCACCCCCAGGCTGGATGCCAGGTGGCCGCCCACGGGGGACAGCTTCTCCAGGATGAACGCCCGGATCTCGCCCGCCAGCTGCTCGAGCTGGGCCCGGTCGAGGTTCTTCAGGTCTGCCGGCCCCTGGATGCGGGGAAGAACGGGTTCTCGCGGTCTCATTCGGTCTCCCGGGTCGTTCAATGACGGCGCTCCACCACGAACCGGGCCAGGGCCCGGAGCGCCGCGGCCCGCCCGCCGTAGGGGGTCAGCAGGTCCATGGCCTCGGCCACGATCGCCTGCATCAGCCGCCGCGACTCCGAAAGCCCCAGCAGCGCTGGGTAGGTGGCCTTGGCACGGCCCTCGTCGCTGCCCACGGGCTTGCCCAGCGCCTCCGGGTCGCCCTCCACGTCGAGGATGTCGTCGGCGATCTGAAACGCCAGCCCCACCCGCTCGGCGAACCGGCCGAGCCGACCCAGGTCCTCCTCGCCCGCGCCGGCCGCCAACGCCCCCAGCACCACGGCGGCCCGGATGAGGGCGCCGGTCTTGTGGGTGTGCAGAAACTCCAGGGTCGGCAGGTCCGGGACCCGGCCCTCGCTCACCAGGTCCAGGGCCTGACCGCCCACCATGCCCGCGGTGCCGGCCGCCCGGGCCAGCTCGGCCACGGCCCGCACCACCCGTTCGGCCGGGTGGACCCGAAGCACCTCCGGATCGGTCAGGGCGGAGAACGCGTCGGTGAGCAGCCCGTCGCCGGCCAGCACGGCCATGCCCTCACCGAACACCTTGTGGTTGGTGGGCCGGCCCCGCCGCAGGTCGTCATCGTCCATGGCGGGCAGGTCGTCGTGGATCAGGCTGTAGGTGTGGACCATCTCCAACGCCGCCGCGAACGGCACGGCCGCCTCGGGCTCGCCGCCCAGAGTCTCGCAGGCCGCCAGGGTCAGGGCCGGCCGCATCCGCTTGCCCCCCGCGAACAGGCTGTAACGCATGGCCTCGAACAGGAGCTGGGGAAACCGGTCGACCGGCGGCATCCACCGGTCGAGCCATCCGTCCACCCGGGTCCGGCAGGTCTCCAGGTACGCCTTCACGTCCACGATCACGCTCCTCGGCGGCTCTGCAGCGGCGGCGGTCCCAGCCCTGCCGGCTCAGCCCTCTTCGGTCTCCAGGCGACCCGGCTCCAGGGGCTCCAGCACCGGCTCCCCGTCCTCGCCCCGCCGCAAGATCTCGATGCGGCGCTCGGCCTCGTCCAAGCGCCGGTGGCACTCCCGGGCCAGCCTGACCCCCTCCTCATAGGCCTCGAGGGCGGCCTCCAGATCCAGGTCACCCGACTCCAGGGCCTCGACCCTCTGCTCGAGGCGTTTCAGCAGATCTTCGAACCGCTCGTTCGTCTCGCCCACGGAAAAACTCCGGAAAGGTCGTCAGGGTTCCTTGGCTCCCGCCCCCCGGGCGACGCCGGCGCCGGCACGCCTTCCGGGCCGGGCGGCCAGACCGGGAAGCGTCAAGGGGTCGGCCTTGATCCCCTCGAGGTACGCGCCCCAATGGAGGTGGGGTCCGGTGGACCGGCCCGTGGACCCCACCACGCCGAGCACGTCTCCGGCCTCCACGGGCTGCCCCGGCCGCACCCGGATCTCGTCCATGTGGAAGTAGGCCGTGAACAGCCCCAGGCCGTGGTCCAGGAACACGGTCCGGCCGGTGTAGAACAGCTCGTCGGCCAGGGCCACCACCCCTGCCGCGGCGGCCCGCACCGGGGTGCCCCGGGGCGCGGCGATGTCGAGGCCGGAATGGTACCCTCGGGGCTCGCCGTTGTACACACGCCGCACCCCGAACGGGCTCGACACCGGTCCCCGGGCCGGCAGGAAGAACGGCGGGTTCCACAGCCGGGGCCGGCTGATCCGGGCCAGCACCTCCCGGATGCGCTTGGCCTCCCGGGCCGCGCGCGCCGCGTCCTCGGGATTGGGGTTCACGAGGCGGGGGTCCACCCGAAGCCGCTGTTCCCCGAACGACCGGGGAGCCACCTCGATCCGCTGCCGGGCCGCCGGGCCGGTGCGGCCCACGATCTCCAGGCTTCGGGGGCCCGGCTCGGCCGTCGCATCCACCGCGGCCAGCCCCTCCCACCCCCCGTCGGGGCCGGGCCACAGGGGGAACTCCCGACCGTCGAACCGGACCCGCCACGGCCCCCCGGCCGCGTCGGGCCGCCAGAAGATCCGAAACAGGTCCCCCGGCCGGGGCCGCGACGGATCCACCCGCACCCCGGCCCACGTCGTGCCGGCCAGCACCAGGGCCGCTGCCAGGAGGGCGCCGATCCACCGACGGGTCATGCCGGATCCCCCTGGGCCGCCCGCACGAGGGCCCGGCGCAGCCTCTCCACCCGCTCGGGCTCCGTGATCTTGCCCCCGGCCTCCGCGTCCTCCACGTAGAAAGCGTCCACCGCCCGGTTCAGGCTGGTGGTGATCTTGGCGATGCGGATGGTGCATCCCTCCTCGGCCAGGGTTCGGGCCACGTCGTACAGGAGCCCCAGGCGGTCGGCCGCCCGGATCTCCACCACGGTGTACCGCCGGGACGCCCCGTTCTCCACGGCCACCTCCGGGGGCACCGTGGGCAGGGGCCGGCGCAGGCCGCTGCGGCGGTGCAGGCGCTCGGCCACCGGGGCGAAGTTCTGGGTGCCCTCGAGCACGGCCTCGAGCGCCCGCCGGCACGCCTCCCACCGGCCCGGCTCCGGCCGCGCCGGGGTCAGGTGGAACACGTCCAGGATCCATCCGTCGGTGCGGCTATTCAGCACGGCCGAGAGGATATTGAACCGCTGGGAGGCCAGGACCCCGGCCACCTGGGCGAACAGGCCGGGCCGGTCCCGGGTGACCAGGAGCACCTCGGCGAACCCCTCGTCGGGCACCTCGCGGAACCGCACCACCGGCCGCGGCCCCCGGGCGGCGAACGCCTCCAGGTGCCGCAGCAGGGCCTCCACGGGGTTGGCCAGGAGGTAGCGCACGGTCTCCACGCCGGCCAGGAACGCCTCCACCTCGCCCGGGGGAACCCGGCCGGCCGCCTCGGCCCGAACCCGGTCGGCCACGGCCTCGGCCCGGCGGGGGTCGTCCCGCCGAGGCCCGGCGTCGCCCCCCCTGGCCAGGACCTCCCGGGCCCGCTGGTACAGGGTCTGGAGTAGAAACCCCTTCCAGGGGGTCCAGGCGCCGGGACCCACGGCCCGGATGTCGGCCACGGTGAGCAGGTAGAGCAGGTCCAGGGACTCCTGGTCCCCCACCCGCCGGCAGAACTCGGCCACCACGTCCGGGTCGTCCAGGTCCCGGCTCTGGGCCGTTCGGGCCATGGCCAGGTGCTCGCGCACCAGGAACACCAGGTACTCCCGCTGCTCCGGGTCGAACCCCATCCGGTCGGCCACCGCCACCGCGGCCTCGGCCCCCCGGGCGGCGTGCCCCCCGCCCCCGCCCTTACCCACGTCGTGGAGCAGGGCGGCCAGGTACAGCACCTCCGGATGCCGCACCCCGGACACCAGCTCGGTGAGCAGGGGGAACTCCGTAGCGTATTCGCCCCGGGCCAGCCGGCGCAACTCCCGCACCGCGAACAGGCTGTGCACGTCCACGGGGTACACGTGGTACAGGTCCCGCTGGGCCCGGCCGTGGATCCGGGCGAACTCGGGGATGAACCGGTCCAGGAACCCCACCTCGTGCATGGCCATCAGGGTGGTGGCCACCCGCCTGGGGAACCGCAGGATCCGCAGGAACCGCTCCACCGCGCCCGGGTCCCGGCGGAACCGGTCGTCCACCCGGTCCAGGTTCTCCCGCACCACCTCCAGGGCCGTGGGCGACAGCTCCCGATCGGTCTCCTGGGCGGCCTCGAACGCGGCCAGCAGGGCCAGGGGCCGGCGCCGGGCCTCCTCCCGGTCGAGCCACACCTCGCCGTCCTGGAGCCAGACCCCGGGCTCCTTCCACGGCTCCCGGGCGCCGGCCTCGGCCCGGACCCGGACCCGGCGGATCACCGTGCGGGCCAGGTGGCTCACCCGGTTGGCCGTGGCGTGGTAGGCCTGGAGGAACCGCTCCACGCCGGAGATGCCGCCCTCGTCCCCAAACCCCAGGGCGGCCGCGGCCTCGTCCTGCTGCTCGAAGCTGAGCCGGTCGTCCCGCCGGCCGCTCGCCAGGTGGAGCTGGTTGCGGACCCGCAGGAGGAAGTCCAGGCAGTCCTCCAGCCCCTCGCGCTCGGCCGAGGGGACCCCCGTGCGGCGGCAGGCCTCCCCCGGGTCCCGGGTGCCGGCGGCCACCTTGAGCACCCACAGGGCTGTGTGGATGTCCCGCAGGCCGCCCGGCCCCTCCTTGACCTGGGGCTCCAGCAGGTACACGGTGTCGCCGTATCGGCCGTGGCGGGCCTCCATCTCCCGGACCTTGGCCTCCACGAACCAGTCCCGGTCGTGCCCCAGGATCTCACCGGCGATCACCCGCTCCTCGAACTCGGCCCAGAGCCCGGGGCAACCGTTGAGCCGGCGGGCCTCGAGCAGGCTCGTGCGGCTCCTGAGGTCCGCCCGGGCCGCCCGCAGGTTCTCGTCCAGGGTCCGGGTCACCGCCTGCACGTCGAACCCCGCATCCCACAGGGGGTAGCACAGGGCCTCGGCCACCTCGGCCAGACCCGGGTCACCCCGGTGCAGGAGAAGGAGGTCCAGGTCCGACCCGGGGGACAGCTCGGCCCGGCCGTAGCCCCCCAGGGCCACCAGGCACAGGCCGGCGCGGTCTCCCCGGACGGCCTCGAACAGGGCCCCCACCAGGTGGTCGATCCACCCCGTCCACAGGGCCACGCCCTCCCGACCGCCGATGCCGGCGGCGTGGGCCCGCCGGAACGCCTCGCGGGCCCGGGCGGCCCACTCCGCCACGGCGGGTCCCCGCCGGTCGGGGTGCGCCAGGTCCTCGGGCGACAGCCGGGGCGCGTTCATCCCCCCCGCCCCTTGGCGAACCGCTCCACCCCCCGGGCCAGGGCCTCGGCCACCTGGCGCCGGAACCCCGGGTCGGCCAGCCGCCGGGCCTCCTCGGGGTGGGTGATGAACGAGGTCTCCACGAGCACGGCCGGCATCACCGCCCCGGTCAGCACGTAGAACGGCCCCTGCTTGACCCCCAGGTCCCGCACCGGGCCTCCGCGGCGCGCCAGCTCGTCCACCAGGGCCTGCTGTACCGCCTCGGCCAGCCGGCGGGAGTCCTCCACCTTTGCCGAGAGCACCACGTCGGCCAGGATGTGCTCCATCTCGGCCAGGTCCTCCTCCCTCCCCTGGTTCTCCAGCGCGGCCAACCGCCGGGCCGACCGGTCCGAGGCCGGGCTCAGGTAGTAGGTCTCGATCCCCCGGGCCCGGCGGGACCGGCTGGCGTTGGCGTGGATCGACACGAACAGGTCCGCGCCGAAGGCGTTGGCCCGGGCGGTGCGCTCCTCCAGCGAGAGGTACTCGTCCCGGTCCCGGGTGAGCCGCACCTCCCAGCCCGGCCTCTCGCCCAGCAGCCGCGCCAGCTCCCGGGCGATGGCCAGGGTGACGTCCTTCTCCCGCAGGCCGCCCGGCCCCAGCGCTCCCGGGTCGCGGCCGCCGTGGCCGGGGTCGATGACCACCCGGATCGGCCGCGCCCCTCCCTCCTGTCCGCGGAGGATCCGGGTGACCACGTCTTCGCCGGGGCCGCGCCCCCCGAACACGTCGATCACCAGCCGGGCCGGCCCTTCCAGGGGAAACACCCGGTGGTCGGCCTCCTCCTCCAGGTCCAGGACCACCCGGACCGTGTCCCGGTCGTGCTGGGCCACCCGAACCCGGCGCACCAGGCCGTCGGCCACGGCGGTGCTCGTGGCGCACCCGGCCCCCAGGCGGGCGGGCCGCAGGTCCACGTACACCCGGGCCGGCCGGCCCGCCTCCGGCGCCGGGGGCAGGGCCCCCACCTGGTAGGCCACGGTGCGGCCCAGGTCCACCACCACCCGGGTGTACCGGGGCCCGGACCACCGCCGCACCCCCTTCACCCGGCTGGGCCGGCCCAGATCCCGGAGCCGGGCCCTGGCCACCGGCGCCATGTCCCCCCGTGGGATCTCCCGCAGCACCCTTTGATAGAAGGCCCTTGCCGCTTCCAGGTCCCCCGCGCCCTCGCGGATCCGACCGGCCCGGAACAGGGCGTCGTCGGCCAGACGCGACCCCGGGTACGACCGGGCCAGCCGGTCGTAGGCGTCCACCGCGGCGCGCCGGTCCCCCACCCCGGACGACAGGGCCGCGGCCCGCTCCCGGCAGATGCCCACCATGTACAGGGCGTCGTCCGCCTTGGCCGACCGAGGCGCCTCGTCCGCCACCCGAAGGAACCGGTCGGCCACCTCCCGCCAGGCGCTCACCTCCCGAGCGGGGGCGCCGTCCGCTTCGAGCTGCCGGTACCGGGCCCGGGCGGCCTCGTACAGGGCCGTCCCCGGGTCCGGGCCGGCCGCGGCCGCGCACACCGCGACCAGAATCAGACACCACGCGGCCCCGACCACCGCCCTCACGGCAGGATCCCCTTCCAGGTTCCCAGGGTTCCGAGCCCCTTGAGGTTCACCATGACGAACACCTTCCGGTCGAGCCGCCCTTCGTCGGGGATCCAGGTCCGGCTGTAGGTGAGGTCGAGCTCCCAGCAGGGGTGGGCCACGCCCACGGAGTAGGCGTCCTCCAGCAAGCGGCCCGCGTCCAGGTCGGCCCGGCTGCGATACCCGATCCGGCCGTACCGGCCCAAGGCCACGGAGAGGCCGGCGTCGAGATACGTGGTCTCGTCCCGTCGGTGCCGGACCTCGGCGGCCAGGCGGGTGCGGGACCCCCTTGCCCACCGCCCTCCGACGGCCCAGGAGGCCCAGCTCCCGGTCTCGGGCTCGTACTCCCCCTCGGCCCAGAGCCGGCGGCCGACCGCCGGGGCCCAGAACGCCTCGACCCAGCCGACGCCCCACCGGCCGTCGGTCAGGTCCCGGGTCACCCTCAGGTCCGCGCCCAGCACCTCGTCGGCCGTGCCGCCCGGGATCCAGCGGGTGGAGACACCGCCCACGGCCCGGAGCCCCGGGTCGAACCGGTCGGTCCCATCGAACGCGGCCGGCACCTCGCCGTGGCCCCGGCCCTCGGCCTCCAGGCCCGCGAACGGCTCCAGGGTGTGGAGCCACGTGCCGTACCGCCGCCACAGGAACGCGTTCGCGCCCACCCCGGCCCGGGGCGCGCCGCGGCCTCGGGTGCGGCCGTCGAGGCGGTAGAGGTTCTCCCGGACCCCGGCCCGGGCAAAGGTTCCCACCCCGCCGACCCGGCCCTCGAGCCCCACGGCCGGCTCCAGGGACACCCGCTCCCCCCGCGGCCCCCGGGCCCGCCAGAACCGCGTCGCCTCGGCCGACAGGGCGCCCACCAACGGCCCCGCGATCCGCACCTCGCGCCCCAGGAACCCCAGCCGGGGCAGGGTCTGGAGCACCGCAGCCTGGGAGGTGTCGAGGGCTTGGAAGAACTCGGCCAGCCCGTAGGCCGTGCCGGCCGCGCCGTCCCAGGACCACAGCCCGAACGACCGCAGGCGCCGGGCCTCCCGGTCGTCCAGGGTGTCGGCCAACTCCTCCTGGTACCGGGTGTCGCCCTGGTACGCCCCCTGGAGCCGGAGACGGTTGCGGCCCGGGAACCGGCTCTCGTGATCCAGCTCCACGGCGTAACGGTGACCCCGATCCTGCCGGTCGTACAGGTGCTCCAGATCGACCCGTCCCCGGTGGCCCTCGGCCGGAGCGTACCGGAACTCGATCCCCTCGGTCCAACCCCGGCGGCTGCGGTACTCCGCCCGCGGCGTGAGGTCCCAGGAGTCGGAGGGGGCCCAGTAGTAGCGCTGGAGCCAGCGGAGGCCCTGGGTGTCGGTCCAGCCCACCCGGGGCAGCAGGAACCCGGAGCGCCGCTCCCGGACCACCGGGAACACCAGCACCGGGCTGTAGGCCAGCGGCACCCCCTCCATCCAGAACGAGGCCCCGCGGGCCCGCACGAACCCCTCGAGCTCCACCTCCACCCGGTCGGCCTCCACCCTCCAGCTGGGCCAGGTGCCGTCGCAGGCCGTGAACCCACCGTCCTCCACCCGGTACGAGCGCTCGCCCAGGCGCTCGAACCGCTTGCCCCACACCAGGTACCCCTCGCGGGCGATCCACAGCCGGCCCGAGCGCACCACCCCCTTCTGGGTGTCGAGGTGGATCTCGAGCCCCTCGCACTCCAGCCGGTTGCCGTCCGGGTCGGTGAACACCACCCCGCCCTCGGCCTCGGCCCGGTCCTCCGCCGGCAAGTACCGGACCCGCCGGGCCTGGAGCCGGTATCCCCCCCAGGTCACCAGGACCCGGCCCACGGCCACCACCTCCCGCCGGGCCTCGTCCAGCCGGGCCTCGATCCGGTCGGCCCGGATCTCCACCGGCTCGTCCCCCTGCCCGCGAATCATCCGGAGGCTCTGGGCCCGGGCCACCCCCGCGGCCACCAGGACGAGCGCGAGAACCCAGGCGGCCCGTCTCAGGGCACCCACCCCAGCTCCCTCAGGCGGCGGCGGGCCTCGCCCACCACGGTCAGGGACCCGGTCACGCACACCAGGTCCCCCGGGCCGGCCTGGGCCAGCGCCCGGTCCAGGGCCTCGGCCACCGTGGGGGCGGCCTCGGCCCGCACCCCGGCGGCCTCCTGGGCCGCCGCCAGGAGCCGCTCCGGGGGCACGGCGCGGGAGGAGGCCGAGCGGGTCACCCACACCGCGTCGGCCAGGGGCACCAGGTCACCGGCGATCCGCTGGGCGTCCTTGTCGCCCAGGATGCCCAGGACGAGGAGCAGCCGATCCTTGGCCTCGGCCGCCAGGGCCTCGGCCAGGCAACGGCTGGCATGGGGGTTGTGGGCGCCGTCCAGCACCACCCGGGGGCCGGTCCCCAACACCTCGAACCGGCCCGGCCACCGGGCCGCGGCCACGCCTTCCCCCACGGCCGCGGCCGGAATCCGCCACCCCCGCTCGGCCAGGCTCTCCACGGCCGCCAGGGCCACGGCCAGGTTCCGGGCCTGGTGGGGGCCCTTCAGGGAGGGACGCAGGTCGTCCAGGCACCAGACCCGTCCCTCGTACCGGTATCCGTCCGGACCGGGCCGCACCGCCACGTCCCGGCCCACGACCACCACCGGGGCTCCCCGGGCCCGGGCCTCGGCCTCCACCGCCCGGAGTGCCTCGCCCTCGGCCGCGGTGACCAGGGGGACCCCGGGCCGGGCGATGGCCGCCTTCTCCCGGGCGATCTGAGCCACGGTGGGCCCCAGGTGCTCCGCGTGCTCCAGCCCCACGTTGGTCACGGCGCTCACGGCCGGCTCCACCGTGTTCGTGGCGTCCAGCCGCCCCCCCAGCCCCACCTCCACCACGGCCACGTCCACTTCCCGGTCGGCAAAGTGCAGCAGGGCCATGGCCGTGATCACCTCGAACTGGGTGAGAGCGACCCCGGTGGCCTCCACCCGGGCCAGCAGGTCCGGCACGGCCCCGGCAGCCAGATCCCGGCCGTCGACCCGAATCCGCTCCCCGAACCGTTCCAGCGGCGGCGAGGTGTACAGCCCCACCCGGTACCCCGCCCGGCGCAGCACCGACTCGGCGAACGCGGCCGTGGACCCCTTGCCGTTGGTGCCCGCGATGTGGACCGAAGGGAACCGCTTCTGGGGATGGCCCAGGCGGGCCAGGCACTCGGAGATGCGGTCGAGGCCGAGGTCGATGCCGAACCTCTCCAGGCCGTCGATCCGGGCGAGGGCTTCGTCCGGGGAGAGCGAACTGGGCATGGGGGGCTCCGTGGAGGCACTGGCGTGGCGGTTCTCGCCCGGGCCCCTCGGGCCGGGCCGACCTGAGACGGTATCGCACCCGGCCGGCCCGTCGCAACGGCCGCTTCCGCGGCGCACGTTGACGCACCCTCGCCGTTCCGCCCACAATGCGCGTCCCAGGAACTTCGGTCTGCGGTCGTCGGTCCACGGTCGTCGGTCAGGGGCCTTCGGCCTGCTGGAGAGCAGATCTCGCCCACCCGCCCCAGGAGTGCCATGGCCCGCATCGTGTTCGTGACCGGAGGGGCCCGCAGCGGCAAGAGCCGGTTCGCCCAACGCCTGGTGGAGGCCTGGGAGGGGCCGCTCCTCTACGTCGCCACGGCCGAGGTGCTGGACGACGAGATGGCGGATCGGGTGCGGCGCCACCGCGAGGACCGGGGCCCCCGGTGGACCACCCTGGAGGAGCCCCTGGACCTCGCCCGGGCCCTGGCCGAGGCCGAGGCCTACGGGGGAGCCCTGGTGGACTGCCTGACCCTGTGGACCTCGAACCTGCTCGGCCTCCACGGCGACGACGAGGGGGGCCTGCGCCGGGCCCGGGAGTCGTTCTACCGGGCCCTGGACGGGTTCTCCGGCCGGGTGTGCCTGGTCACCAACGAGGTGGGGGCCGGCATCGTGCCGGCCAACCCCCTGGCCCGCCGGTTCCGGGACCTGGCCGGCCGCATCAACCAGGACTGCGCCGCCCGGGCCCACGAGGCTTACCTGGTCGTCTCGGGCCTGCCGGTGCGGCTGAAGTAGGCAACAGGGAGCAGGCGCAGACATGACCGAACGGGAGCTCCACAACCTCGCGGCCGGCATCCGGCCCCTTGCTCCGACCGATCTGGAGGCCGCCCAGGCCCGGCTCGACGACCTCACCAAGCCCCCCGGAAGCCTGGGCCGGCTGGAGGAGGTGGCCAAGCGGCTGGCCGCCATCCAGCGCACCACCCGTCCGCGCATCGGGAGGAAGCGGGTCTACACCCTGGCGGCCGACCACGGGGTGACCGAGGAGGGGGTGAGCGCCTATCCCCGGGAGGTCACCGCCCAGATGGTGCTCAACTTCCTGCGGGGCGGGGCCGCCATCAACGTGCTGGCCCGGCACGCGGGCGCGGAGATCGTGGTGGTGGACGTGGGGGTGGACCACGACTTCCACGGGGTGCAGGGGCTGGTGCACGCCAAGGTGGCCCGGGGCACCCGAAACCTGGCCCGGGGTCCGGCCATGACCCGGGCCCAGGCCCTCCAGGCCCTGGGCGTCGGGGTGGATCTGGCCCGGCAGGCCGCCCGGGACCGGGTGGACCTGGTGGGGATCGGCGAGATGGGCATCGGCAACACCACCCCAGCCTCGGCCATCCTGGCCGCGTTCACGGGCCTGCCCCCGGCCGAGGTGGTGGGCCGGGGCACCGGCGTGGACGACGAGGGGCTGCGCCGCAAGGCCGAGGTGGTGGGCCGGGCGCTGGAGGTGAACCGGCCCGATCCGTCCGACCCCCTGGACGTGCTGCACAAGGTCGGCGGGTTCGAGATCGCGGGCATGGCCGGCGTGTGCCTGGGCGCCGCGGCCCTGGGCCTGCCCGTGGTGGTGGACGGGTTCATCTCCACGGCCGCGGCCCTGGTGGCCTGCCGCCTCGCGCCCCGGGCCGCCGAGTACCTGTTCCTCTCGCACCTCAGCCAGGAGCGGGCCCACATCCGCATGGTGGAGCACCTGGGGCAGGAGCCCCTCCTGGTGCTGGAGCTGCGGTTGGGCGAGGGTACCGGCGCGGCCCTGGCCATGCCGGTGATCGAGGCCGCGGCCCGGATCCTGTCGGAGATGGCCACGTTCAGCGAGGCCGGGGTGTCGAACCGTGAGGACTCGCCGTGACCAGGAGCCGGTTCGCCGTGGCCTGGCAGTTCCTCACCGTGATCCCCCTGTTCCCGGCCGAACGGTTCGAGGACCGGGAGCTGGGCCGGGCAATGGCCGCGTTCCCCCTGGTGGGGCTCGCCCTGGGCGCGGGGCTCGTGGGGTTCCACGCCGTGCTGGGCCGGGCCCTGCCGGGCCTGCTGGAGGGGGCCCTCGCGGTGGCCCTGCTGGCCGGGGCCACCGGCTGCTTCCACCTGGACGGCCTGGCCGACACCGCCGACGGGCTGGCCGGGGGGTGGACCCCGGAACGGGCCCTGCGGATCATGAAGGACAGCCGCACCGGCGCGGTGGGAGCCGCCGCCCTGACCCTCGTGATCGGGGCCAAGGCGGCAGGCTACGGCCTCCTGCCCGAAGGGGCGCGCGTGGCCGGGCTGCTGGTCACGCCGGCCGCGGGCCGGGCCGCGGCCGTGTGGCTGGCCCACCGAAGCCCCTACGCCCGGCCCGAGGGCGGCCTGGGCGCGCCCTACAGCGCCCACCTCTCCGGCAACGAGGTGGTCCAAGCCACCCTGTGGGCCGCGGGCGCGGCCGTGGTGTTCCTGGGGTGGCCCGGTGCGGCGGCCCTGGCCGCCGTCTGGGCGTGGTCCGAGGTGCTCCGCCGGTACTTCCGCCGCCGCCTGGGCGGCGTCACCGGCGACGTGCTCGGGTTCTGCGTGGAGACCTCCGAGGTCGTGTTCCTGGTGTTCCTCCATGCCTTCGCGTGACGTGCCCACCCGGATCCTCCTGATCCGTCACGGCTCGGTGGGGGGCGACGGCGTGCTCCACGGCCACGTGGACGTGCCGCTGACGGCCCAGGGCCGGGCCGAGGCCGAGGCCCTGGCCCGGGGCCTGGCCGGCGAGCCCCTGGCCGCCGTGTACTGTTCGGACCTGTGCCGGGCCCGGGAGACCGCCGAGATCCTGGCGCGGAGGCACGACGGGCTGTCCGTGACCGCCGATCCGGCCCTGCGGGAGCTCCACATGGGGCGCTGGGACGGCCGGCCGGTGCGGGAGCTCCTGGTCGAGGACGGCGAACGGCTCCGCAAGTGGTGGGCCGACCTGGAGACGTTCCGGATCCCCGGGGGTGAGAGCCTCTCGGATCTCTCCGCCCGGGCCGTGCCCGCGTTCGACCGCATCGTGGCCCGCCACCCCGGCGAGACCGTGGCCGTGGTGGCCCACGGCGGCACGAACCGGGTCATCCTGTTCCGGTACCTGGGGATCCCCCTGTCCCGGTTCCACGTCCTGGCCCAGGACCCCGCCTGCCTGAACCGGATCGCCATCTACCCCGACGGCAACGCCGTGGTGGAGGCGGTGAACGCCCGGCCTTGAAAGGGGCTGCTCCCCCCTGCCCAGCACGCGGGCCGGGAGGAGCGCCCCCTTATCCACTCCAATCTACAAAAAGCAGCGTAAACGACGCCCACTTTCACTGTCGGCACGCGGTCGTTTCGGCTCTCCCTTGCGGAGATCACGGCCGCCGTGCCTCTAAAGTCCAGCATATAGAGTGCCCCCTCCCCTCCCCCTGGAGGCCGCTCCTGCGGAGAAACGGATACCCCTACGCGGGAGGAGGCTTGCCTATCTTTCGTGCAAATCCAAACTTTAACTTGCAGTTTGCACAAGCAGCCGGTACCCTGTGCGCATGGTCCGCCGCGAGATCTGCGAAGAGCTCCTCGAAAGCGCTGCCGAGTACCCGGTGGTCACCGTGCTGGGCCCGCGCCAAGCCGGCAAGACCACCCTCGTGCGCATGGCGTTCCCCGACAAACCCTATGTGTCGTTGGAGGACCCGGACGTCCACCTGGCCGCCGGGGCGGATCCCCGGGGGTTTCTGCGTTCGGTCGGGGAAGGGGCGATCCTCGACGAGGTTCAGCGCCTGCCCGCCCTGCTCTCGTACCTCCAGGGAATGGTGGACGAGCTTCCGACGCCCGGCCGGTTCGTCCTCACCGGAAGCCACCAACCCGAGCTTCATCGGGCCGTGGCGCAAACCCTCGCAGGCCGCACGGCCGTGCTCACCTTGTGGCCCTTCTCGGTCGGCGAGCTTCGCCACTACAAGCCCACCTGGGACGCCTTCGAGCTGATCGTGAAGGGGTGCTTCCCCCGGCTCCACCAGGAAAACCTCTCCCCCCGGCGCTTTTTCAACGGCTACCTCCAGACCTATGTGGAGCGAGACGTCCGGGCGCTCGTGCGCCTTCGGGATCTGTCGCTGTTCCAGCGGTTTCTGGTGCTCCTCGCCGGAAGGGTGGGCCAGGTGGTCAACCACTCCTCCCTGGCCAACGACGTCGGCGTGTCAGCCACCACGATCCGCAACTGGCTGAACGTCCTCCAAGCCTCCTACGCGGTGTTCGAGGTGCCGCCCTACTTCCAGAACATCCGAAAGCGCGTGGTCAAATCGCCCAAGCTCTATTTCACCGACGTGGGGCTGTGCGCGTTCCTGCTGGGGATCCACTCCGAGCAGCAGGCGTTCCGCGACCCGCTGCGCGGGAACCTGTACGAAAACCTCGTGGTGACCGAGGTGATCAAGGGGGCGCTGAACCGGGGCGTGCGGCCCGAGGTGTACTTCTTTCGGGACTCCCACGGAAACGAGGTGGACCTGGTGGTGCGGCACGAGGGCACATTGATCCCGGTTGAGATCAAGTCCTCGGAGACGTTTTCGCCGGCGTTCCTCAAGGGGATCGAGCGGTTCCGGGGCCTCGGGGCCGGACCCACCTCCCCGGGATTCGTCCTCTACAACGGAGACCGGACGTTCGAGGTGGGCGGGACGCGCGTGCGCAACCCGCTGCACGTGGAGCACCTGTGGCAGACCCTCACGGCGCCCCCGCGCCCCGGGTGAAAAACGCCGCGGCACCACCGGCCCTCGCGCCCGGAACCGCAAACAGGCGGCCGCCCCTTCGGGAGGATGTACCGGCCGCCCCCCTCTCCACCCAGGGTGCCGCCGCGCGCTGATTTCCCAGGGCCGCCGGGTGCTCCTGCGGCCGCGGATCCAGGGCCTCCACGGCCTTTCCGGAGACGAGGTGGACACCGTCCTGCTCGACATCGCGGCCAACGGCGGCCTGCGCACCCCCGCTCCCGCTCCGAAGCCTCCGCCCGACCCGGGCGACCAACATCTCTGGGATCTGCTGGCCGTCGAGCCGGGTACCGTGCTGGTGGCCGGAGATGGAGAACTCTTGGAACGCCCGCCGGCCTTTGCCCGCCTGCTTACCCCTGCTGCTTTCGCTCGGTTGTGGGGGCTCGCCTGAGCCCACCTCCTCGCACACGTCGCTCCGATTCGCTACTGGACAGCAGCGTGCCCCTATCCACCTCTGGGCAGCAGCGTTATCCCTATCCACCTGGGAAATCATTTTCCGTATCTGGGTATTTTTATTCCGAAAAGAATTGTTTCCGAACAGTTTTCAGGTCAGGAAACATTCAAGGATCAAAGGAAGGGCCCTCACCGGCCGGGGCCGCGGGTAGGGAGGTCGATGCCGTAGTCGCGGATCTTCTTGTCGAGGGTGGGGCGGGAGATGCCCAGGATCTCGGCCGCGCGCTTCTTCTCGTAGCCGGCGTAGGCGAGCACGTTCTCGATGTGCTCGCGCTCCACCTCCCGGAGGGGGCGCACGTACAGGGGCAGCCGCTCCCGCCGGCCCCCGTCCTCCAGCCGCAGGGTCTCGGGCAGCAGCACCCGGCCGGGCGAGAGCACGGCCGCCCGGCGCAGGGCGTTCTCGAGCTCGCGCACGTTGCCGGGCCAGGAGTGGGCCCGAAGCATCTCCATCGCCTCCTCGGGCACCACCTCCACGCTGCGGCCGAGCTCGTGGCGGATCTTTTCGAGGAAGAACGAGACCAGCAGCGGGATGTCCTCGGGCCGCTCCCGCAGGGGCGGCAGCTCCAGGGTCACGACCCGGAGCCGGTAGTACAGGTCGTGGCGGAACTCCCCCCGGGCCACCAGCTCGGCCAGGTCCCGGTTGGTGGCCGCCACCACCCGCACCCGGGCCTTGCGGGTCTCGACCCCGCCCACCCGCTCGAACTCCCGCTCCTGGAGGAACCGCAGCAGCTTCACCTGCACGTCCAGGGGCACCTCGGAGATCTCGTCGAGGAACAGGGTGCCGCCCTCGGCCAGCTCGAACTTGCCGGGCTTGGCCTGGACCGCGCCGGTGAACGCGCCGCGCTCGTGGCCGAACAGCTCGCTCTCCAGCAGGGTGGGGGCCAGGGCCGAGCACGACACGGCCACGAACGGGCCGTTGCGGAACCGGCCGTTGTAGTGGATGGCCCGGGCCACCACCTCCTTGCCGGTGCCGCTCTCCCCCTGGATCAGCACGGTGGCCGGCGAGTCGGCCACGGCGCCGATGGCCTTGTACACCTCCTTCATCGCCCGGCTGCGGCCCACGATGGTGTGGGGGTCGTACACCGGCGGGGGCGCGTCGGCAAAGGCGTAGCCCCGGCGGGACAGGGCGGCCAGGTCCAGGGCCCGGCGGATCACGGTGTCGAGGTGCACCAGGTCCAGGGGCTTGCCCAGGTGGTCGAAGGCCCCCCGGCGCATGGCCTCCACCGCGGTGGACATGTCGTCGTAGGCGGTGATGACGACCACCGGGGTGTCGGGCCGCACGTCCCGGACCTGATCCAGAAACCAGAACCCGTCCTCGCCAGGAAGCCGCAGGTCCAGGAGCACCAGGTCCGGCCCGTCGGGGCCCAGGTGCTCGAGCCCCTCCCGGGCGGTCTCGGCCGTGACCACCCGGAACCCCCGGCGCTTCAGGTGCAGCAGCAGGCTCCGTCGGATCGAGCGGTCGTCGTCGACCACGAGGATCGTCTTCATGCCTCCTCCCCTGCGGGCGGGCCGTCCACCGGCAGGTACACGGTGAGCACGGCCCCGCCGTTCGGGCCGTTCTCCGCCTGGATCCGGCCGCCGTGGCGCAGCACGATCCGCTGGCTCACGGCCAGGCCCAGCCCGCCGCCGCCCGCCTTGGTGGTGACGAACGGGTCGAACAGGTTCTCGAGCACCTCGGGCGGGATGCCCGGCCCGGTGTCGGCCACCCGCACCACGGCCCAGGGACCGTCCCGCCCCACCTCGATCCGGAGCCGCCGCACCGGCCCGGCCGGCTCCATGGCCTCGGTGGCGTTCAGCACCAGGTTGAGCACCACCTGCCGCACCTGGTCCGGGTCGCACGGCACGGGCGGCATGCCGTCGTCCACGACCACGGCCACGTCGATGCCGGCGTGGCGGAGCCGCTCCTCGCACAGGGCGGTCACCCCCCGCACCACGCCGCCCAGGTCCACCGGCACCACGGTGGGGTGCTGGGGCCGGGCGAACGAGAGGATCCCCTGGAGCAGCCCGTTCAGGCGCTGGATCTCCTCCTCGATGATCGCGAAGTTCTCCTCGGCGTCGCCGTCGGGGCGCACGGTCTCCCGGAGCATCTGGATGTTCATCCGGATCGAGGACAGGGGGTTTCGGATCTCGTGGACCACGCCCAGGGCCAGGTTGCCCGCGGCCGCCATGCGCTTGGCCGCCACGATCTCGTCGAACGCGGCCTCCAGCTCGCTGCGGGCCCGGTTCAGGTCGCGGGTGCGGGCCTCGACCCGCCGGCTCAGGGCCCGGTTCCACGCGGTCAGGGCCGAGGCCACCACCAGGCTTCCCAGGAGGATCGCGCCGATGGCGGCCGCCGTGAACCGGCCCTGCTCCTTCAGGAAGGTGCCCATCACGGCCTCGACCTCGCGCACCGGGGTGCACACCCCCAGGATCCATACCCGCTGCTGGACCCGCACCGGAGTGTACCCCACCAGCTTGCGCACGGTCTTCTCCGGGTCGGAGGGGTCCTCGAACTCGTACCACCCCACCCCCGGCCGGCGCTCCCGGGCCGCCCGGTCCAGCAGGCGATACAGCACCGGCCACCGGTCGTGGAACGCCTGCTCGAAGCTCTGGCCCCCGATCTTGCCGGCCGGGTCCACGAGCACGCTGCGCTCGTCCGCGTCCACCAGCCAGGCGTACCCCTCCTTGCCGATCCGCACCGACAGGATGTGGTCCTGGGCCAGCCGGTCGAAGTTCACGGTGAAGGTCACCACGCCCTTGAACTCCCCCCCGGGGCCGTAGATGCCCTCGGCCACGATCAGGGCCTTGTCGCCCCGGTGCTGGCCGCCCTTCATGGTCATGAAGGGGGTCACGTACACCTGCCCGGGCCGGCCCCGGTCCCGGGCCCAGCGGAAGTAGCCCCGCCACGAGTAGTTGCGGCCCAGGGTGTAGGCGTCCTCGGGTACGATGGCCACCACCGTGCCCTCGCGGTCGAACACCACCAGGTCGATGATGGGGAGGTCCGAGAGGGTCTCGTAGATCCGGCGCAGGCTGTTGGAGAACCGGCGGGCCTCGTCCGCCGTGACCTGCCCCTGCTCGAACAGGCTGGCCACGAGAGAGAGGTTGCGGCGGAAGGTGGCGAAGATGCCCTCGATGGTCCGGCCGGCCTGCCGGGCCAGGAGGAGCTGCTGGTGGTTGTACTGCTCGAAGAACCGCTCCAGGGCCTCGTCCCGGATCCGGTCCGCGGTGCGGGTGACCCAGACGAGCAAGGCGGCCGCCAGAAGAACCGATGCCAGTGCCACCCCCCAACGTTTCATGGAGATCAAGAACCCTCTCGGATCAGAAATTGGTGTGGCGTTCCGGAATGGCCCGCAGCTATCCGCCCAACTGCCCAGCCGCCTAGCTGCCCAGCCGCGCAGCGGGCCGAAGGCCCACCCCTACGCCCCCTGGGCCTTGCGCCGCTCCTCCTCGCGCACCTCGCGCCGCAGGAGCTTGCCCACCTTGCTCTTGGGCAGCATGTCGCGGAACTCGATGTAGTGGGGCACCTTGTAGGGCGCGAGCCGCTCCTTGCACCACTTGCGCAGCTCGGTGCCGGCCACCCCCTTGGCGTCGTGCTTCAGGACCACGATGGCCTTGATCCGCTCGCCCACCTTGGGGTCCTCCACCCCCACCACGCAGGCCCCCACCACCGTGGGGTGGTCCTGGAGCACGGCCTCCACCTCGGAGGCGCTCACCCGGTACCCCTTGTACTTGATCACGTCGGCCGTGCGCTCCATGAACCGCAGGTGCCCGTGCTCCGACTCGCTCACGAAGTCGCCCATACGGTAGAAGATCTCGCCGTCCAGCTCCACATAGGCCTTCTCGGTCTCCACCGGCTTGTTCCAGTAGCTCTTGATCGTGAAGTCCGAGGTCACCAGGAGTTCCCCTACCTCGCCCCGGGGCACCGGCTCCAGGGTCTCGGGGTCCACCACCCGGCACCGGTAGGAGCGCAGGGGCCGGCCGATCACGTCGGGCTCGGGCTCCTCGTCGAGCCGCCCGTAGGCCACGTGGCCCACCTCGGTGGCGCCGTAGACCTGCCGGATGGCCACGCCGGTGCGCTCGCGCCACCGGTTGAACACCTCGCGGGGCAGCACGTCACCCCCGCAGAAGCAGTAGCGCAGCGAGTCGAGCCGGTACTGGTCCACCCGGTCGTGCTCCAGGATCATGCGGTACAGGGCCGGCACCCCCAGGAACCACCGCACCCGGTGCCGCTCGATCTCCC
This sequence comes from Deferrisoma camini S3R1, assembly GCF_000526155.1. Taxonomy (NCBI): domain Bacteria; kingdom Pseudomonadati; phylum Thermodesulfobacteriota; class Deferrisomatia; order Deferrisomatales; family Deferrisomataceae; genus Deferrisoma; species Deferrisoma camini. The sequence continues at coordinate 4,134,118 of NZ_JAFN01000001.1, read as the reverse complement.
GCAGCACGGCGTCCACGTGGGGCACGGGCATGAGCACCGCGGTGTTGCCGTAGTTCAAGGTGGTGGCGATCAGGAACCCCTTGGCCATGATGTGGTACAGGGGGTTGACCATGATGATGCGGTCCGTGCCCTGCTCGATGCCCGGGGCCAGCACCTCCTCCATCACGTCGCGGATGTAGCCCACCTCGGTGGCGTGGTTGCCCGGCACGCCCTTGGGGAACCCGGTGGTGCCGCCCGTGTACATGATGTAGGCCAGGTCCCGCCAGGGGTCCACCTCCACCTCGGGCGGCGAGGGGGGCGTGCGGCGCAGCAGCTCCCCGAACCGGTGCACGGCCTCGCCCCAGGCCACCCGGCCCCGGGGGATGCGGTCGAGCAGGTGGCCCACCGCGGTCTTCCACCGGGGGAGCAGCTCGGTCAGGTTGGTCACCACGATCCGCTGGAGCCCCGTGCGCTCGAGCACCTCCTGCACGTAACCGAAGTTCGTGTCCTGGCAGATCACGGTCTCCACCCCGGCGTCCTCCACCAGGTACTGGAGCTCGTGGGCCGTGTAGATGGGCGACACCGGCACCACCACGGCCCCGATCCGCTGGACCGCGAAGTTGGCCACCACCCACTGGGGGCAGTTGGCCAGGTACAGCATGACCCGGTCCTGGGGCCCCACCCCCAGCCGGGCCAGGGCCGTGGCGAACCGCTCCACGGCCTCGCGCAGCCACCGGTAGGTGTACCGGGTGCCCAGGTACACCAGGGCCGTCCGGCCCAGGTAGCGCTCGGCCATCCGGAAGAACCGGGTGTACGTGTACTCCCCGCCCCCCTCCTCGGGAATCCTGAGACCTTCCAGCGTGTACAGGCGTTCGTCGTTCATCGGTCCACGGTCCACGGTCTGGGGGCCTTCGGCCACATTACCCCATGCCCCCGAGGTAGGCGGCGCGCACGTCGGGGTTGTCCAGCAGCTCCTGCCGGGTGCCCTCGAGCACGGTGGAGCCGTTCTCCACGATGTAGGCGTAGTCCACGTACGGCAGCACCGGCCGTGCGTACTGCTCGGCCACGACCACCGTGACCCCCCGCTCCGACCGGATCTTGGGCACCGCCTGCATCACGTCGTGCTGGATGGAGGGCGCGAGCCCCAGGAGGGGCTCGTCCAGGAGCAGCAGCCTGGGCTGGGCCATGAGCGCCCGGCCGATCGCCACCATCTGCTGCTCGCCCCCGCTCAGGAACCCGGCCTGGCGCCGCCGCAGATCCTGGAGCCGGGGGAACAGCTCCAGCACGAACTCCAGGGTCTCCTTCACCTGGGCCCGGGTGGCCAGGTACCCCCCGATCTTCAGGTTCTCGATCACGGTGCACTCGGGGAACAGCCGGCGCCGCTCCGGGCACAGCACCAGGCCCCGCCGGGCCCGCTGGAACGCCTTGAGGTGCCCCACCGGCTCGCCCTCGTAGAGGATCTCGCCGAACTGGGTGATCCGCTCGCCCCCGCGCACCTTCTCTTTGTAGGCGATGTCCAAGAGGATGCCGCTCACGGCGTACATCAGGGTGGACTTGCCGGCGCTGTTCGCCCCGAACACGCCCACCACCTGGCCCTGGGCGCACCGGAGGGTGAGGTTGTTGAGGGCCAGCATGTTCTCGTAGAACACCAGCAGTTCCCGGACCTCTAGCATCCCTCTTCCTCCGACCCCAGGTAGGCCTCGCGCACCTTGGGGTGGGCCGTCACCTCCTCGGGCGGGCCTTCGGTGATCTTCTCGCCGTACGACAGGGCCACCACCCTCCGGGCCACCTGGAACAGCTCGCGCAGCCGGTGCTCGATCATCAGGATCGTGAGCCCCTGCTCGTTGATCTTGCGGATCAGGGGCACCAGGCTCGCGATCTCGCTGGCCGACAGGCCCGAGAACACCTCGTCGCAGATCAGCACCTCGGGGCTCAGGGCCAGGCACCGGCCCAGCTCCAGGCGCTTCAGGTACCCGGTGGGCAGGGTGCCGGCCGCCTGAAAGGGCACCCGGGAGTCCCGCTCGAACCCCAGCTCCTCCAGGATGTCGAGGGCCACGGTGTCGCGGTCGCCGTGCCGGCCCCCGCCCCGCCACCCGCCGGTGCGGCGGGCCCGGGGCGAGCACAGAGGCACCACCAGGTTCTTGTAGGCCGGCAGGGAGTGGTACGGCCGCATGATCTGGAACGTGCGGGTGATGCCGAGCTGGGCCACCTTGTGGGCCGGCATGCCTGTGATGTCGCGGCCGTGGAACAGCACCTTGCCCCGGGTGGGTTTCAGGAACCCGGTGATGCAGTTGATCAGGGTGGTCTTGCCCGACCCGTTGGGGCCGATGATGCCCACCACCTCTCCGGGCTCCACCCGAAAGCTCACGTTCTCCACCGCCCGGATACCGCCGAAGTGCATGGACACGTTGCGCAGCTCCAGGATCGGACCGGTTCCGCTCATACCTCGACCCACCTCTCGAACTGCTGGTACTTGCGCGCGGCGAACACCAGGATCCCCTCGCTGCGGAACACCACGAACCCGGCCAGCACCAGCGAGTACACCACGATCCGCAGCGACCCGAAGTCCCGGAGCACCTCGGACAGGGGCACCAGGATCAGGCTTCCAATCACCGGCCCCACCAGGGTGCCGCCCCCCCCGATCACGGTGGCCGCGATCGGCAGGATCGACAGATCCAGGGCGAACGCCGAGATCCCCACGCTCCGATACATGTGCACGTAGTAGGCGCCGGCGAAGCAGCCGAGCAGCCCGGCCAGGTACAGGGCCTTGAACCGCACGCCGGCCACGCTGATGCCCGAGGCTCGCACCGACTGGTCGTTCTCCTTGACGGCCCGGATCACCAGGCCGGCGTCCTCGGCCAGGTACCGCCGCAGGCCGAACACCCCCACCAGGAGCCCCAGGATCAGCCCGTAGGCCTCGGTCCACACCGACGAGAACCCGGCGATGCCCCGGAACCCCTCGGTGCCGCCCAGGATGTCGGCCGCCTCGATGATGCGGGTCATCAGTAGGGGGTACATCAGGGTCACGATGGCGAAGTAGATGCCCCGCAGGGGCAGGCACGGCGAGATCAGCACGGCGCAGATGCCGGCGCCCACCACGGTGGCCAGCCCGATCGCGAGCACCGGCGGCAGCCCCCAGGCCGTGTTCAGCAGGGCCGCCGTGTACCCGCCCACCCCGAAGAAGAACGCCCCGCCCAGGGAGACCAGGCCCACCTGGTTTGCCAGGAAGTCGAACGACACCGACACCAGGCCCAGCACGCACACCGACAGGGCCACCCGGTGCCAGTAGGGCCACGGCGCCAGAATCAGGGGCAGGGCCAGGAAGCCCACGATGAACAGGAGCCTCGGGCCCAGCAGGTAGGCCAGCTCCTCCAGGGAGCTCAGGGCGTAGATGGTCTCGGCCCGGGCCTTGATGCCCCGGTCGATCCGTTCCTTCCTTCGCTGGGGTTGCGCGTTCACACCCGCTCCTCCAAGGACTTCTGCCGGCCGAACAGCCCCGACGGCCGGACCACCAGGGTCACCACGATGGCCAGCAGCATCACCACCATCTGGTAGTGGGGCTTTCCGTAGGCCACGGTCACGTACTGGGCGAACCCCAGCAGGAACGAGGCCAGCACCGTGCCGACCCAGCTGCCCAGCCCCCCCACCACGCACACCGCCAGGGCGTAGATCAGCACCTTGTACCCCTCTTCGATCACGATGCTCCCGAGGGGGAAGATCACCACCGCGGCCAGGCCGGCCAGGGCCGACCCCAGGGCCACGGCCAGCATGCCGGTGCGGTCGGAGTCGATGCCCAGCATCATGGCCGCCCGCTCGTCCTGGGCGATGGCCCGCAGGGCCAGGCCCGCCTTGGAGAACCGGGTGTAGGCCCAGATCCCCACCAGCAGCGCCGCCCCCACGCCGACCACCAGGATCCGCTGGTGGTCCACGGGCACGTCGAACAGGAACACCACCCCGTCCGACACGGTGGGCAGGGCGTGGGTGCCGCCCCGGAACCCCCACCACCGCAGCCCCTCGAGGATGGCCAGCCCGATGGCGTACGAGGCGATCACCTCCGACATCTCCATGCCCCGGATCCGCTTGAGCACGAACTGGTAGAGCAGCAGCCCGGCCAGCCCGGCCACGGCCAAGGCGCCGACCACGGCCAGGGGGTAGGGCCACCCGGCCCGGTTCACGAACGCCCAGGCCACGAACCCGGTCAGCACGTACAGGGCGCCGTGGGCGAAGTTGGGCAGCCGGCTCACGCCGTACACCAGGCTGAACCCGAAGGCCATGAGCAGCAGCGCCACACTCTGGATGAACCCGTAGATCACGATGTCCATGGCGTTCCCTTCGGAGCGTCGCCGAGCGGCAGGGGGCGGGGCGGGGGCCCCACCCCCTGCGCCCCTATTCCTTCATCCAGGGGGGCAGCTTGAGCGTGCCCATGGCCCCGGCCTCGGGCCAGAACACCACCCGCTTGCCGTCCTGCCACTGGAAGAACGCCGAGATGGCTCCCTTGTTGGGGTCGGTGGACGGGATGACCTGGTGGCTCTTGGGGTCGAACCGGATCCGCCCGTACACGCCCATCAGGTCGATGGTCTCCAGGGCGTTGACCACGGCGTCCGGATCGAGCGTGCCGGCCCGCTCGATGGCGTCCTTCAGGGCGTACACGGCCATGTAGCTGGAGCTGGTGCCGTACCCCTCGGGCTCCAGGCCCCAGCGCTTCTTGTAGGCGTTGACGAACTTCATGGTCCACGGCGTGATCTCGGCCGGGGCGTTCCCGCCGTTGATCACGTCCACGATGGTGTACTCGCAGTTGCCGTTCGAGGCCTTCCAGAACCCCGGCTGCTCGGCCGCGGACATGAACCCGAACGGCACGCTCTTCATCCGGAAGTTCTTCCACTGCTTGAGTAGAATCGCGGTCTCGGGCATGTCCATGAAGATGAACAGGATCTGGGCCTCGCCCTTGCGGGCCTTCAGGAGGCCGGGGGCGAAATCGGTGTTGCCGGTGGGGTACACGTCGTGGCCCAGCACCGTGAACCCGGCCTTCTTCAGGAACTTCTCCACCACCTCGCCGGACTTGCGCGCGTGGGCCACGTCCTGGACCATGATGTAGACCCGCTCGAGACCGAAGTCGCTGCGCAGCTTCTTGAACACCGCCATGATCTCGTTGACGATGATGTTCACGATCTCGTTCGAGATCCGGAAGGCGTACTTGTACTTGTCGTAGTTCTTGGCGATCGTCTTGTGGTAGGCGGGCGACAGCACGCCCGTGGACACGATGGACACCTTTTTGTAGCGGCTCAGCAGGTCCAGGACCGCCAGGGCGGCCTCGGAGCGCACCGGCCCGCCCACCAGGAAGTCCACCTTGTGCTGGAGGATGAGCTTCTCCACCGCCTTGATCGCGTCGTCCACCGGAACGCCGGGCTCCAGGTCGCGGGTGTCGATCACCTCCACCTCGAACGGCCGCATCTCGCCGCCCACCTTGACCCCGCCGGCCGCGTTGATCTCCTCGACGGCCAGCCGGATGCCCCGCTCCGCATCCCACCCGTACAGGTACGCCGTGGACAGGGGCGCCCCCAGCTTGATCGGCTTGGCCGCCCACGCCGGGGCGGCAAGGGCTCCCGCCGCCGCCAGCACCCCCGCCATTCTCAACGCTTTTCCGATCCACCGTTTGCCTCGCATGCTCTCCTCCTTTCCCGCGCGACCGCGGCGCGGCCTGGGTGACGCGTGTCCTTCTGCACGAACCGTGCCCGGCTCTTCGGAAAACCAAGAAAGGCGGGAAACCCGCCCGCCCTCTACCACCCCACAAGACCTCGTTTGATTTTCACGAGAACCGCGCACCGATCCACTGTAAAGCACGGCGGCGGAATGTAAAGAAAGTTTACTCGGGGGAAGGGGGCCGCGCGCAGGCCAAAGGCCCCAGACCGACGACCGGCGACCAACGACCGAAGTCACTCCGCGGAGGCTGGCCGTCCGAGGCGACGGCGGAGGGAGTCGAGGAGGTCCGGCGGAGGGAACCCGCTCACCACGACCTCGCCGGAGGGCCCCAGGCTCACCAGCACGTCCGCGGGCAAACGCCGGGCGAGGGCCAGCAGCTCCTCTCCCCGGGGGGTCAGGGCCAGCAGGCGCTGGTTGGCCGAGCCCCGCAGGGGGGGGCGGGGGGGCAGGTCGCCCCGGAACGGGCCGTCCACGAGCAGGTCCACCCAGGCCAGCAGGGCCTTCCGGTCCTCGGGCCCGGCTTCGAGCTCCTCGCTCAGGTAACCGGTGAACGCCACCACGTCGAACCGGTGGGGCACCGCGGCGCGCAACCGGTCGAGGAACGCGACCAGCGCCCCGGCCTGATCGAACGGCTCCCCCCCCGACAGGGTCACCCCGTCCCAGGGCAGCAGGTCCACGGCCCGGTCCGCCATGGCCGCCGGGGCGAGGAGCCGACCGCCGGCCGGGCCCTGGAGCTCCGGGTTGAAGCAGCCCGGGCACCCCCGGCCGCACCCCTGCACCCACAGGGTCAGGCGGTCACCGGGCCCGTTCACGTGGCGGGTGACGGCGAGGTGGGCGAGGCGCAGGCGCATGGGGGCGCTCCGTGGACCCGCAGGGCCGTGAGGGTTGACAACCGCCCGCGGGCATGGGTACCTTTACGATCCTTCGCAGGGCGCCATCGCCAAGTGGTAAGGCAGAGGTCTGCAAAACCTCCATCCCCGGTTCGAATCCGGGTGGCGCCTCCAGCTCAGAGCAGACGGCCGGGCCCGCGGGCCCGGCCGTTTTTTTCGTTCCGGGGCTCACTCCGGAGCCTCGTCCCCCTCCTGCCCCCCGTCCCCGGCCCGGACCTCGGCCGCCATCTGGCGCATGCGGGCGAGGAACGCGAACAGGTATATCAGGGCCAGCCCGATCGCCACCGCGTGGACCCACCCGGCCACCGGCCAGAGCCACTGGACCAGGAGCGACATCCCGACCAAGGCGGCGGCCATCAGGGCGAGGTAGGGAAGCGCCCACAGGAGCGTCTCCCGGGCCTTCTCGCCGGTCTCCAACCCGAAAAACCGTAGAAACCCGTTGGGGGTCTCGTCCCGCGGTTCCATGCCTTCCTCTCGTTGGTGGGAAGCCTCGTCAGGCCCCTGCGGGCTAGAGACTAGAAACTAGAAACTAGAGACTAGCCTCCCAGCCCTCACGCGGGCCGAAGGCCCCAGACCGAAGACCGACGACCGTAGACCGAAGTCATTGAAGTACCCTTCACCGGCTCGCACTCACCGGGAGCCGGGCCTCTTCACTCTATCCCGCGCCCTCCGGCCGGTCAATTCCCGGGGGCTTTTCCTCTCCTGCCCGCCCGGGTACCCTATCACGGTGACTTCGGTCGTCGGTCTACGGTCCACGGTGGCGCGGGAGCGCGTGGACCCCGCCCCTCAGCCCCGAAAGGAACCGCCATGTCCAAAAAGCCCAGCAAACGTTTCATCCTCCTCGGCGGCATCCCCGTGTTCGACTACATGCTCCGGGTGGACCTGGCCGAGGTGGTTCGGGCCACCGAGGGGCGGGCGGTGATGGTGGGGCCCCGCATCCTGCTTCCGGCCGGCACCGTGTTCGAGTTCCGGGCCGACCACGACGAACGGCCGCTGTGGCTGAACCCCCTGGCGAACCGTCCGCTCCAGGACGTCCACGGGAAGCCCTTCTTCAGCCTAGAGTTCGGCGGCAAGCACGCCCAGCAGTTCGAGCACACCCTGTGCGCAGACCCCGACACCGTGCTCGAAGAGCTGAAGGCCGCGTTTCCCGACCGGATCCGGTCGGCCGACGACCTGGCCGTGGTGCGGGTCCCCGAGTCCGTGCCGGTCCACCTGGGGGGCAACAACAAGAACATCCTCGAGGAGCTCCACGCACTGTACGGCTCCCCGGAGCTCGCGGACCAGACCCGGGGCATCGCCCTGGAGCACCGGTTCTTCTTCGACACCAACGACCCGCGCTACCCCATGGTGCGGGACCTGTACGAGCGCATGGGCGTGTCCACGGGCACCCCCGAGGAGCTCCACGTGGACGGGCTGCTGCCCCGGATCTCGTACGTGCTCACCCTGGTCGAGGACGACGGCGCGGCGCGGGACCGCATCATCCTCACCGCCCGGAGCAACGAGGAGGTGATCCCGCGGGAGCGGCTGAACCAGACCTACTTCGACATCGAGTACCGGCTGCGGCGGGATCCGGCGTTCGTGGAGACCCACCTGGTGATCAACTCCATGACCAACCCGGAGGAGGTCCGGCTGGTGGCCCGGCTGCTCCAGACCGCGTTCGCCAGCGGAGTGAGGACCTACCTGTGCCCCACCCTCACCTGGCTGCGGTGCGTGGACCGGATGATCGAAGACAAGTTCTACGCCGCCGACAAGGAGCGGTTCTACGAGTACCGCAAGGACTTCCTGTACTCGGCGGTGCTGCCGTTCGTGCAGTACCTGGTGCTGAACCGCGAGGAGCTGGCGGAGGTGGACAACCTGGTCCACAAGAAGGGGATCGACGCCACCGCGAGCCACATCGCCCACCGGATGAACCGGGGCCGGTTCGAGGAGAGCTACGAAGGGGGCAAGGTGGTGGTCACCGGGGGGAGCCAGGGGGCCCGGTACACCGAGCGGCTGCCCCGGGAGCGGGCCGTGCGGTTCTGGCGCAAGGCCGAGCTGCCCGAGGGCATCGAGATCCGGTTCGCGGACCGGCGGATCGTGTGCGGCGACGACTACGTGACCAACCTGGTCTCCACCCTGGGGGCGGGCGACGTGTTCACCGGCGTGTTCATCGGGCTCACCGCCCTGGGCTGGGACGGCGGCCACGCCCTGCGCGCGGCCACCCTGGGGGCCCAGCACTTCATCCAGCACCGGGCCAAGCCCGCCATTGCCGACATGGTGGCCATGGACGAGGCCCACATCCGGCTCGGCACCGAGACCGAGCTCCAAGACGTGATCTCCCACCACGTGGCCTCCAGCGGCGACCCCACCCGGTACGGCACCATCACCGACACCGTGGTCACCATCCAGACCCGCCAGCTCCAGCACCCGTTCCGGGAGATCCTGGCCCTGGAGACCGGGCTCGCCGCCAAGGCCCGCCGGGGCCGCGGCGCGGCCCGGGCCCGCGGCCGGAAGCGGATCACAGGGGGCGGCTGACCGCGCTATCCGGCCTCAGCGGTTCCCGGCCAGCCGCAGGATCACCATGGGCCCGTCCGGGACCACGGCCCAGCGGGCGTGGGGGCCGTGGCGGGCCAGCAGATCCCGGATCCCCTGGGCCACGTCGGCCACGGGCCGCAGGTGGAACCGCTCGAGCTCCTCGGGCGCGAGCCCCTCGGTGTGGATCCACACGTTGCGCTCCACCACCACCTGGTAGGTCTCCTGGGCGCACCACTGGTCGGGCACGAAGAACTCCCTCCTCATCAGCCGGTCCAGGAACGCGCGGGGGGTGTCCACCATCTCCAGGATCCTCCGGTACTCGGCGCTGCCGGCCCCCTCGGGGCACCGGCTGGCGATGAGGATGTCGCCCCCGGGCTTGACCACCGGGGCCGCGCCGGTCATCCCCTTCACGGTCTGGTACAGGTTGCAGTCGAGCGGGGCCCCGGCGTTCGTGGTGACGATGAAATCGAGCGGCCCGTCCACCTCGCGCACGCAGTGGCGGGCGAGGAACGAGCATCCCTCCCGGTGGGCCTCGACGGGATCGCCCGAGAACACCCCCGTGACCCGCTTGGACGTGTCGAGGGTCACGTTCACGACGAAGTCGGCCCCCACCATCCCGAGCACCCGAAGGCCGGCCTCGTGGAACGGGTTGCCGTCGAGTTTGCCGTACACCGTGCCCGGATGGGCCACCATCTCCGGCCCGTGCATGTGCTGGAGCGTCTCCAGGCCCGAGATCCCGGGAAGCAGGGACTTGCGGCCCCCCGAGTACCCGGCCCACATGTGGGGCTCGATGAACCCGGTGAGCACCTTGCACTCGGCCTCCACGTAGTGGCGGTTGATCCACACCGGCACGTCGCCGTCGAGCCGCCCCACCTCCACCAGGTCCTCGGCCGCCCGGCTGCGGTGGTCCACAACCCGGTAGCGGTCCAGGACCTCCCGGCCCACCAGCCGCTCCCGCTCCTCCGGGGTGCTGGGCCGGTGCATGCCCGTGGCCACCAGGATCAGGGTCCGCTCCCGGGGCACCCCGGCCTCCTCCAGGGTGCGCAGGATCGGCCCCAGGAGCACCGGGTTGGGCACCGGCCGGGTGATGTCGCTGATCACCACGCAGGCGCTGCCCCGACCGCGGGCGATCTCGGCCAGGGGCCGGCTGCGGATCGGCCGGGCGAGGCTCCGGGCCACGGCCCCGGCCGGGTCGGCCAGCGGGCCGGGCTCGGAAGGGGTGATCACGCCCTGGAACCCGGGCGTGGGCTCGATCTCGACCGGAAGCCCTTGGGTGCCGTACTTTAGGACGACCTTCATGCTCCACCTCCCACGGGATCACAGGAACGTGAACGCGCACCAGGGTACTCCAGCGCCGGCTCCGGGCAAAATCGCCCTGCCCATCGACCCCCACCTGCCCGAGCTGTGCGCGGCCCTCTCGCGGCGGGGCGCCGCCGTGGTGAAGGCTCCGCCGGGCTCGGGCAAGACCACCCGGATCCCGCCGGCCCTGGAGGCCGCGGGGCTGCTGGCCGGGGGGGCCTGCGTGGTGCTGGAGCCCCGGAGGGTGGCCGCCCGGGCCGCGGCCCGGTGGGTGGCCCGGGAGAACGGGTGGGCGCTGGGGCGGGAGGTGGGGTACCAGGTGCGGCACGACCGGTGCGGCACGGCCGCCACCCGGATCTGGTACGTGACCGAGGGGGTGCTCGTATCCCGGCTCCAGGCCGACCCGGAGCTGGCCGGGGTGGGCGCGGTGGTCCTCGACGAGTTCCACGAGCGCAGCCTCGAGGCGGACCTGGCCCTGGCGTTCCTCCGGGAGGTCCGAGAGGCCCTGCGGCCCGACCTCAAGGTGGTGGTGTGCTCGGCCACCCTGGACCCCGGGCCCGTGGCGCGGTTCCTGGGCGCCCCGGTCCTGGAGGTGCCGGGCCGGCCGCACCCGGTGGAGATCCGGTACCTGGACCGGCCCGACCCGGATCCCCTCCCCCTGCGGGTCGCCCGGGGGGTCCGCCGGGTCTGGTCCCACCGGCCGGAGGGCCGGGGCGACGTGCTCGCGTTCCTGCCCGGGGCGGCCGAGATCCGGCGCACCGCCTGGGCCCTGGAAGGCTGGGCCGCAGACGCCGGGGCCGACCTGGTTCCCCTGCACGGGGACCTGCCGGCCGAGCGGCAGGACGCGGCCCTGGCGCCGGCGGCCCGGCCCCGGGTGATCCTGGCCACCAACGTGGCCGAGACCAGCCTGACCCTGCCCGGGGTGCGTACCGTGGTGGACTCGGGCTGCGCCCGGGAGCTTCGCCACGACCCCGCGACCGGGATCGACCGGCTCGAGACCGTCCCGGTGAGCCGGGCCAACGCGGCCCAGCGGGCCGGCCGGGCCGGCCGCCTGGGCCCCGGGCTCGCTCTCCGGCTGTGGACCCGCCACGACGACCGGGCCCGGCCGGCCGAGCCCCAGCCCGCGGTCCGACGGGAGGACCTGGGCCGGGCCGTGCTGGAGGTGCTCGCGTGGGGCGCACCAGACCCTGCCGCGTTCGGGTGGTTCGAGGCCCCGGATCCCGCCCGGCTGGAGGCCGCGGTGGAGCTGTTGAGGCTGCTCGGAGCCGTTGGATCCGACGGCCGGATCACCTCCCTGGGCGAGGCCCTCCGGAGGCTCCCCCTGCCGCCGCGGCTGGCCGCCCTGGCCCTGGAGGCGGCGCGGCAGGGCTGCCCCTGGCGGGGGGCCCTCGCCGCGGCCCTGCTGGAGGAGAGGGACGTGGTGGCGGCCGGCCGGGCGTTCGGCAGGGGGCACGAGGCACCCACCGGCCCCTCGGACGTGCTGTGGCGGATCGAGCTGCTGGAGGAGGCCCACCGGGCCGGGTTCCGGCCGGAACGGCTCCGGGCCCTGGGCCTGGAGCCCGGGGCGTGCCGGGCGGTGTGGCGCGCGGCCCGGCAGATCCGCCGCCTCGTGGGCAACCCCGGCCCCGCTGGGGAGCCGAACGGACCGGACGGGCTGCTGCGGGCCCTGTGGGCCGCGTTCCCGGACCGGGTGGCCCGGCGGCGGAAGCCCGGGGCGGAGCGGTTCGTGCTGGCCGGGGGTCGGGGCGCCCGGCTCGACCCCCGCAGCGGGGTGCGCCGGGCCGACTGGGTCGTGGCCGTTCGGCTCGACGCCGGGGGCCGCGGGCAGCGCTCCGAAGCCACGATCCGATGGGCGAGCGAGGTGGACCCGGCCTGGCTCCGGCACCACCCCGGGACCCGGACCCGCACCGAGACCCGGTACGATCCGGCCTCCCAGCGGGTCGTCGCGGCCGAGGTCACCGCCCACCAGGGGCTGGTGCTTCGGGAGAGGCCCGCGGCCCCGGACCCGGCGGAGGCCCTGGAGCTCCTGGTGCCGGTGGTGCGGGAGGACCCGGAGCGGCTCCTGGGCCTGTCCGGCGAGGCCGCCCGGCTGGTGGCCCGGTGCCGGTTCCTGGCCCGGGCCCTGCCCGGGGCGGGGTTTCCGGCCTGGGCCGCCGGGGACTGGGAGCGGCTCCTCCGCCAGGCCGGCTGGGGGGCCCTGTCGCTCGCGGACCTCCGGCGCACGGACTGGGCCGCGGCCATTCGGGGGTTTCTGGGGTGGGAGGCCGTGCAACGGCTCGACCGGGACGCGCCCGACCGGATCCAGGTCCCCAGCGGCAGCCGGATCCGGGTCGAGTACCCGGACGGCGCCGATCCCTTCCTGCCGGTGAAGATCCAGGAGGTGTTCGGCTGGGCCGAGGCGCCGAGGGTGGCCGGGGGCCGCGTGGCCGTGGTGCTGCACCTCCTGGGCCCCCACGGCCGCCCCCTGCACGTGACCCGGGACCTGGCGAGCTTCTGGGAAAACGTGTACCCAGAGGTGCGGAAGGAGATGCGGGGCCGCTACCCCAAGCACCGCTGGCCCGAGGACCCGTGGACGGCCGCGCCGTCCCGGAGCACCGTGAAGCCCCGGGCCCGGCGCGGCTGACGGCCCACGGACCAGCGTCACATTTCCGACGTTTCGTTCTTTTCCCAAGGGGTTGGGCTGGGGGCCCCTCCTTCGCTGAACGGCCTCGCAGGGGCCGCCTCGGCGCGGTCCGCTGCGGCGCGTGAGGGCACGCGCCGCGGCCGCTCCCCTGGCGCCGGGCGGCCCGGCTGCTCGGCCGTCGCGCTTCGTCGGAGCCCCCAGCCCAACCGCCGCAATCCGCGTACGTTTTTGCGAAACGGAACACTAGCCCTGGGCCTTGTCCCCGCCGTTCCGGCCCTCGCGGTGCCGGGGCACCGGCAGGTACTCCACCGACGGCACCCGCCGCACCGGCTGGGGAAAAAGCCCCATGAGCTCGTAGATGGGGTTGGGCATCTCGGTCGTGACGTTCAGCCCCAGGTCCCGGGCCTCGTCGCAGGTGATGGGGTGGTCGTGGGTCCAGGTACCGGTGGACAGGATCTCGGCCAGCTCGTCCACCTTGTCCTGGGGGTACTTGCCCTCGAGGAGCCCCCGCACGCTGTCGCGCACCTGCCGGATCGCCTTCTGGGCCACGTCGGCCAGGATCAGGGTCTGGTCGTCGATCTTCTCGGCCGGCTTTTGCTCCAGCACCTTCAGGATGCTCGCGGCCGGCTGCTGGCCGAGCTGGGGATCCACCGGACCCAGCACGGCGTGCTCGCCCATCACGATCTCGTCGGCCGCCAGGGCGATCAGGGTTCCGCCGCTCATGGCGTAGTGGGGAACGAACACCGTGGTCTTGGCCGGATGGCGGGCGATGGCCCGGGCGATCTGGTACGAGGCCAGCACCAGCCCACCCGGGGTGTGGAGCACGATGTCGATGGGCACGTCGGAGTCGGTCATCTGGATCGCCCGGATCACCTCCTCCGAGTCGTGGATGTCGATGTACCGGAACACCGGGAACCCCAGCACGCTCATGGTCTCCTGGCGGTGCACCATCAGGATCACTCGGGATCCCCGCTCCTTCTCGATCCGGGCGATCAGCCGCTTCCGGGCCGCTTCCACCATGCGCTGGCGAAAGAGCGGTTGGAGGGCCGAGGCCATGAAGAAGATCCAGAACAGGTCCAACGGGCTCATGGGCGGGCTCCTTTCCGTTCCGGGGGAGTCTTGAGGGGCTCCAATATGGACCCGGTATCGGGGTTCGTCAAAGTCGGAGTCTCCGGGGCAGGGCGGCGCTTGACCCGGCCCATGGGCGCGGCTAGGCTTTCTTACTGGTAAGCAAACCAGGCGTGCATCGCGCGCCTCCAAGGAGGATTCCATGAGTCGTTTGGCAACGACGCGGCTGTCCTCGAAGGGGCAGGTGGTGATCCCAGAAGCCATCCGAAAGGCCCTGGGCCTCCGGCCCGGCACGGAATTCGTGGTTGTCGGGAAGGGGGATGCGGTGGTGCTCAAGACGATCACCCCGCCAGATCCCGACGAGTTCGACGAGATCATCGCCGAGACGCGGCGCCAGGCACGGGAAGCCGGGCTGACGCCGGAGGCTGCGCGGGCGATCGTCGACGAGGTGCGGCGGGGGGTATGAGGGTCGTCGTCGACACAAACGTCGTGGTCTCGGCCGTGTTTTTCGGGGGCGTGCCCCAGGCGATCCTCGACGCGTGGCGCGATGGGAGAATCGAGATCGCGGTGTCCGAGGAGATCCTGACGGAGTACGAGGCGGTTCTCCGGCGCATCGCCGCGCGATACCCCTCGATCAACCCGGAGCCGGTTCTCCGCCTTCTGGCCTCCAAGACAATCCTCGTCGAACCGGCCTGCGGCGAGCCCAGGGTCTGCGCGGACCCTCACGACCTCAAGTTCATCGAGGCGGCCCTTGGGGGAACCGCAGAATTCATCGTGAGCGGCGACCGTCACCTGCTGGCGGTTACCGGGATCCCGGGAATCACAGTGCTGCGACCCGCGGCGTTCATAGACCGCCTCGGCGCCTCGGAGTAGATTCGGGCGCGCAGAGCTTCCCCGGCCGCACCGTCCCCTGGAAAGACGCGATCGAAGGAGAATCGAGGTGAAAAGCTACCGCAAGGAACTCTGGTTCCAGACCCCCACCCGCCGGGCGTTCCTCAACATCACCCCCCAGGTCGAGGCCTGCCTGGAGGAGAGCGGCATCCGGGACGGGCTGTGCCTGGTGAACGCCATGCACATCACGGCCTCGGTGTTCATCAACGACGACGAGCCCGGGCTCCACCAGGACTTCGAGCGGTGGCTCGAGGGGCTCGCGCCCCACGAGCCCCTCAGCCGGTACCTGCACAACCGCACGGGCGAGGACAACGGCGACGCCCACCTGAAGCGCACGGTGATGGGCCGGGAGGTGGTGGTGGCCGTGACCGACGGCAGGCTCGACTTCGGGCCGTGGGAGCAGATCTTCTACGGGGAGTTCGACGGCCGCCGCCGCAAACGGGTGCTGGTGAAGATCATCGGGGAGTGAAGCGGATGCACCGCCATGACGAAGGCGCCGGGACCCATGTCCCGGCGCCTTCGTTACCTTACCCTACCCCCCCTCACGGCGTCGGGGCCATCTCGGTCGAGTCGGTCGAGTGGGTGGAGGGATCCCGAACCCGGAGCCGGCTCCTTTGCTGATCCGCCCTGCCGCTCCCGTCCCTTAACCTTTTTTGCTGGCGAGTCATATCCCCGCGCTGGCCCCCCATCGTGCCGCGCGCGGAGCCCTGCATCCCGAAGGCGGCACCTGCCGGGCTTCCTCCCCCGAACCGGCCGCCCCTGCCGCCCCGCGCCTCTGCCGTCGCCGAGAACCCGGCCAACAACGCCACCATCGCCAACGCTACGATTCCCTTGCGCATCGTCCTCTCCTTTTCCGAGAAGGGGGTCAAAATGACTTCCATGCCCCTGTAGACGCGGCTGGGGGGGAAGGGTTTACCTCAGGCCCCTGGGGGGCCGTCTAGAGACTCGAAACTAGAGACTGGAAACTGGAAAAAACCGGGGACTTCGGACCGTGAGGTGAAGGCGAAGAGGCGTGTCGGTTTACGGAGCATGCTGAAACCCGGGAGGTCTTCAAGCCTCCCAGCTTTCCAGCCTTCAGGCGGGCCGAAGGCCCGAAGTTCCACGCCGGGTCGATGAACGACAACGGCCCTCCCGTTGCGGTGATCCGGGAGGGCCGTTTCCTCGTCGTGGGGCAACGCGCTTAGAACGTGTACTCCTCGGGCTTCTTGAGGCGCTTGATCATCAGGGCGATATCGTGGGTCACGCCGTCCTTGCGCATGAAGTAGTCGTCCAGGGTGCAGCGCAGATCGAACCCGAGCCGGCGGAACGCCTTGACCACCTTGGCGTGATCGAGGATCACCTCGGCCCTCAGGAACCACAGGCCGCGCTTCTTGCACACGTCGCACATCTCCAGGATCATCTTGCTCCCCAGCCCCACCCCCCGGAAGTCCTGGGCCAGGAAGATCCGGATCTCCCCCACGTGCCGGGCGCTCTTCGTGCCCAGGTACACCGCGCAGTCGCCCACGATGCGACCGTCGCAGAACGCCACCAGGGGCATCACCCGGTCGTAGTTCAGGTTGGCGATCCACCGCTCCACCACGATGGGCTCCTTGACCTCGTCCTTGAGGAACCGGGTGTCCTCCTCCGAGGCCTCGTGGAACAGGTCGAACAGGAGCTTCTGGTCCTCCTCCAGGAGGGGTCGCAGCAGCACCCGCCGGCCGTTGTTGAGCGTCACGAACTTCCGGAACACCGCGAAATTGAACATTGCCTTCCTCCCCGACGGAACGCCGAACCGAAACGACCGACCGGATGGGGCCGGACGGGCCCAAAACCCGGGCCGCAGGGTACCAGACGGCCGGGGAAAGTCAAGCGGGCAAACGGCCCCTCAAAACGACGCCGCGATCAGCCCCACCCCCGCCACCATGACCGCCCCGCCGAGCAACCGTCGCCGCCACCCCCGCTCGGAGAACACCACCCCGCCCAGCAGGATGGACCAGATCACGCTCGTGCGCTTGACCGCGATCATGTAGCTGGCCGGCGCCAGCCGGATGGCGGAGAAGTGGGCCAGGATCATGGCCGCCGAGAACAGCCCGACCAGCCCCAGGGTCAGGGGCCGCGAACGCCCCGGACGCCCCGCCCCCCGCACGGCCCAGGGGGTGAGGCAAGCGGTGAGGATCCCGTAGTACACCAGCCCGAAGGTCACCGGGTCCGAGGCCAGGACCGCCACCTTTCCCAGGGCTGCGGTCACGCTGTACAGGGCCGCCACGGCCAGCATCAGCACGCTGCCCCGCTCCCGGCCCAGGGCCCGAACCGGGTCGAGCCACCCCATGCCCGGCTCCAGGTGGAGCAGGTAGCCGCCCGCGCACACCAGCGCGATGCCGCCGTATGCCGGAGCCGCAGGCACCTCGCCCAGGATCCACCGACCGGTGAACACGAGGAAGGCGGGGGTGAAGGCCAGATACGGGGCGGTGAGCCCGAGGGGCGACAGCCGAAGGGCCCACTGGTACAGGAGGGCGGCCGCGATCTCCAGGGGCACCGCCGCCGCAAGCGTGGGCCAGAACGCGGGGACGGGCCGAGTGATCCCCGTCGCCAGGGCCACGGCTCCGAGCACCGGCAGGGCAAAGGCCGTGCGTACCCAGGCGACCCGAACCGCCGAGGCCCGCTGCAGGGCCTGCTTGGCGAACACGTCGGCCAGCGACCAGGACAGGGCGCTGGCCAGGGAGAGAAGGAGCCAGGTCACCCCTCGCCGCTCCGGGAGAACCGGGGGACGAACGCCGGGGTGCGGTGCCGGTAACGGCGGTAGGCGTTCCCGAAGGCCTCGAGCATCCGACGCTCCTCGTGTAGCGACCCCAGCCACAGGTACAGCGTGGCCGCCAGGGCGAACGCAAGGCCGTTCCAGGTCCACACGGGCTGGGCCCACACCACCACCGCACCGGCCGCGTACATGGGATGGCGCACGTACCGGTAGGGGCCCTCCACCACCAGCTCCCCAGCCTCCATGCCCGGCCCCGGCACGGCCTCCCCCCGGCGCCAGGCGCGGAAGTGCTCCCAGCCGAGGAACCGACCGAGCCCCACCCGCCGCACGCACACGGCGATCACCGCCAGGCCGGCCAGGCGAAGCGACCACAGCCCGGCCGCGGCCATCCCCCCGATCCGAACCAGCCCCCGGTCGGGCAGCGCCGCGATGCCGCGGAGCAGCACAATCAGAAGCGCCGTCGCCAGAACGTTGTAGGCCAGGCGGAACACGCCCCGGTACGCCGCCTCGCCCAGCACCCCGGCGGCGGCCCGCCGCACCGGAGCGGTGAGCAGCAGGGAGTGGAGCGCCCCGTAGGCCGCCACGGCCAGGAACGTAATCGCAAACCCCTTCACACGGTTGCCTCGCCTAATGCCCTTTGCGCGTTGACCGAAGCCCCCGGCACCCCTACAATGCGCCGCGGAGGTGGCCAGGGCACTGGTGGCTCTCCCGGACTTCAAATCCGGTGGGCGGCGTGAACAGCGTCGCCGGTGGGTTCGATTCCCATCCACCTCCGCCAACGAACATCGCACGGTTGCCCCGGGGCGGGCAACCCGGCTCCCAGGGCCCGGTCTGGCGAGGACCGGGCCCTGTTTCGTCCGGTCCCCGGGAGGAGGGCGGGCCCCCGCAGCCGGCCCAGCCGTTTGACCCGCACAGGGCCGGATGCTACAAGCACCCCCTGCGTTTTCGCTCTCCCGGAGGGTTTCCCCATGGCCGAGAACTTCTTCCTCGACAACCCCGAGCTCTCCTTCCGCCTGGGCCAGACCGAGCTGGCCGAGGCGGTGAGGCTTCGGGAAGCCGGCTTCACCCAGCGCGACCGTTTCCCGGAGGCCCCCGGGAGCTACGAGGAGGCCGTGGGCCTTTACGAGGCGGTGCTGGCCATGGTGGGGGAGCTGTGCGCGCGCAAGATCGCGCCCCGGGCCCGCTCGGTGGATCGGGAGGGGGTGCGGTTCGAGGACGGCCGGGTGTGCTACGCCGAGGGCACCCGCCAGAGCCTCGAGGAGTTCCGGCAGGCCGGGCTCATGGGAGTGACCCTGCCCCGCCGGTACGGGGGGTTGAACTTCCCCAACACCGTGTACTCGCTGATGATGGAGATGGTGGCCCGGGCCGACGCGAGCCTGCACAACCTGGTGGGCCTGCAGGAGATCGGAGAGACGATCCTTCGGTTCGGCTCGGACGACCAAAGGGAGAGGTACCTGCCCCGCCTGGCCTCGGGCGAGGCGGACGGGGCCATGGCCCTGACCGAACCCGACGCCGGCAGCGACCTGCAGGCCGTGCGCACCCGGGCCTGGCAGGACCCGGCCACCGGGCAGTGGCGCCTGAACGGCACGAAGCAGTTCATCACCAACGGCTGCGCCCGGATCATCCTGGTGCTGGCCCGGTCCGAGGAGGGCACCCGGGACGGCCGGGGCCTGTCCATGTTCGTGTGCGAGGCTGGGCCCCGGGTGCGGGTGCGCCGGATTGAGGAGAAGATGGGGCTCCACGGCTCGCCCACCTGCGAGATCGAGTTCGACGACGCCCCGGCCGAGCTGGTGGGGGCCCGCCGCCGGGGGCTCACCCGCTACGTCATGTCCCTCATGAACGGGGCCCGGGTGGGGGTGAGCGCCCAGGCCGTGGGCATCGCCGAGGCCGCCTACCGATCGGCCCGGGAGTACGCGGCCAACCGGCGGCAGTTCGGCCGGGCCATCGAGGAGTTCCCGGCCGTGTACGAGATGCTGGTGCGCTCCCGGGTCAAGCTGGCCGGGGCCCGGGCGCTCCTGTACGAGACCACCCGGTACGTGGACCTACGGGACGGGTGCGAGCGCTCGGGGGACCTGGCCGGCGCGAAGCGGTGGGACCGCATCGCCTCGGTGCTGACGCCGCTCACCAAGGCCTACTCCACCGAGGTGGCCAACGAGGTGGCCTACGACAGCCTCCAGATCCACGGCGGCAGCGGGTACATGAAGGACTACGACGTGGAGCGCCACTGCCGGGACGCCCGGGTCACGAACATCTACGAGGGTACCACCCAGCTGCAGTACGTGGCGGCCATGGGCGGGGTGATGAACCGGGTGCTCGATCCCCTGGTGGACCGGCTGGCTGCCCTGCCGTACCAGGGCCGGGCCCGGGACCTGGCCGAGGCCTTGGGCCGGGCCCGGGAGAATCTGGCCCGAGCCGTGGCCTACGTGGCCGAGCGCAGGGAGGGCGACTACCAGGACCTGATGGCCCGGCGGCTGTGCCACTCGGAGACCCTGGTGCTCACAGGGTACCTGCTCCTGAGGGACCTGCTGGCCGACCCCGGCCGGGAGGCCCTGGCCGAGCGGTTCGTGGCCGAGGCCGTGCCCCAGGTGGAGATGGACACGGCCGCGGTGTGCTCGGGCGACCGGTCCCTGATCGACCGGCGAGCGGAGGTGGTATAGGCTGGGAGGCTAGAAGGCTGGGAAGCTGGGAGGCTGGGAAGCCCCCTCAGGCCCCTGCGGGGCCGTCCAGAGACTAGAAACTGGAGACTAGAAACTAGAAAAATCTTTGGAACCTCGGCCCGTGAGTCGGGAGGGGGCGCTCCACCAGGCCTCTAGCCCCCCGAGATCATGAAGAAGAGGCGAAGTGGCGTGGCACTGCCTAAAACGCGTTGGAATCCGGGAGGTTTTCAAGCCTTCCAGCGTCCCAGCCTCCTAGCGTCCTAGCGGAAGTTACCTGGAAGCCCTCAGGCGTCGTCGCGCCCGGGAAACCCGCCGCCGGGTACGCGCAGCCTCGACCGGCGGATCATCCGGGTGGACCCGGCCACGTAGCGTTCCTCGTCCTTGCCGGCCCGGAAGCGATCGGTGTTCACGCCCCAGGCCCGGGCCACGGCCCGCACCCAGTGGGCCGCGGCGAACGGAAGCAGGATCCCCGCCACCCGCCCCCCCACGGCCGGGAGCCCCACCGCCCAGCCCGGCGCCTCCCCGGCTGGGGCCCAGGTGCACAGGGCCTGCACCACCGCCCCGATCTCCCCTTCCACCACCGGCACGATCTCGGCCACGCGCTCATACGTGGCCTCGTCGTGGACCAGGAACAGGACCAGGTCGCCGGGCTCGGTGGTGAGGTACCAGGTGTGGCAGAACTCCTCGATCTCCCCGTGGCCGGCGGGCACCACGAGCTCCAGGAACTTGTAGGCGGCGAACCGGGCGGCGGGCAGGCCCGGTCCGGTGCCGGCCACGGCGATCCGGCATCCCGGCCGGGCGGCCGCGGCCGCCCGCGCCCCTGCCGCGGCAGCGGCCTCGGCCGCAGGGCCCGCGACCCCAGGGAGCTCCCCCCACGCCTCTCCCCCTTCGCCGGCCCCCAGGGCCTGGCCCACCGCGACCAGGGCCAGCTGCATGGCCCCGAAGGTCTTGGTCTGGGGAACCGGTCGGTGGTACCCGGAGTACACGGCGGCCCGGGGGTTCTTGTAGTCCGTGCGGTCCAGCGCCTCCGGGGGGGAGGCCCCCAGGCAGAACACGGCGTCGGCCTCCCGGGCCAGGGGGGAGGCGGGGTGGTCGGTCAGACCGAGCACCCGGGCTCCACCGGCCCGGGCGCAGGCCACGGCCTCGAGGACCCTTGGGGTCTTTCCCGACACGCTCAACGCCACGAGCAGGGTGCCGGGCCCGAGCAGGTGCAGCCTGGCCCGGCTGAGCTCCATGGCCGAGAGCCCCCGCACCCGTAGACTGGGCTCCCACAGCCACTCGGCCCACTCGGCCGCCGCATGGCAGTCGCCGCACCCGGCCACCACCACCCGCTCGACCGGCCGCCCCCCCAGGGCGACCCCCACCGCCGCCCGGGCCTCGGCGAACCGGCCCAGCAGCGCACGCCAGACCCCGGGCTGCTCGGCCAGCTCCACCCCCATGGCGTCGGCCGGCGGGAACCCGGCGGGCACCCCCCTCACTCCCCGCCGGGATCTTCCCGACGGAACGCGGGCGCCAGGATCTCCTCCTCGATGCCGTCGGGGTCGGGTGCGTTGTACTGCACGAGCCGCAACAGGTGGGGGAACACCTCGGCAGGCACCTCCAGGAAGTCCAGGGCCACGCCGTCGCCCTCCACCCGCACGGCCCGGCACCGGATCTCGAGGTCCAGGGCGGGGTTGTGCGGATCCAGATGGATCCGAACCGTGCCCTCCTCCCCCTCGGCCGGCCGGGCCTCCCCCAGGGCCCAAACGTAGGCGCCCTTGAGGCTCACGTCCCGCAGCCCCCCCTGCAGCCGGCCCCCGGCCCACTCCACCGTGGCCTCCTTGCCGGTGCTCACCCGGGTCCGACGCCGTTTCTGCATTGCGCACCTCCTCGACACCTGAAAAAAACGCGGCCGAACCGGTTTCTGATCGGCCCCACGCCGAACGCACTTTACGTCGACCCCGGGGCCGTGGCAATCTTCCGGAGCCGGGGCCGCGGGCCTGCCGAACCGGGGACGGAAATTTCCTGGCGAAAGGGGCCTTGACAAACCCGTGGGGGGTTCGGTACCGTTCGCGCTTCCACAGTCGTGGGCCGTTAGCTCAACTGGTAGAGCAGCTGACTCTTAATCAGCGGGTTCGGGGTTCGAGTCCCTGACGGCTCACCACTTCGCAGGCGACGGGCGCCGCCCCGGTGGGGCGGCGCCGTTTACCATGCCCACCCCGTTCTCAGTTGCCCCACGATTTGGATCCGCGGGCCGTGGGCACGACTTCGGTATTGCGGCCAGCGGTGCATCGACCCCATCCCCCGCACGGGAAGACCAGACCGAATCCAGGCGAGAGTGGCGGAACTGGTAGACGCACTGGATTTAGGATCCAGCGGCTAGCCCGTGGGGGTTCGAGTCCCCCCTCTCGCACCATTTCGTTCCTCCGGATCCCGCGCCTCCCCCCTTGTGTCTCGTCGTTCACCGGCACGCCGGGCGACCCCGGGGACGGCCGGGTGTCTGCGCGCCCCTGAAGGAGATCAGCCCATGAAGACACAGGTCGAGTCCATCAGCCCCGTGAAGAAGCGTCTTTCGGTGGAGATCCCGGCCGACGAGGTGGCCCGAGAGGAGGAGGCTGCCCTCCGGGACGTCCGCCGCTCCGTGACCCTGCCCGGCTTCCGCAAGGGCAAGGCCCCGCTCTCCCTGATCCGGCGCCACTACGGTGAGCGGGTACGGGCCGACGTGATCGGCCGCCTGATCGAGGACACCTACCGGGAGACCCTCGTCAAGGAGCAGATCGTTCCGGTCTCGGACGCCGACATCCAGATCCAGTCCATGCCCGAGGAGGGCGCCCTCGCCTACACCGCCGTGGTCGAGGTACGGCCCGAGGTGGAGGCCCGCACGTACGCCGGCCTCACCCTGAAGAAGGAGAGGGTCGAGGTGGACGAGGCCGAGGTGGACGCCCAGCTGGAGCAGCTTCGCCGGCGCCGGGCCACCTACGAGCCGGCGCCCGAGGGGCACGAGGCCACGGACGGCGACATGGTGGTCATGGACTTCGAGGGCACCGTGGACGGCGAGCCGTTCGAGGGCGGCAGCGCCGAGGACCGGTCGGTGATCCTCGGCGCCGGGGTGCTGGTGGACGGATTCGAGGAGCAGCTCAAGGGCGCCAAGGCCAGCGAGGAACGCACCGTGGAGATCACCTTCCCCGAGGACCACTCCAACGAGGCCCTGGCCGGAAAGACGGCCAGCTTCCGGGTCACGGTGAAGGAGGTCAAGGTGCGGGTGCTGCCCGAGCTGGACGACGAGTTCGCCAAGGACGTGGCCGAGGTGGAGGGCCTGGAGGAGCTGCGCGACCGCATCCGCGACGAGATCCGCAAGGAGAAGGAGCGGGCGGCCGAGGGCCGGTTCCGGGATCGGCTGATCGACGCCCTCCTCGAGGCCAACCCCTTCGAGGTGCCCCCCAGCCAGGTCCAGTCCCAGCTCGAGTACACCCTGGCCCGGATGAAGGAGGACCTGGCCATGCGGGGCCTCGACCTCGCCCAGATCGGGATCGACGAGGCCCAGCTCCGGGACTCCCAGCGGGCGGCCGCGGAGCGCACCGTGCGGTGGGCTTACCTGCTCGGGGCCATCGCACGGGCCGAGGGCATCGAGATCACAGACGAGGACGTGGACAACCGCATCCGCGAGATCGCCGAGGCCGACGGCCGGCCGGTGTCGCTGGTGAAGAGCTTCTTCGAGCAGGAGGGCCGGATCGACGGCCTGCGCAACTACCTGCTGGAGCAACGCGTCATCGAGAAGGTCGTGGAGGGGTGCACCGTGGAAGAGGTGGACCCCGAGGAGATCGAGCGAGGGGAGACGGCCGATGAGTAACCTGATTCCGTTCGTGGTGGAACGCACCGGCCGGGGCGAGCGCGCCTACGACATCTACTCCCGGCTGCTCAAGGACCGGATCGTGTTCCTGGGCTCGCCCGTGGACGACGCCGTGGCCAACCTGGTGATCGCCCAGCTGTTGTTCCTGGAGTCCGAGGACCCCAAGGCCGATATCTTCCTGTACATCAACAGCCCCGGCGGGCTGGTGACGGCCGGCCTTGCCATCTACGACACCATGCAGTACGTTCGACCCGACGTGTGCACCCTGTGCCTGGGCCAGGCGGCCAGCATGGGGGCGCTGCTCCTGGCCGCCGGGGCCAAGGGCAAGCGCTGGGCCCTGCCCCACTCGCGGATCATGATCCACCAGCCCATGGGAGGGTTCCAAGGCCAGGCCACCGACATCGACATCCACGCCCGGGAGATCCTGCGGCTCCGGGAGGAGCTCAACCGGATCCTGTCCCATCACACGGGCAAGGACGTGGAGACCGTGGCCCGGGACACCGAGCGGGACTTCTTCATGGACGGCAGGCAGGCCCTTGAGTATGGTATCATCGACAAGGTCATCGAACGACGACCCGACACATAGAGGGCGATCCGGTCGCCCGGGAGAGGGCTAAACGTGAACCCCAGGAAAGGCAAAGGCGGGGGGCTGTACTGCTCGTTCTGCGGCAAGGGCCAGGACGAGGTCCGCAAGCTCATCGCGGGCCCGTCGGCCTACATCTGCGACGAGTGCATCACCCTGTGCAACGACATCATCGCGGAGGAGTCCGCGACGCCGGAGGGCCTGGGCGAGGAGCTGCCGTCCCCGGCCGATATCAAGGCCTTCCTCGACGAGTACGTGATCGGACAGGAAAAGGCCAAGAAGATCCTTTCGGTGGCGGTGTACAACCACTACAAGCGCATCCACTCCCCCGTGCGCAGCCGGGACGACGTGGAGCTGGAGAAGTCCAACATCCTGCTCATGGGCCCCACCGGGTGCGGCAAGACCCTGCTGGCCCAGAGCCTGGCCCGAATGCTCCAGGTGCCGTTCGCCATGGCCGACGCCACCAGCCTGACCGAGGCCGGGTACGTGGGCGAGGACGTGGAGAACATCATCCTGAACCTGCTGCAGAACGCCGACTACGACGTGGACAAGGCCTCCAAGGGCATCGTCTACATCGACGAGATCGACAAGGTGGCCAAGAAGTCCGAGGGTCCCAGCATCACCCGCGACGTGAGCGGTGAGGGGGTGCAGCAGGCCCTGCTGAAGATCCTGGAGGGCACCGTGGCGAGCGTGCCCCCCAAGGGCGGCCGCAAGCATCCCCAGCAGGACTACATCAAGGTCGACACCAAGAACATCCTGTTCATCTGCGGCGGCGCGTTCGTGGGCCTGGAGGACATCGTCGAGCAGCGCATCGGCAAGAAGTCGATCGGGTTCGGGGCCCAGGTGACCTCCCGGGCCGAGAAGCGCAAAGCCGGCATGCTCGACCTGGTGGAGCCCCAGGACCTCGTCAAGTTCGGGCTGATCCCCGAGTTCGTGGGCCGCATCCCGATCCACGCGGCCCTGCACGAACTGGACGAGGAGGCCCTGGTTCGGATCCTGACCGAGCCGAAGAACGCCCTGGTCAAGCAGTATCAGAAGCTCCTCCAGATGGAGGGCGTGGAGCTGCAGTTCACCGACGGGGCCCTGCGGGCCATCTCGGCCGAGGCCATGCGCCGCAACACCGGGGCTCGGGGGCTGCGGGCGATCCTCGAGTCGGTCATGCTCGACGTGATGTACGAGGTGCCCAGCCTCAAGAACGTGCGCGAGGTGATCGTCAACGAGGACGTGATCACCCGCAAGGAACGCCCCATCTTCTGCTTCGAGGAAAGCGAGGCCGGCCGGGTGGGCACGGCCTGAGGACAAACGACTCCCATGATGCAACGCTGGTTTGCCCGGGATCGGGCCCTGCCCCTGATCCCCCTGCGGGACGTGGTGGTGTTCCCCCACATGGTCATCCCCCTGTTCGTGGGCCGCGACAAGTCCATCGCGGCCCTGGAGGAGGCCATGGCCGGGGACCGGGACATCCTGCTGGCCGCCCAGAAAGAGGCCAAGATCAACGACCCGGAGCCCTCCGACATCCACGAGGTGGGCACGATCGGGGCCATCATCCAGCTCCTGAAGCTCCCGGACGGCACCGTGAAGGTGCTGGTCGAGGGCAAGCGGCGGGCCCGGATCCGCGCCTTCCTGTCCACCGACCGGTACTTCCTGACCCAGGTGGAGGAGCTGCCCGAGCCGGACCAGGAGTCCACCGAGGCCCGGGCCATCATGCGCACCGTGGTGGAGGGGTTTGCGGAGTACGTGAAGCTCAACCGCAAGCTCCCGTCCGAGCTGGTGGGCTCGGCCGAGACCATCGAGGAGCCCGGCCGGCTGGCGGACACGATCGCCTCCCACCTGTCGCTCAAGACCGCCGACAAGCAGGAGCTCCTGGAGACCGCCGACCCGATCCGCAGACTCGAGCGCCTCTACGAGCTGATGCGCGCCGAGACCGAGGTGCTGGAGCTCGAGCAGCGCATCAAGCGCCGGGTCAAGAAGCAGATGGAGCGGACCCAGAAGGAGTACTACCTCAACGAGCAGATGAAGGCCATTCAGAAGGAGCTGGGCGAGGGCGAGGACGCCCAGGCCGAGCTCCGGGAGCTGGCCAAGAAGATCGACGAAAAGGACATGCCCGACGAGGCCAAGGAGAAGGCGCGCAAGGAGCTCCAGCGGCTCCGGATGATGTCGCCGCTCTCGGCCGAGGCCACGGTGGTGCGCACCTACATCGACTGGATCCTGGAGCTGCCCTGGAACGAGCTGACCCAGGACAAGGTGGAGATCCCCGAGGCCCAGAAGATCCTCGACGAGGATCACTACGGGCTCAAGGAGGTCAAGGAGCGCATCCTCGAGTACCTGGCCGTGCTCAAGCTGGTGGGCACCACCAAGTCCCCCATCCTGTGCTTCGTGGGCCCGCCGGGGGTGGGCAAGACCAGCCTGGCCCGGTCCATCGCCCGGGCCGTGGGCCGGAGGTTCGTGCGCCTGAGCCTGGGCGGGGTGCGCGACGAGGCCCAGATCCGGGGCCACCGGCGCACCTACATCGGCTCCATGCCGGGCAAGATCCTCCAGAGCCTGCGCAAGGCCGGCAGCTCCAACCCGGTGTTCCTGCTCGACGAGGTGGACAAGATGAGCATGGACTTCCGCGGGGACCCGGCCTCGGCCCTGCTGGAGGTGCTCGACCCGGAGCAGAACGACACCTTCAACGACCACTACCTGGACCTGGACTACGACCTGAGCCGGGTGCTGTTCATCACCACGGCCAACTACCTGCCCAACATTCCCGAGCCCCTGCGCGACCGGATGGAGGTGATCCGGATCGCGGGGTACACCGAGCTCGAGAAGCTCGAGATCGCCAAGCGTCACCTGGTGCCCAAGCAGATCGAGGCCAACGGCCTGACCCCCGAGCGCATCCGGTTCACCGACGCCGCGCTCCTGGAGATCATCCGGCGCTACACCCGGGAGGCCGGGGTGCGCAACCTGGAGCGCATGATCGCCAAGGTCTGCCGCCGGGTGGCCAAGGCCGTGGTGACCGAGGGCCGGGACAAGGCCAAAACCCACCGCATCACCCCCTCGGTGGTCCACAAGTACCTGGGCGCGCCCAAGTACAAGTACGGGGTCAAGGAGGAGGAGAGCGAGGTGGGCTACGCCACCGGGCTGGCGTGGACCGAGACCGGCGGCGAACTGCTCGGGATCGAGGTGGCCCTCCTGCCGGGCAAGGGGAACCTCACGATCACCGGCAAGCTCGGGGACGTGATGATGGAGTCGGCCCGGGCGGCCGTGACCTACGTGCGCAGCCGGGCCATGCGGCTGGGGGTGGAGCGGGACTTCTACCAGAAGCTCGACATCCACATCCACGTGCCCGAGGGGGCCATCCCCAAGGACGGCCCCTCAGCCGGCATCACCATGGCCACGGCGCTGACCTCGGCCCTCACCGGGATCCCGGTGCGCCGCGACGTGGCCATGACCGGCGAGATCACCCTGCGAGGGAAGGTGCTGCCCGTGGGCGGTATCAAGGAGAAGCTCCTGGCCGCCCACCGGGGCCGCCTGACCACGGTCCTTCTACCCCAGGAGAACGAAAAGGACGTCGCCGACCTGGACCTGCCCCGCAACGTGCTCGCCGACCTCGACCTGGTGTACGTGGAGCACATGGACCAGGTGCTCGAGAAGGCCCTGGAGACCGGCGACCCCGAGGCGATCCTGTCCGGGCCCGGGCCGCGGGTGCGCACCGTGGAGGAGATCCTGGGCCTGCCGCCCGAGCCGGCCCCCCGGCTGGACGACGAAGGCCCGCGAGCCCTGCAATAGAGCCATTTTCCCCTTGACACCCCAACCGGCGCCCTGATATAACGCGCGCCTGTTCCTGGACCCACCAACAAGGAGGAAGGCCGTGACCAAGGCGGAACTGATCGAAGCCATGGCGGAGAAGGCCAACACGTCGAAGGCGGCGGCAAAGAGGTTCCTCGACGCGTTCACGGCCACGGTCACCGATGCGTTGAAGCAGGGTGACAAGGTGACCCTGGTGGGTTTCGGGACGTTCAGCGTGTCCGAGCGCAAGGCCCGCACCGGCCGCAACCCCCGCACGGGCGAGACCATCCAGATCGCCGGCGGGAAGACCCCCAAGTTCAAGGCGGGCAAGGCGCTCAAGGACAAGGTCGCCTGACG
Organism: Deferrisoma camini S3R1; assembly: GCF_000526155.1. Taxonomy (NCBI): domain Bacteria; kingdom Pseudomonadati; phylum Thermodesulfobacteriota; class Deferrisomatia; order Deferrisomatales; family Deferrisomataceae; genus Deferrisoma; species Deferrisoma camini. The sequence continues at coordinate 4,105,223 of NZ_JAFN01000001.1, read as the reverse complement.
TCGCAGTTCCCAGGCGGATAGCTCAGTTGGTGAGAGCGCCGGCCTTACAAGCCGGAGGTCGCAGGTTCGACTCCTGTTCCGCCTACCAGAGCACAAACCGCATTCACCCGATTGCGGGGGCGTAGTTCAGTTGGTTAGAACGCCGGCCTGTCACGCCGGAGGTCGCGAGTTCGAGTCTCGTCGCTCCCGCCAGTTTTCGAGAAGGGCCACCCACCGGGTGGCCCTTTTTCTTTCTTGCCTCTTCGACGGCGTCGCCGCTCCCCCACTTTTTTTGCCCGTCCCCCCTTGACGCCCGCACACGGCCTGGTTATCTTTCGCGCCCGTTAGCACTCACCAGCGTCGAGTGCTACTTCGAACGGTCCGCAACACCCATACCAGCGCGAAGGAGGAAGCCGATGAAACTTCGACCCCTGCAGGACCGCGTGATCGTGAAGCGCCTCGAGGAGGAGGAGAAGACCGCCGGTGGGATCATCATCCCCGACACGGCCAAGGAGAAGCCCCAGCGGGGCGAGATCATCGCCGTGGGCCCGGGCAAGAAGAACGACGAGGGCAAGCTGCAGGCCCTCGACGTGAAGCCCGGCGACAAGGTGCTGTTCTCCAAGTACGCCGGCACCGAGATCAAGGTGGAGGGCGAGGAACTGCTCATCATGCGCGAAGACGACATCATGGCGGTGATCGAGGGCTAACCGAGAGCGCCGTCCCCATTTTCCCGTAGAAGGAGGAACCGACCATGGCAGCGAAGGAGATCAAATACGCCCAGGATGCGCGCGCCGCGATCCTCAAGGGTGTGGACACCCTGGCCAACGCCGTGAAGGCCACCCTCGGCCCCAAGGGCCGCAACGTGATCATCGAGAAGAGCTGGGGCAGCCCCACCGTGACCAAGGACGGCGTCACGGTGGCCAAGGAGATCGAGCTCAAGGACAAGTTCCAGAACATGGGCGCCCAGATGGTCAAGGAGGTGGCCTCCAAGACCTCGGACGTGGCCGGTGACGGCACCACCACGGCCACGGTGCTGGCCCAGGCCATCTTCCGCGAGGGCTCCCGGCTGGTGGCCGCGGGTCACGACCCCATGGACATCAAGCGGGGCATCGACGCGGCGGTGGAGAAGTGCGTCGAGAAGCTCCAGGGGATCTCCAAGCCGGTGAAGGACCGCAAGGAGATCGCCCAGGTCGGCACGATCTCGGCCAACAACGACGCCACCATCGGCGAGATCATCGCCGAGGCCATGGACAAGGTGGGCAAGGAGGGCGTGATCACGGTCGAAGAGGCCAAGAGCATGGAGACCACCCTGGACGTGGTCGAGGGCATGCAGTTCGACCGTGGGTACATCAGCCCCTACTTCGTGACCAACGCCGACCGCATGGAGGCGGAGCTCAAGGACGCCTACGTGCTGATCCACGACGGCAAGATCAGCTCGATGAAGACCCTCCTGCCCATCCTCGAGAAGATCGCCAACACGGGCAAGCCGTTCGTGGTGATCGCCGAGGACGTGGAGGGCGAGGCCCTCGCCACCCTGGTGGTGAACAAGCTGCGGGGCACCCTGCAGTGCGCCGCCGTGAAGGCCCCCGGGTTCGGTGACCGCCGCAAGGCCATGCTCCAGGATATCGCCATCCTGACCGGCGGCCAGGTGATCAGCGAGGAGGTGGGCCTGAAGCTCGAGAACGCCCAGCTCACCGACCTGGGCCGGGCCAAAACCGTGCGGATCGACAAGGACACCACCACCATCATCGACGGCGCGGGCAGCGCCGAGGCGATCCAGGACCGGGTGAAGCAGATCCGGGCCCAGATCGAGGAGACCACCTCCGACTACGACCGCGAGAAACTCCAGGAGCGGCTGGCCAAGCTGGTGGGCGGCGTGGCCGTGATCAACGTGGGCGCCGCGACCGAGGCCGAGATGAAGGAGAAGAAGGCCCGGGTCGAGGACGCCCTGCACGCCACCCGGGCGGCCGTGGAGGAGGGCATCGTGCCCGGCGGCGGCGTGGCCCTGGTGCGGTGCATCGACGCCCTGGACGACCTGAAGCTGGCCGACTCCCAGCTGGTGGGCGTGAACATCGTGAAGCGGGCCCTGGAGGAGCCGCTGCGGCAGATCGTGGCCAACGCCGGCCTGGAGCCCTCGGTGGTGGTGAACGAGGTGAAGGGCCGCAAGATGGCCGAGGGCTTCGACGCCTACAAGGAAGAGTACGTGGACATGCTCGAGGCCGGGATCATCGACCCGACCAAGGTGACCCGCACCGCCCTGCAGAACGCCGCGAGCGTGGCGGGCCTGCTGCTCACCACCGAGGCGATGGTGGCCGAGCTGCCCAAGGAAGAGAAGGCCCCGGCGGCTCCGGGTGCCGGCATGGACGAGTTCTAAGTCCTGCCCTTGAATCCGAGAAAGGCCTGTGGGCGGAGCGCCCACAGGCCTTTTCTTTTTTGCGCCTCTTATAATATTCTTACATCTAGAGCAAAAACTTCTTGAGCATCGGCTCAAGCGGAACAAACCCTCGGCCGATGAAACAAACCGGGTGTCCCCAGGACGGCGCCCATCGCCGCCCCGCCGGTGCCCCCCGATCCGCTTTCGGAGGCCCCTCTGCATGGCCCAGCCCCCAACCCATCCCTCCCCCGCCGGGACCGAGCCCGCTTCCCACTGGGCCCAAGCCGTGGTGGAGGCCACCGAGGACCTCGTCTACGTCTGCTCCGAAGACCTCACCGTGGTCTACATGAACCCGGCCTTGATCCGCCGGACGGGACGGGACGCCACCGGGGAACGCTGCCACCGGGTCCTCCACGACCTGGACGAGCCGTGCCCCTGGTGCGTGAACGACATCGTCATCGGCCAGAACCGCTCCCACACCTGGGAGGTGCAGAGCCCGGACGACGGCCGCTGGTACCACGTGGTCAACACCCCCATCCAACGGGACGGCCGGCGGTACAAGGTGGCCATCATCCGCGACATCACCGCCCGGCGGGAGGCCGAGGCCGAGCGGGAGCGCATGGCCCTGGCCGTGGCCCATGCCTCCGACGCCATCGTGATCGCCGACGGCCGCGGCCGGATCCTCTCGGCCAACCCCGCCTACGAGGCGATCACCGGCGTGCCCGTGGAACAGGCCCGGGGCCGACGGCTCGGCACGGTGTTGGAGACCGCCGATCCCGAGTTCGACCTGGAGGCGGCCCACCGCCAGCTGGCCGAGACCGGTCGGTGGCGGGGACGGGTGACGAAACGGCGGCCGGACGGCCGGGAGGTGATCCTCGACGCGGCCGCCACGAACGTGCGGGCCGAGGACGGCACCTTCCTCCACGGGGTGTGCATCTTCCGGGACGTGACCCGGGAGGTGGAATGGGAACGGGAGCGCGCCCGCACCGACCGCCTCCGGGCCCTAGGCACCCTGGCCGGGGGGATCGCCCACGACTTCAACAACCTGCTGATGGGCATCCTGGGCAGCGCGGAGCTCCTGGAGTCCGTGGTCCCCCCGGACGGCCCCGGCCGCAGGCACCTCGAGCGGATCCAGCAGGCCGGGGAGCGAGCCCGGGGTCTGGTGGCCCAGATCCTTCAGTTCTCCCGGTCGGACCCCGCCGGTGTCGAGCGGGCCGACCTGCGCACCGAGGCGGAGATGGCCGCGGACCTGCTTCGGGCGACCACCCCATCGGCGGTGGAGGTCAGCCTGCGGGTCCCGGACCGGCCGTGTCCGGTTTCCCTCGACCCGGCCCAGGCCCAGCAGATGGTGCTGAACCTGGCCACCAACGCGGTGAAGGCCCTGGGGCCCCGGGGCGGCCGGGTGGAGATCGAGGTGACCACCCGGGAGTTTCCCGAAGGGGACCCGGGGCTGCCCCCCGACCTGGCCCCCGGCCGGTATCACCGCCTGGCCGTGTCCGACACGGGATGCGGCATGCCCCCCGGCATCCTGGATCGCATTTTCGAGCCGTTCTTCACGACCCGGCCCGTGGGCGAGGGCACGGGGCTCGGGCTTTCGGTGGTCTACGGCGTGGTGCGGGCGGCGGGAGGAGCGCTGCGGGTTGAAAGCGAACCAGGCCGGGGTAGTCTGTTCGAGGCGTTCCTCCCGGCGGAACCACTACCCTAGGCCTTCGGCCTGCTGGGAGGCTGGAAGGCTGGAACGCTGGGAGGCCAAAGACCTCTCTTATCTCCCGGCACTTTAGGTGGGGCTGCGCGTCACAGCATCACAGCCCGGGGCATGGGGTCTGGGGATCAGAGGTCAGAAGACAGAGGCCGGTGGACAGATGGTGACCCAACCCCGTTGCTTTTGGCACAAGGCGCGGCATTTCGCTGGCTTCGGTCCGCTTCCAAGTAACTTCGGGCCTTCGGCCCGCTAGGCGGCTAGGCAGCCAGGCGGCTCTCGAGCCGCCGCCAGCGCTTCGGAGAGCATGGGGTCTGGTGGAGAGCCGCGTGCGGCTCCTTAGCTCGCCGCGCGGCGAATCTCATGCCCGGCTTCGCGCGCGGCCGGAAGCGGACCCCATGCCCCACCGCCGAGACTGCGCGGGGGTCGATGCAGGTTCCTTTTTCGCAAACGGGCCGCCCTCGCGGCCTACCGGAGCTTTCGATCACGAAGGAGGGAAGTCCATGGCCAAGATCCTGGTGGTGGAAGACGAGGAGCACGTGCGCGACGTGGTGCGCCAGATGCTCGAGCAGGCGGGGCACGAGGTCGAGGTGGCCGCGGACGGGGATCAGGCCATGGGGGTGTGGGAGCGGTGGAAGCCGGACCTGGTGTTCACCGACATCCTCATGCCCAACAAGGGGGGGCTCGTGCTCATCAAGGACCTGCGGGAGCGAGCTCCCCGGCTGCCCATCGTGGCCACCTCGGGCGGGGGCCGCACCGGAAAGCTCAACTTCCTGTCCACGGCCCGCACGTTCCGCGGGGTGGTCACCCTGAAGAAACCGTTCAGCCGGCGGGAGCTCCTCGACGCCGTCCACCAGGCCCTGGCCACGGCCGCACGGGCTTGACACGACCGCCGAGCCGTCCCTAGCATCGGCCCTTTCCGCGAGGGTCCGATGAATCGGCTGCTGCGTCGCCTGGGTTCGGTGCGCCTGTGCGTGGGTCTGCTGCTGGTGCTGGCCCTGGCCGCCGCGCTCGCCACCGTCCTTCCCCAGAACCTCGACCGGGCCGCGTTCCTCCAGCGGTTTCCCCGAGCCGGGCCCTGGCTCGTGGCCCTGGGGTTCCCGCGGTTCTTCGCTTCCCCCCTCTACCGGGGCCTCCTCGTCCTGCTCACCCTGAACCTCCTGACCTGCGCCCTGGGCCGATCCGTCGAGGGGTGGAGGGCGTTCCGGGGGCGCGGCACGGCCCGCATCCGGGTGGACGGCCCCCCGGATCCCGGGATGGCGGACCGGCTCCGGGCCGCGGGGTTTCGGATCCGCTCCGCATCCCCCTTGCGGGCGTCCCGGCGGCCGTGGGCCTTCCTTGGGTTCCCCCTGACCCATCTGTCGCTCCCGGTGATCTTCGGCGGAGCCCTGCTGGGGAGCCTGGCGGGGTTCGTGGCCACCCAGACCGTGTACGTGGGCGACGAGACGCGCACGGCGTTCGACTGGCGTCTGGAGAAGGAGCGGGCCCTGCCGTTTCGCCTGAGGGTGGACGGGTTCCGGCAGCAGTACTACCCCATCGCCCTGAAGGTCCGCCTGGGTCCCCGGAACGGGCCGACCCGGGAGGTGGTGACCCGCGAGGGCGGCCGGGTCCAGGTGCCGGGCATCGACCTCACCGTGCGGATCGGGCGGTTCGACCCCGAGACCGGGAACCTGACCTTCTGGGTCGAGAGCCCCCGGGGAACGCTGGGCCCGTTCTCCCGGGAGAACCGGGACGACGGCCCCGTCTCCCTCACCCCCCTGGGGTTCCGGGATCCCCAGCTCCGGAGGGTCGAGGCCCGGGTCCGGGTGCTGGGCCCCGGCGGCGAGACCGTGCGGCAGGCCGTGATCGCGGTGAACGAGCCCCTGGTCCACGCCGGCGTGCGCGTCTACCTCACCGCCTGGGGAACCGACCCCTACGGCTTCGGCTGGGTGGGGTTCCAGATCACCCGGGACCCGGGCCAGCCCCTGGTGTGGACCGGATCGGCCTGCTTCGTGTTGGGGTTGGGGCTGCTGGCCCTCGGCGGAGGGGCGTGGGTCCGCGAGGAACGGGGGGTGGTGCTGGCCGGCGCCACCGGCGGCAGGCAGGCGCTCCGAGCCCTGCTGCTCCCGCCCCCGCCCCCCCGGGAAAGGGCCGCGTCGTGACCCGCCGGGACTGGACCGCGACGCTGGGTCTCGATGCCGGGGCCCGCCGGTCCCGGCTGGGGTTCCTGGAGCTGTCGGCCGCGGACCGGAAGGCCCTGACAGAGCTGGCCCAGGTGCTCGAGCCGCGGCTCGAGCACCTGGTGGACCGGTGGCATCGGTTCCTCCTGAAGCGACCCGAGACGCGGGAGCTGATGGCCCGGTCGGGGGTGCGCGAGCACCTGCGGACCGTGCAGACCCGGTACTTCCGCACCCTGCTCGCCGGACCCTACGACCGGCGGTACTTCCACGAGCGCCTCCGGATCGGGTTCGTGCACGAGCGGGTGGGGCTCGAGCCCCCCTGGTACACCGGCGCGTACCGGAAGTTCCTGCAACTGGTGGCCGAGGTGCTGAGGGCCGAGGGGATCTCGGGAAGCGAGGCGGTGCGGTGGATCGAGGCCCTGGAGAAGGTGGTGTTCCTGGACCTCCAGCTGGCCCTGGACGCCTACTTCCACACCCGCAACCAGGCCCTGGTGCAGGCCAACGAGCGGCTCCAGGCCCTCGCCGAACGGCTCGAGGCCCAGAACCGCGCCCTGACCGAGGCGTTCGGCCGGGCCCAGGAGGCGGCCCGGGTCAAGGAGGCGTTCCTGGCCCAGGTCAGCCACGAGCTGCGCACCCCCCTGAACGCGATCCTGGGGTTCGCCGACCTCCTGAGCGACGGGATCGACGGACCGGTCACCCCCGAGCAGCGCCGGACCCTGGCCCGCATCCGAAGCCACGGGGAGCGGCTGGTGGAGATGATCGACCAGATGCTCGACGCGGCCAAGCTGGCGGCCGTGGCCCTGGGGGCGCCGGAGGCGTTCGATCCCGAACCGGTGGTGGCCGAGGTGATCCGGAGCGGGGAGGACCTGGCCGCGGGAAAGGGCCTGGGGTTCGAGGCCGACCTGGACCGGCCGATCCCGCCCGTGCAGGGGGAGCCCGAGGGGCTGCGGCTGGCCCTGGGGCACCTGGTGGAGAACGCGGTCAAGTTCACCCGGGAGGGCCGGGTGGGGCTGCGGGTCCGGGGCCACGGCGACCGGGTGCGGTTCGAGGTGTGGGACACCGGCCCCGGCGTGCCCGAGGAGCACCGGCAGCGGATCTTCGAGCCGTTCCACCAGGTGGACTCGGGCGACACCCGCGAGGTGACGGGCCTGGGCATGGGCCTTCCCCTGGCCCGTCGGGCGGTGGAGCGCATGGGCGGAACCCTGGAGCTCGCCGAGACCGGCCCGGACGGCTCGGTGTTCGCCCTGGAGCTGGCCCGGGCGACCGCCTCCTCCCGCGTTGACTTCCCCAACCCTCGGGATTAGTGTCTATTCGCTGTTTCTTCGGTCCCTTTGATCCGCTACGTCCCCAACACACAAGGAGGCTCCCCATGCGAAAGGCTCTGCTGGCCCTGCTCACGGCCCTCGTCCTCGCCCCTCCGGCGACCGCCGGGGTGAAGATCAAGCTGGGGGTGGTGACCAAGCCCGGCTCGGCCCAGAACGTGGCCGCCGAGAAGCTCAAGGAGGTCGTGGAGGCCCGCTCGGGCGGGGACGTGACCGTGAAGATCTACCACAGCGCCTCCCTGGGCTCGGAGACGGAGATCCTCCAGCAGATCCAGATGGGCAGCGTGCAGATGGGCATCATCACCCTGGGGCCGATCGACGCGTTCGTGCCCGAGGTGGACGTGGTGGCGTTCCCGTTCCTGTTCAAGAACTACGAGCAGGTGGACCGGGTGCTCGACGGCCCGCTGGGCGCCGAGATCCTGAAGCGCATGGAGCCGGCCGGGTTCAAGGGTCTGGCGTTCACCGAGAACGGCTTCCGGCACCTGACGAACCGGGTTCGGCCGGTGCACACGGTGGACGACGTCAAGGGGCTCAAGATCCGCGTGATGGAGAGCACCCTGCACAAGGAGCTGTGGCGGGCCCTGGGGGCCAACCCCACGCCCATGGCCTGGCCCATCTACACCGAGCTCGAGCAGGGCACGATCGACGGCCAGGAGAACCCCCTGTGGGTGGCCTGGACCTACAAGCTCTACGAGGTCCAGAAGTATCTCTCCCTCACCGGCCACGTGTACTCGGCCCACGCGGTCGTGGCCAACCTGGGCTGGTTCAACGGCCTGCCCAAGGCCACCCAGGACCTCCTGACCGAGGCGGCCCGGGAGGCGGCCCGGTACGAACGCAACTGGAACCGGTCGAACGAGGCCGATTTCCTGGCCAAGCTGAAGAAGGCCGGCATGGTGGTGGACGAGCACCCCGACCTGGACTCGTTCCGGGCCAAGGTGACCGGCCTCAAGGACCTGGACATGTTCCGCCGGCCCGGCACGGCCGAGCTCCTCGAGAAGTTCCTGGCCGCCACCCGGTAGTCGTCCCCCAGAACCGGGGAGAGATCAGCGGATGACACGGCGGCTCCTGCAGGCCTCCACGGCCCTGAACCGGGCCGTGGAGGCCGTTCTGTGCCTGCTGGCCCTGGCCATGTCCGCCCTCACCCTGGCCCAGGTGGTGGCCCGGTACGGACTGAACCACTCGATCTTCTGGAGCGAGGAGGTCGGCCGCATGATCCTGATCGCCCTGACCTTCCTCGGGGCGTCGGCCGCCTGGGCCCGGGGCGCCCACATCGGCATCGACGTGGCGGTGGCCCGGCTCCCGGCCGGGGCCCGGCGATGGGTGCGGGCCTTCGGGTGCGCCTGCGGCATCGGGTTCGGGGTGTTCCTGGCGGTGTACGGCGCCGAGTTCACCTGGTTCGCCCGCAGGGGGGTGATGAGCGCCACAGGGCTGAGCCGCAGCGTTCCCGCGGCCGTGGTTCCCCTGGGGGGCGCGGCGCTGGCGCTGCACGCCCTGGCCGACCTGGCCGCGGCCGTGACCGGAGCGGAGCGGACCCGGTGAGCGTGTCGGGGGTGCTGCTGGGCCTGCTGGCCGGCCTGTTCCTGCTGGATGTGCCCATCGCGGTGGCCATCGGGCTCGCCTCGGTGGCGGCCTTCGCCTACCAGGGCGACTTCCCCCTGATCACGGCCGTGCAGCGGATGTACGGGGGGGTGGACTCGTTTCCGCTCATGGCCGTGCCCCTGTTCCTGTACGCCGGGGGGCTCATGGAGACCGGGGGGATCTCGCGCCGGATCGTGGCGTTCGCCGACTCCCTGGTGGGGTGGCTCCCCGGGGGTCTGGCGGCCGTGGCCGTGGCGTCGGCCATGTTCTTCGCCGGTATCTCCGGCTCGGCCGCGGCCGACACCGCGGCCGTGGGGGGCATCCTGGTGCCGGCGATGATCTCGCGGGGCTACGCCCCGGCCTTCTCCGGCGCGGTGCAGGCGGCGGGCGGGAGCATCGGGGTGGTGATCCCGCCCTCGATCCCCATGATCATCTTCGGGTTCCTCACCGGGGCGAGCATCGGCCGGCTGTTCGCCGGCGGCATCCTGCCGGGGGTGCTCATGGGGGTGAGCCTGATCGCGGTGTCGGCCCTGGTCTCCCGCCGCCGGGGATACGGCTCGAGCCAGGCCTTCTCCCTGGGCCGGGTCTGGCACAGCTTCCGGGACGCCCTCTGGGCCCTGGGCGCGCCGGTGGTGATCCTGGGGGGCATCCTGGGCGGCGTGTTCACGGCCACCGAATCCGCGGCCGTGGCCGTGGGGTACGCCCTGGTGGTGGGCCGGTTCGTGTACCGGGAACTCCGGTGGGCCGACGTGCCGGCCATCCTGGTGCGGGGTTCCATCACGGCCGCCGTGATCCTGTTCATCATCTCGGCGGCGAGCGCGTTCTCGTGGCTCCTGGCCATCGAGGACATCCCGGCCCGGCTGAGCACGGCCCTGCTCCGGCTCACCGACGATCCGGTGGTGCTGATGCTCCTGGTGAACGCCGTGCTCCTCGTGGCCGGCACCTTCGTGGAGACCACCGCCAGCCTGATCCTGCTCGTGCCGGTGATCGTCCCCCTGGCCCCCAAGCTCGGGGTGGACCTCACCCAGCTCGGGGTGATCGTGGTGATGAACCTGGCGATCGGCATGCTCACCCCGCCGCTGGGCATCTGCCTGATCGTGAGCTGCACCCTGGCCAACGAGCGGGTGGCCGCGATCAGCCGGGCCGTGATGCCGTTCCTGCTCGTGCTCCTGGCGGACCTCCTGCTGGTGAGCTTCTGGCCGCCGTTGACCACCTGGCTGGGCCGCTGACCGGCGAGACTGGAGACCAGAAACTAGAGACTAGAGACTAGAAACTAGAGACTTGGAGCACTTGCGCCCGGCCGGAGGCAGGTCCCTTGCCCCGCCCTCAGAGGAAACACACCTGTTTTGCCGCCGGCTTATAATGCGGGCAGGAGGTGTCCGATGAGCCGAGAGCTGTTCTGGATCTCGTGCCGTCATGAGATCGACCGACTGTTCGACACCCTGGTCCACACCGCCTGGGGGGGCCGCCCCTCCGGCCCGGCATGGATCCCGCCGGTGGACGTGACCGAGGAGACGGACCGGTACCGGATCGAGGTGGACCTTCCCGGGGTGCGGGTCGGCGACCTGGACATCACGGCAGAGGCCGGCACCCTGCGCATCGAGGGCACCCGGGCCCTGGGGGAGCCGGGCTCCGGCGCGGTGCGGCACCTGGCCGAGCGGCCCTCCGGATCCTTTCGCCGGACGTTTCGCCTGCCGGCGGACGCGGATCCCGGCACGGTCCAGGCCCGGCTGCGGGACGGGGTGCTGGTGGTGGAGATCCGCAAACGCGGCCGGATCGAGGTGGCCCGATGAAGCGCAGGCGGGCCCGGAAGCCCAGGGAGCTCGGCCCGGAACAGCTCGGCCCGGTGATCCGGCCCGAGGAGTTCCCGTTCGAGACCACCGAGGATGTGGAGCCCCGGCGGAGCCCCCTGGGCCAGGAGCGGGCGCTGCGGTCCATCCGGCTGGGCGTGCGCATGCGCGCGCCGGGGTACAACGTGTTCGTGCTGGGCCTCACGGGCAACCGCAAGGAGGCCCAGCTCCGGGACCTGGTGCGCGAGTGCCTCCCCCCCCTGCCCCCGCCCCCGGACTGGGTGTACGTGTACAACTTCCGGGATCCGGACCGTCCCCTGGCCCTCCGGCTCGAGCCCGGGGAGGGCCGGCGCCTCGCCCGGAACATGGAAGACCTGGTGGAGACGCTGCGTCGGAAGATCCCCGAGGCGTTCCAGACCGAGACCTTCGAGCAGGAAAAGGAGGCCCTGTCCAAGAAGTACGACGCCCAGATCCGGGAGCTGCGGGAACGGTTCGAGGCATCGGCCCGGGAGAAGGGGCTGGTCGTGCAGCCCACGCCCCAGGGCCAACTGCTGTTCATCCCCCTGATCGACGGCAAGCCGATCGAGGATCCCTCCCAGTACGAGGCCCTGCCCGAGGAGGAGAAGGCCCGGATCCGGGAGGCCCAGGAGGCCCTGGGCCGGGAGGCCCGGGACCTGTTCAAGCGCCAGAAGGAGCTGATGGACGCCCTGGGTCGGGAGGTTCAGGAGATCGTGAAGGTGTATGCGGCCCGGATCGTGGATCCCCTGATCGAGGCCATCCGGGCCCGCTACGCCAACCCCCGGGTGGCCGAGTACCTCCGAGCGGTGCGGGACCACACCCTCGAGCACCTGGAGAAGTTCCGGCAGCAGGAGGAGAAGCCCCAGCTCCCGTTCCCCCTGCCGTTCCTGCAGGCCATGCAGGCCGACCGGTTCCTGGAGTACCGGGTGAACGTGGTGGTGGACAACGAGGGCCGGGAGTCGGCGCCGGTGCTCACCGAGGAGAGCCCCACCTACCGAAACCTGTTCGGCGCCGTGGAGAAGGTGGTGGACGAGACCGGCAAGCTCGTGACCAACTTCACGCGCATCAAGGCCGGAAAGATCCTCCAGGCCTCGGGGGGCTACCTGGTGTTCAACCTGGAGGACGCGATCACCGAGCCGTTCGTCTGGAAGAACCTCAAGCGGGTCCTGCGCAGCGGGCTCGTGGAGATCGAGAGCTACCAGCCCCTGAACTTCCTGAGCGTGGCAGGGCTCACGCCCGAACCCGTGCCGGTGGACACCCGCATCGTGGTGTACGGCAGCCGGCTGCTGTTCCACATCCTTTCGTACTGGGACCCCGAATTCAGCGAGTGCTTCAAGGTGGTGGCCGACTTCGGCCCCGACACCGACCGCAACGGCGAAGGCGTGGTGGCCTACGCCCAGCGGATCGCCCACATCTGCCGGGTGGAGGGTCTGCCTCCGTTCGACCGGGGCGGAGTGGCCCAGGTGGTGTGGTTCGGCGCCCGGAGGGCCGAGCACAAGGAGAAGATCTCGGCTGTGCTCGAGGACGTGGACGATCTGGTACGGGAGGCCGGGTTCTTCGCCCTGGAGGCCGGGGCCGACCGGGTGGGGGCCGACCACGTGCGCCAGGCCCTGGAGGACCGGATTTTCCGGGGCAACCGGGTGGAGGAGCGCATCCGCCAGCTCATCGCCGAGGGCACGCTGCTGGTGGACGTGGACGGCAAGAAGGTCGGCCAGGTCAACGGCCTGGCCGTGCTGGCCATCGGCGACTACGCCTTCGGCCGGCCCTCCCGCGTCACGGCGAGCCTGGGCATGGGCACGGCGGGCATCGTCAACATCGAGCGCGAGGCCCGGCTCTCGGGGTCCACCCACGACAAGGGGGTGCTCATCCTGGCCGGGTACCTGCGCAACCGGTTCGGCCGGAACCGGCCCCTGTCGTTCTCGGCCTCGCTCGCGTTCGAGCAGTCGTACTCGGGCATCGACGGCGACAGCGCCTCGTCCACCGAGCTGTACGCCCTGCTGTCGAGGATCGGGGACCTGCCCCTGCGCCAGGACCTCGCCGTGACCGGATCGGTCAACCAGAACGGCGAGATCCAGGCGATCGGCGGGGTGAACGAGAAGATCGAGGGGTTCTACCGGGTGTGCAAGGCCGTGGGCCTGACCGGCCGGCAGGGGGTGCTGATCCCCGAGGCGAACGTGCGCCACCTGGTGCTGGACCCCGAGGTGGTCCGGGCCGTGGCCGAGGGCCGGTTCCACATCTACCCGGTGCGCACCGTGGACCAGGGCATGGAGATCCTGACCGGCCTGCGGGCCGGCGAGCCCGGGGAGCCCGGAACGGTCAACGGCATTGTGGACCAGGCCCTGGAGGAGCTCGACCGGCGCCTGCGGGACCGGAACCAGGCCAAGGGGGCCAAGCAGGAGGAAAAGGAGACCGGCCCGGGGGGGGAGGACGACGAACCGGGAGGGGCCGGTCCGGAACCGCCCCCCAGGCCGCCCGAGCCCGAAGGGAACGGCACCGATCGATGACCCTCGGCCCGCGGCTCGCCGCCCCGGCAGCGCCGATTTCGCCCCAGCAGCGCCGGGCCGCCGTGTGATAAGATGACGCCTGCACGTTCGCTCGGAGGCCTCTTTGGGGCCTTCGGTCCGCTGGGCGGCTGGTCAGCTAGGCTCCTAGGTCATCGCCAAAGCCTTGGGGGGCATGGGGCCTGCATTTCAGGAATCAGGAGTCGGCGGACAGAAGACAGGAGGAATCGCTCCTGCAGTTCTCCTGTCTACTGCCTTCTGAACTCTGGCCCCTGATGCGGCCACGCCCGGCGCTCCACCAGGCCCCTTGCCCCTCGACGTAGATGTCGAGGCGAACTTTCGACCAACGACTGACGACCAACGACCGGAGTTACATGGAAGACGCAGTCGAACCCCAATCCTCTCACCCCGTGGTGCTGCCCCGCTCGGAGCACCCGGTCAGCCGGAAGCTCATCGACCCCGACGCGCTGTGGATCCTGCGCCGTCTGCGCCGGGAGGGATACCTGGCCTACCTGGTGGGCGGGGCGGTGCGCGATCTCATGCTGGGTCGGGAGCCCAAGGACTTCGACGTGGGCACCAACGCCCGCCCCAGCGAGATCCGGAGGCTGTTCCGCAACTGCCGGCTGATCGGCCGGCGGTTCCGGATCGTGCACGTCTACTTCCGCCGCAAGGGCCAGCCCGAGAAGATCATCGAGGTGAGCACCTTCCGGGGCCGCGCCACCTGGGACGAGGAGCCCGAGGCCGGCGAGATCCCCCCGGAGGACCTGGACCTCACCGGCAACGTGTTCGGCACGCCGGAGGAGGACGCCTGGCGCCGGGACTTCACCGTGAACGCCCTGTTCTACAACCTGGCCGACTTCACCGTGATCGACCACGTGGGCGGCCTGGAGGACCTGCGCCGGGGCCTGATCCGGATCATCGGCGACCCGGACGAGCGGTTCGCCGAGGATCCGGTGCGCATGCTCCGGGCCGTGGAGTTCGGGGTGCGGCTCGGGTTCCGGATCGAGCCCGAGACCGAGGCCGGCATCCGTCGAAACGCCCCCCGCATCGCCGAGGCGTCGCCGGCCCGGCTCCGGGAGGAGCTCCGGCAGCTGGCCCAGCGGGGCATCCTGGCCGAGGTGCTGGCCCAGGCCCACCGGCTGGGGCTGTTCGAGGCCCTGCTGCCCGAGGTGGAGGAGGTGGAGGGGGTGTTCCCGTTGCTGGAGCGGCTCGACGCCCAGGCCCGGGAGGGGCGGCCCGTGGCCGAGTCGCGCACCCTGGCCGCCCTGGCGCTGCCCACCGTGGCGGCCCGGTACCCCCTGCGGCCGGGGGTGAACCTGGAGGAGGCCCAGCAGGCCATCGGGCAGCCGGTGGAGGCCCTGGGCCGGCGCTACCATGTGTCGTCGTTCATCCGGCACGAGGCCCGGGAGCTGCTGCTGTCGCTCTACCGCATCGCCCGGGGCAGGGCGTACCGCACCAAGGGCCGGTTCGTGCGCAAGCCCGAGTTCGCCGAGGCCTGGGAGTGGTTCAACGCCTGGGCAGAGATCGCAGGGGACCTGGACGAGGTGGTGGGGTACTGGGAGAGGTACCTGGAGAACCTGAACCGGCCGGCCGGCTCGGGCAAGAAGCGAAAACGCCGCCGCCGGCGCCGAAAGCCCCAGGGGGAAGGGACCGGGACCGCCGAGGGGTGACGTTTCGCGTGCCTGCCTTCGGCGCCCGTCGCGCAAACGGGCCGCCCGCGTTCCGCGGGCGGCCCGTTGTTCCTCGTCGGCCCGGTGGCACCCCCTACCCGCCCTTTGTCAGGTAGTCGTGGATCGCGTCGGCGGCCTTGCGGCCCGCCCCCATGGCCAGGATCACGGTGGCCGCGCCGGTGACCACGTCGCCGCCGGCGTACACCCCGACCATGGTGGTGGCGCCGGTGGCCTCGTCGGCCTGGATCGTGCCCCACCGGGAGGTCTGGATGGCCGGGGTGGTGGACGGGATCAGGGGGTTCGGCGCGTTTCCGATGGCCACCACCACGGCATCCACGTCCAGCTCGAACTCCGAGCCCTCCACCGGCACGGGCCGGCGCCGGCCCGACTCGTCGGGCTCGCCCAGCTCCATGCGGATGCACTCCAGGGCCCGAACCCATCCGTTGTCGTCCCCGATCACCCGCACGGGGTTCGTGAGGAGCTGGAACTCCACCCCCTCCTCCTCGGCGTGGTGGATCTCCTCGGCCCGGGCGGGCATCTCGTCGCGGCCGCGGCGGTACACGATGATCGACCGCTCGGCACCGAGCCGCAGGGCGGTGCGGGCCGCGTCCATGGCCACGTTCCCGCCCCCCAGGATCGCCACCCGCTTGGCCCGCACGATGGGGGTGTCGTACTCGGGAAACCGATAGGCCTTCATCAGGTTCGACCGGGTGAGGTACTCGTTGGCCGAGTACACCCCGTTCAGGTTCTCACCCGGGATGCCCATGAACTTGGGCAGGCCCGCGCCCGCGCCCACAAACACCGCGTCGAACCCGTCCTCCTGGATCAGCTCCTCCACCGTGCGCATCTTGCCCACGACGAAGTTCGTGACGACCTTCACGCCCAGCTTCTTCAGGTAGTCCACCTCGGCCTGGACGATGGCTTTGGGCAGACGGAACTCGGGGATGCCGTACACCAGCACCCCGCCGGGCTTGTGCAGGGCCTCGAACACGGTCACGTCGTGGCCCTTGAGCACCAGGTCCCCGGCCACGGTCAGCCCGGCCGGCCCCGAGCCCACCACCGCCACCCTCTTGCCGGTCTTGGGCGGGATCTCCGGGATCTTCACGTCGCCCTGGGCCCGCTCCCAGTCGGCCGCGAACCGCTCCAGGCGGCCGATGGCCACCGGTTCGCTCTTCTTGCCCACGATGCAGTAGGCCTCGCACTGGTTCTCCTGGGGGCACACCCGGCCGCACACCGCGGGCAGGCTGTTCTTCTTTTTCAGGATGTCCACGGCCCGCTGGAAGTTGCCGGCCTCGATCTCCGCGATGAAGTCCGGGATGAACACCTCCACCGGGCACCCTTTGCGGCACGCGGGCTTCTTGCACTTGAGGCACCGAGAGGCCTCGCGCTGCGCCATCTCGGGGGTGTAACCCAGGGGGACCTCGTCGAAGTTCCGGGCCCGGACCTTGGGATCCTGCTCCGGCATCGGGGTCCGGGGGGGACGTTGTTTTTTCGCCATGGTCAAAAACCCTCCGTTCGGGCGGCGCCGGGCCGCCGTGATCTCAGACGGGTGGGGAGCCGGTCGACGGGTTCAGCCGTGGCACCGGTGGCCGGCCCGCTGCTCGGACCAGATCTGCATGGCCCGGCGCTCGTCCTCCACGTATGCCCTCAGCCGCTTGGACAGCTCGTCGAAGTCCACCTGGTGACCGTCGAACTCCGGGCCGTCCACGCAGGCGAACTTGGTCTGGCCGCCCACGGTCACCCGGCACGCCCCGCACATGCCGGTGGCGTCCACCATGATCGGGTTCAGGCTCACCACGGTGTGCACCCCGTAGGGCTCGGTGACCTTGCAGCAGGCCCGCATCATGGGCACCGGGCCGATGGCCACGGCCAGGGCCACGTTCTCCTTGCCCTCCCGTTCGATCACGTCCTTGAGCACGTCGGTCACGAACCCGTGGTGCCCGTAGGACCCGTCGTCGGTGGCCACGAAGAGCTCGTCGCTGGCCCGCCGCATCTCCTCCTCCATGATGAGGAGCTCCTTGGTGCGGGCGCCGATGATCGAGATCACCCGGTTGCCGGCCTCCTTCAGGGCGCAGGCGATGGGGTGCACCGGTGCCACGCCGATGCCGCCGCCCACGCACACCGTGACCCCGTCGAACCTCTCGATGTGGGTGGGCTTGCCCAGGGGGCCGGCCAGGTCCAGCAGCGCATCGCCCGCCTCCAGGGTGGCCAGCTCGCTGGTCGTCTTGCCGACGGCCTGAAACACCAAAGTGATCGTGCCCGCCTCGGGGTCCTTGTCGGCCACGGTCAGGGGGATCCGCTCCCCCTTCTCGTGGATCCGCAGGATCACGAAGTTGCCGGCCCGGTGCTTCCGGGCGATCTCCGGGGCCCGGATCACCATCCGGTGGACCGTCGGCGCCAGGGTTTGCTTTTCCACGATGGTAAACAAGCCTTTTCCTCCCGCCGAAACGAAACCCGGCCAGTCAGGGTTTGAGAAAGTTCCCGCGCGCACATATAGAGGAGGGCCGCACCGGTGTCAACCCGGATCAGGCGGCAGACGACAGGCTGGCCGTTCGGCGGGCCTCGCCTCGCCGCCCAGCCGCCTAGTCCGCAAGAAAGCATATCGATTGCGGCGGTGGGGCTGGGGGCTCCGACGAAGCGCGACGGCCGAGCAGCCAGGGCCGCCCGGCGCCAGGGGAGCGGCCGCGGCGCGTGCTCTCACGCGCCGCAGCGGACCGCGCCGAGGCGGCCCCTGCGAGGCCGTTCAGCGAAGGAGGGGCCCCCAGCCCCACCGCCTCGGGGATGCACAGCATGGACACCAGCGGCTTGGCCGCCTCACCGCCCCAGAAGCGCCCGTTCCGGGTCGATACGGTCGTAGGCGTCCAGGGCGGTCAGCACCTTCTTCACGTACCGCCGGGTCTCCCGGTACGGGATCGACTCCACGAACGCGTCCAGGGGCTCCCCGGCCTGGCGCTCCCTCCACCGGGCCACGGGGGCCGCGCCGGCGTTGTAGGCGGCCACGGCCGCCACCAGATCGCCGTCGAACCGGTCCAGCAGGTCCCGCAGGTGGCGTGCGCCGAACCGCAGGGCCACCCCCGGGTCGAACAGGTCCTCGGGCTCGAACCCCTCCCGGCCCAAGCGGCGGGCCACGGCCCGGGCCGTGGCCGGGATGAACTGCGTCAGGCCCCGGGCCTCCCAGGGCGAGTAGGCCCGGGGGTCGAAGTGGCTCTCGGTGTGCGCCAGGGCCAGGAGCAGGTGGGGGTGGATCCCGGCCTCGCCGGCCGCCCGGGCGGTCTCGTCCGGGAACGCCACCGGAAAGGCCAGACCCTCGGACGACAGGGGCTCCGGGGGGGCGGCCGGCCAGTCGGTCCACGACCGGCCAGCGGCTCGAAGCGCCCCGGCATAGTCCCCGGCCCAGTACCGGATCCTGGCCCCGCCCTTGCCCGAACTCAGCAGCCGCCGGGCCGCCTCCCCCAAGCCCAGCCGCAGGTAGGCCCCCA
The DNA here is from genome assembly GCF_000526155.1 of Deferrisoma camini S3R1. Lineage (NCBI taxonomy): Bacteria > Pseudomonadati > Thermodesulfobacteriota > Deferrisomatia > Deferrisomatales > Deferrisomataceae > Deferrisoma > Deferrisoma camini. The sequence goes on along the minus strand of NZ_JAFN01000001.1, from coordinate 4,086,654 downwards.
CCCGGCCGGACCGGACCAGGTCCTCGGCCGACGGGGGCCAGAACGCCACCTCCACCGGCCCGGGAACCCGGGGGTCGGGCAGGTCCAGGGTGCCGGGGCCCCCGCCCTCCCGCCACCGCCGGGCCAGGAGCGCGTAGTACCCCAGGGGATGCTCGGCGACCAGGGTGTCCAGCACCCGGAGGGCCCCCTCCCGGTCGCCCCCCAGGGCCCGAGCCCGGGCCTCCCAGTACAGGCCCCGGGCCCGTTCCCACCCCGGCCGGGCCCCCCGGGCCGAGCGGCGAAACGCCTCGGCCGCTTCGGCGTACCGGCCCCGGCGAAGCGCCTCCCATCCCAGGTTGAACCGGGTGTCCCGGGCCTCACGGCTTCCGGGGTACGCGGCCAGCAGCCGGCGCCGGGCCCGGCCGGCCTCTGCCCACATCCGGCGGCCCTCGAACACCCGGTACGCTTGGTACAGGTACAGGGGGGCCCGGGGGCTCCGGGGCCGCTCCCGGGCCAGGGCCACGAGATCCCGGGCCCCCTCGTCCCCCCGGTCCAGACCGAACAGGCACCGGGCCCGGTAAAACCGGGCCTTCTCCCCCACCTCGGGCGAGCGGGCCGCCCGGGCCAGGGGAGCCAGAGCCTCCTCGTAGCGCCGCAGGAAGTACAGGGCCTTGCCAAGTGCCAGATCCACCCGGGGCGTGATCCGGCTGCCGGGGATCAGCCGGCGCCGCAGCTCGCGCAGGGTGCGCACCGCCTCCTCCCGGCGGCCCCGGTCCAGCAGCACCCTGCCCCGCTGGAAGATCCGCTCCCCGGACACCGGCCGGAACGGGTCCCCCCCGCCCGCCCGGGCGAGCACCTCCTCCGCTGCCCGGGCCTCGGGCCGGTGGGCGTACTCCACCCACAGGACCTCGGCCTGGCCCAGGGCCTCCCGCTCCTCCCCCGCGGCCACGAGCGCCTCGAGCCGCCCCGCCAGGGCCCGCACCTTCCAGTCCTCGGCCGGGGCGACCCGGGCCAGGCGCCCGAACAGCCCGGCGGCCTCGCCCAGTCGTCCCCCTGCCAACGCGGCCCGGGCCAGGAACTCCAGGGCCTCGGGCAGGTAGGGGCTCTCCGGGTCGGCCCGGGCCACCGCCTCCCAGTGGGCCGCGGCCTCCTCGGGCGCCAGCAGCCGCCCCAACGCCGCGTGCACCGCGTCGGCCGGCTCGAATCCCCAGGCCAGCAGGTCCCGGTAGATCGCGATCGCCTCGGCCGGGTCGCTGGCCTCGAGGGCCCGGGCCTCCCGGAACCGGGCCTCGGCCGGGGTGGCCGTGGGCACCCGGTCCCAGAGCCCGGCCCGAACGACACCGGGAAGAAAGAGCGATAGAATGACCGCAACGGCCACCGGGCCCTTTCGCAGGGCCGCGGCCCAGGAGGCCCGAACCGTTGGGGAACGGGTCGTCGCACCGGCCACGAGGCCGGCTCGATTCCCCGAAGGGCGGGGCAAGGGCCCCGCCTCCGGCCGGGCGTCGAGATTCGCCGCGCAGGCACTGGGCAAGGGAGTTGTTTTCATCACGATGTCGCAGACCGGAGGAGGTGATGCAGGGGCCGATCCCGTGGATCCCGGTGGAACAGGAGATTCCCTCCCCCCGGCTGGCCGATCCGGCTGAGGCCCTGCGCCGCGCCCTGGCCCAGGCCCCGCCGCCCCCCCGGGGGCCGGTGGCCGTGCCGGTGGGGAGCCGCCACATCCCCGGTCTGCCCGATCTCGTGGCCGAGCTGGTGGCCCACCTGCGCGAGGCAGGGGCCGACCCGGTCGTGGTGCCGGCCATGGGCACCCACGGCGGCGCCACGGCCGAGGGGCAGGCCCGGACCCTGGCGGGAATGGGCATCACCCCCGAGGCGGTGGGGGCCCCGGTGGTGTCCCGGCCGGAGGTGGTGTGCCTGGGCGAGGCCGCCCCCGGCCTGCCGGTGTGGTGCGACCGGGTCGCGGCCGAGGCCCGGGCCGTGGTGCCCCTGCACCGGGTCAAGCCCCACACCGCGTTCCGGGGGGTCCTGGAGAGCGGCCCCACCAAGCTCCTCGCGGTGGGGCTCGGCAAGGCCCGCAGCGCCCGCGCGGTCCACCGGTACGGGCCGGCCCAGGCCCTGCCCGCGGTGCTTCGGTTCTGGCTGGAGTCGGGCCGGGTACCGTTCGGCGTGGCCCTGGTCCCCAACGGCCGGGGCGGGGTGGCGGAGCTGCGGGTCCTGGAACCCGGATCCTGGCCTCGGGAGGAGCACGAGCTCCTGGAGCTCTCCCGCCGCCTCGCCCCCCGGCTTCCCTGGGACGAGCTCGACCTGCTGGTGGTGGAGCGCATCGGCAAGGACGTGTCCGGCACCGGCATGGATCTGCACGTCATCGGCATGGAGCGCCGGTTCCCGGGGTGCGGGGCCACCCCCCGGATCCGCCGGATCGTGGCCCTGGAGCTCACCCCGGCCTCGGCCGGCAACGCCAACGGGGTGGGGTATGCCGACGTGGTCACCCGCCGCCTGGCCGAGCACGTGGACTGGCCGGCCACCTACGCCAACTGCCGGGCCACGGGGTTTCTGGAGGCCGCCCGCCTGCCCTACGTGGCCGAGAACGAGGATCGAGCCGTGGAGGCGGCCCTCGACTCCCTGGCCGTGGAGCCGGGCGAGGTGCGGGCCGTGCGCATCCGCGACACCGCCCACCTCGATCGGTTTTGGGTGAGCCCGGTCCTCGCCCGGGACCTCCCCCCAGGTGTCCACAGAATCTGTGGATAACCTGTGGAACAGCCTGTGGAGGAACCGGAGGACCCGCGTCCTGTCGCCCCGGAGCCCAAACTGCACTTTTTTTGTGCGACCACGAGAGAAATATCGTTTCACCAACAATTTCCACATGTTACAGTTGCGACCATCCCCGCCGGCCGCAGCGGCGGCGAAAAAACCGGCTTCATGCCGCAACTTTCCCCCACTTTTCCACAGATCCGCAGGGGGTGAGTGCCGGCCCGGTCACGCCCCTCCGTCGCCGGGCCGGCGTCTCCGGTCGAAGTACCCGGCGTAGAACTCGTCCTTGAAGGCGCGGAACCGGTCCTCCAGGATCGCCCGCCGGGCCCGGGCCATCAGCTCGGTGTAGAACGACAGGTTGTGCACCGTGGCCAGGGCCTTGCCCAGGGGCTCGTCCACCTCGAACAGGTGGTGGAGGTAAGCCCGGGAGAACCGGCGGCAGGTGGGGCACCCGCACGAGGTGTCCACCGGGTAGCGGTCCTTGCGGTACTGGGGCCGGCGGATGCGCATCTTCCCGGTCCAGGTGAACAGGGTGCCGCCCCGGCCGAACTTGGCCGGGATGATGCAGTCGAACATGTCCATGCCCCGCTCCACCGCCTCCAGCACGTCCTCGGGCTTGCCCACCCCCATCAGGTACCGGGGCTTGCCCTCGGGCAGGAACGGCTCCGACATCTCCACGGCCCGCTTCATCAGCTCGTGGCCCTCGCCCACGCTCACCCCGCCCACGGCGTAACCCGGGAAGTCCATCGCCACCAGGGCCCGGGCGCACCGCTCCCGCAGATCCGGGTACACCGACCCCTGCACGATGCCGAACAGGGCCTGGTCCCCCGGGCGGCCGTGGGCCTCGAGGCACCGCTCGGCCCACCGCAGGGTGCGCTCCACCGACGCGGCAGCGTAGCCGTGCTCGGCCGGGAACGGGATGCACTCGTCGAACGCCATGATGATGTCGGCACCCAGGTCGTTCTGGGTCCGGATCGAGTCCTCGGGGGTGAGGACGAGGGTCTTGCCGCCGCCCTTCTCCAGGGGGAACCGAACCCCCTCCTCCTCGATCACCCGGCCCGGCAGGCTGAACACCTGGAACCCCCCCGAGTCGGTGAGGATCGGGCCGGACCACCCCATGAAGCCGTGGAGCCCGCCGCACCGCCGGACCACGGCCGGGCCCGGCTGGAGCAGCAGATGGTAGGTGTTGGCCAGCACGATCCGCGCCCCGGTGCGGGCCACCAGGTCGGGGTCCACGGTCTTCACGGCCGCCTGGGTGCCCACCGGCATGAACACGGGGGTCTCCACCGACCCGTGGGGGGTGTGGAGCACGCCGGCCCGGGCCCGGGTGGCCCGGTCCCGGTGGATCAGCTGATAGGTCACCGGTGAACTCACGGTTTCGTCATCCGCTCGAGCTTCGCGTAGAGGGTGTTGCGGTTGATGCCCAGCAGCTCCGCGGCCCGGATCCGCACCCCCCCGGCCCGCTCCAGGGCCCGGGCCACGGCGATCCGGTCCAGCCGGTCCACCAAGGCCCGGTACACCCCACCCGGTGGGGGCCGGTCCAGCAGTTCGTCCACCCACCGGGCGATCACGGCCTCGGGGGTGACCGGCGATTCCCCCCGGCCCGGCTGCGAAAGCAGGTGCTCGGCGGCCACGTCGCCCCCCCCGGCCCGGGCCGCGGCGGCCCGCACGGCCGCCTCCAGCTCGGCCAGGTTGCCCGGCCACGGCCGCTCCCGCAGGGCGGCCTCGGCCTCGGGGAGGAACCGGGCCCCAGGGCCCGCCGCCCGGGCCAGGAACACCCGGGCCAGGGGCACCACGTCGGCCCGGGCCTCGGCCAGGGAGGGCACGTGCACCGGCACCCCGCTCAATCTTCGGTACAGGTCGGACCGGAACCGCCCCTGCCGCACGGCCTCGGCCAGTCCCGGCCCGGCCGAGGCCACGAACCGGGGGCCGGCCCGGCCGCCGGCCTTGAGCACCGCCAGGGCCACCCCCTGCAGGTCCGGGGGAAGGTGCTCCACGTCCTTCAGGTACAGCGTGCCGCCCCGGGCCCGCTCCACCGCGCCGCCGGGCCCGAACAGGGCCGCTTCGAGCTCCGTCGGGTCCCGGCCGCCGCAGCCCACCTCCACGAACGGGCGCTCTCCGGCCGACGCCGCGTGGATGGCCCGGGCCACGAACCCCCGGCCGGTCCCCGCCTCGCCGGTGATCAGGACCGGGGCCCGGGTCCGGGCGGCGAGCCGCACCTGGTCCCACACGGCCCGGCGGGCCGGGCTCTCCCCCACCCATGCCCCCGGGCCGTAGCGCTCCTGGAACGCCTCCCGGAGCCGGCGGTTCTCCTCCTCCAGGGCCCTGCGGTCCACCCGGAGCATCCGCTGGACCCGCACGGCCTGGGCCAGGAGCGCCGCCACCACCTCCAGCACCCGCAGGTCGTCCTCGAGCTCGTCCCCGGCCGCGGGGAGCCGGTCCGCGGACAGCACCCCCACGGTCTCCCCCCCCAGCTTCACGGGCACGCACAGGAACGCGACCCGGGACCGGTCGAGGCCCGCCCGGGCGCCGGTGCGATCGAGGAACAGGGGTTCGGCGCCGATGCTGGGGATCACCATGGGCTCGCCCCGCTCGAGCACCCGGCCCATCACCCCCTCGCCCACCCGGTACCGGCCCCTCCGGATCTCCGCCGGGGTCAGGCCGTGGGCCACCTCGATCACCAGCTCGCCGCTGTCCGGCTCGGCCAGGGCCAGGGTGCCCCGCTGCATGCCCAGTTCCTCGGCCAGGATCCGCAGCACCGGCTCCACGGCCTCGGTCAGGTTGAGCGAGGCGCCCACGGCCTGGCTCACCCGGTACAGGGCCCGGAGTTCCTTGACGGTGCGGGGCTGGGATCGGGTCTCGGGCAGGTCGGTCACGGCGTCCCGGCGGAGAGAACGGGGGGATCTGGTGCCGTGGGCGAGTATACGGGGCCGCTTCGGCGGGGTCAAAAAACGGGTTTGGTCGGCCCAAAACAACCGCGGCGGTTTCATACTGCGTTTTAGGTTCTTGACACCCCCATGTCCCTTCACTAAGATGCGCGCACCCCGAGGTTGGGCGGGGAACGGACCTGTTTGGCACTGCCAAAAAAAGGAGGATGACGATGAGGAAGAGCCTGATCTGGACCGCGGCGTTGGTCTGCCTGGTGGGCTCGGCCGCGTGGGCCGGCGACACCATCAAGATCCCGGTGGCGTCGCCCTTCACCGGCCCCCTGGCGTCGTTCGGCGAGGGGGTGAAGAACGGGGCCCTCCTGAAGGCCGAGGAGATCAACGCGGCCGGCGGCATCAACGGCAAGAAGGTGGAGATCCTCCTGGAAGACGAACTGTGTGACCCCAAAGAGGCGGCCAACGTGGCCACCAAGCTGGCCGGCGACAAGGACGTGGTCGTGGTGGTGGGGCACCTGTGCTCCTCGGCCAGCCTGGCGGCCGCTCCGATCTACAAGGACGCCAAGCTGCCGGCCATCTCCCCGGCCTCCACCAACCCCAACCTCTGTAAGTCGAGCCCCTACTACTTCCGGAACGTGTACAAGGACGACTTCCAGGGCGCCTTCCTGGCCCGGTACGTGGACGAGGCCCTGGGCTGGAAGAAGATCGCCATCTTCTACGAGACCAACGACTACTCCATCGGCCTGAAGAACGCCTTCGTGGCCGAGGCCAAGAAGCGGGGCCTGCGGATCCTGGGCGAGGAGGCCTACACCTCCGACACCACCGACTTCACGCCCCAGCTCTCCAAGTTCAAGATGATGAAACCCGACGCGATCTTCATCCCGGGCTACGCGCCCCAGGGCACCCTGATCGTGAGCCAGGCCGCCAAGCTCGGCATGAAGGTGGGCTTCTTCGGGGCCGACGGCCTGGACGACGACGTGATGCTCAAGAACAAGGACGCCGAGGGTCTGTTCGTGACCACCCCGTTCCTGCCCGACGCGGCCGGGCCCGAGGCCCAGGGCTTCATCAAGGCCTACAAGGCCAAGTACGGGGTGGAGCCCAACTGGTTCGCCGCCAACACCTACGACGCCGTGGGCCTGGCCGCCGAGGCCATCGCCAAGGTGGGGCTGGACCGGCAGAAGGTGCGGGACTACCTGGCCAGCCTGAACTCCCCCGACAAGGCCTACAAGGGGGTGACGGGCGCCACCTACTTCGACGAGAACGGTGACTGCCTCAAGGCCGCCTTCATCAAGGAGATCCGGGGCGGCAAGTGGGTCAGCGCCAAGAAGCAGCTCCAGTAGCCCTAACGTAGCGGGCCGGAACCGGGAACAGGTAGGCGGGGAGCCTACCTGTTCCCGCGTTTGGGCCCGGTGGTTTCCCCACGAGAGAGCCGGTCAGGCGAGGAGGATCCGGCGTTGGACCTGCAAAATCTGTTCGACATGTCGTCGCTGTTTCTCCAGCAGCTCGTCAACGGGCTGACCGTGGGCGGCGTGTACGCCCTGATCGCCGTGGGCTACACCATGGTCTACGGCGTGATCGAGCTGATCAACTTCGCCCACGGCGAGATCTACATGTTCGGGGCGTTCATCACCTTTCACCTGATCACGGTGTACAAGGTGCCGTTCTTCGTGGCCGCGCTGGTGGCCGTGGCCACCTGCGCGGTGATCGGCATCCTGCTCGACATCGTGGCCTACCGGCCCCTGCGCAATGCCCCGCGCTTGGCCGCCCTGATCACGGCCATCGGCATGAGCATCTTTTTCCAGAACGTGGCCCTGATCAAATGGGGCGCCCAGATCAAGAGCTACCCCCTGGAGGCCCTGCCGCCGTTCTTCTCGGACGTGGCGGTGCGGATCGGGGACGTGCAGGTGACCTGGCTCCAGGTGTTCATCCTGGCCACCACCCTGCTGCTCATGTTCGCCCTGCACACGATCATCCACCGCACCAAGGTGGGCGCGGCCATGCGGGCCATCGCCCAGGACAAGCGGGCGGCGGCGCTGATGGGCATCAACGTGAACCGGGTCATCTCGTTCACCTTCGCCCTGGGCTCGTCCCTGGGGGCGGTGGCCGGGATCCTGGTGGGGGTGTTCTACAACGCCATCTGGCCCACCATGGGGTACATCGCGGGCATCAAGGCCTTTGCCGCGGCCGTGCTCGGCGGCATCGGGTCGGTGCCCGGGGCCATGCTGGGCGGGGTGGTGCTGGGGGTGGCCGAGGTGTTCGGGGCGGGCTACCTGTCGTCCCAGTACCGGGACGGCATCGCCTACGCCGTGATGATCCTGGTGATCGTGTTCAAGCCCTCCGGCCTTCTCGGCAAGGCCATGATCCAGAAGGTGTGAGGAGGGCGCCATGGGCATCCGAGAGTTCCTGGAGGAGCATCCCCGGGCCGCCGTGGGCGCGGTGGCCGCCATCGCCCTGATCCTGCCCTGGCTGCCCCTGGGCGAGGCCTCGGGATACGTGACCCGGGTGGCCACCCTGACCATGGTGTACATGGCCCTGGCCCTGGGGCTGAACATCGTGCCCGGGTTCACGGGGCTCCTCGACCTGGGGTACGTGGGGTTCTACGGCATCGGCGCCTACACCGCCGGCCTCCTGACCATCCACTACGGCCTGTCCTACTGGGTCATCCTGCCCCTGGCCGCCATGAACGGCGCCCTGTGGGGCATCCTGCTGGGCGCGCCCACCCTGCGCCTGACCGGCGACTACTTCGCCATCGTCACCTTCGGGTTCGCCGAGCTGGTGGGCCTGGTGATCCGCAACGAGCTGTGGCTCACCCGGGGCCCCATGGGCATCCCCGGCATCGCCGCACCCTCGATCTTCGGGCACGTGCTGAGCAAGGAGTGGGAGTTCTTCTACCTGATGTTCGCCATCCTGGTGTTCGTGGTGATCCTGGTGCGCCGGGTGGAGAGCTCCCGCCTGGGCCGGGCCTGGTTCGCCATCCGCGAGGACGAGATCGCGGCCGAGGCCTGCGGCATCAACATCATCCGGTACAAGATCCTGGCCTTTGCCGTGAGCGCCTCGATCGGGGCCCTGGCCGGGTCGTTCTACGCCCGGTGGTTTCGGTTCATCCACCCCGACATGTTCAAGTTCTGGGAGTCGATCCTGGTGCTGTGCCTGGTGGTGCTGGGCGGCATGGGCTCGGTGGTGGGCGTGATGCTGGGGGCCCTGGTCATGATCCCCATGACCGAGATCCTGCGGGTGGGGCTGGGCGCCTTCGTGGACTGGGCCGGCAGCGCCGGGTTCACCTGGATCAGCCCCGACCTGGTCAACGCCCGGTACCTCATCTTCGGCCTCATCCTCGTCCTCATGATGCGGTTCCGACCCGAGGGGCTGTTCCCGGCGGTGCGGGTGCGGGGCGAGATGCACCCGGGCTCCGAGCGGGAACGGGACGACGAGGACGAGAGCTTCTACGAGGCCCGAACCGACCACGAAAAGGAACCCCTGGGGTAGCGCGCCATGATTCTCGAAGGCAAAGGCGTCACAAAGGTGTTCGGGGGCCTCACGGCCGTCTCGGACGTGGACATCTCGGTGGCTGAGGGCGAGATCGTGGGTCTGATCGGCCCCAACGGCGCCGGCAAGACCACCCTGTTCAACTGCCTCACGGGCGTGACCCGCCCCACCCGGGGCACCATCCTGTTCCGGGGCACCGACATCGTGCCCCCGGTGGAGGACTCGGCCCGGCGCCAGGTGGAGCTGGCCAGCTCGATCACCCTTCTGCTGTCGCTCCTGTGGATCCCCGTGTTCGCCGCGGCCGTGCTGCCCCACGTGTTCTTCCAGGTGGAGACCTTCCTGGCCGTGTTCGGGTTGGGGCTGCTCCGGGCCTACACGGCCCGGCGGCTGCGCACCGGGGTGGAATGGACCCGGGGCCTCACGTTCCTGTTCGCGGGCATCGACTTCGTGACCGGGGTGTGGTGGCTCACCCGGCTCGGGCAGTACGCCGACCTGCGCTTCTTCCCGGTGCCCGAGGCCCTGCAGTTCATGCCGCTCAAGGCGGTGCTCGCGGCGGCGTCCGTGGTGTATCTGGTCTACGCGCCGTGGGTCATCGTGACCCTGCTGCGGCCCAAGGTGCGGGCCGTGTTCGGCCTGTTCATGCGGCCCGACACGGTGAACGTGCTCGGCATGGCCCGCACGTTCCAGAACATCCGGCTGTTCGGCAACCTCTCGGTGCTCGACAACGTGAAGATCGGGCTCCACGGCCGGTCCAAGGTGGGGTTCGTGGGCGCGGCCCTGCGCACCCGGGCGTTCCGGGAGGAAGAGGCCGAGATCACCCGCCGGGCCATGGAGGCCCTCCGGTTCGTCGGCCTGGAGCACCGGGCGCCGGCCCTGGCCCGGAACCTGCCCTACGGCGACCAGCGCCGGCTCGAGATCGCCCGGGCCCTGGCCAGCGAGCCCAAGCTGCTGCTGCTCGACGAGCCCGCAGCCGGCATGAACCCCCAGGAGACCGCGAGCCTGGTGCACCTGATCGACCGGATCCGCAAGCAGGGCATCGCGATCCTGGTGATCGAACACGACATGAAGGTGATCATGCGCATCTGCGACCGGATCGTGGTGCTCGACCACGGCGTCAAGATCGCCGAGGGCACCCCGGCCGAGATCCGCACGAACCCCAAGGTGATCGAAGCCTACCTGGGACGGGAGGCCGCTGCCCATGCCTGACGGTCAGCCCATGCTGAAGCTCGAGAACGTCCACACCTACTACGGCAACATCCACGCCCTCAAGGGGGTCTCGTTCGAGCTCCAGGAAGGGCAGATCGGGTGTCTCATCGGCGCGAACGGCGCCGGCAAGTCCACCACCCTGATGACCATCTCGGGGCTCGAGCGGTGCAAGGAGGGCACCATCGAGTTCCTGGGCCAGCCGATCCAGCGCACCGCGCCCGACGAGATCGTGCGCATGGGCATCTGCCAGGTGCCCGAGGGCCGCAGGATCTTCCCCCGGCTCACCGTGCGCGAGAACCTGATGCTGGGCGCGTACATCCGCAAGGACAAGGACGGCATCCAGCAGGACCTGGACCGGGTGCTCGGCTACTTTCCGCGGCTGGCCGAGCGGCTGAACCAGGACGGGGGCACCCTGTCGGGCGGCGAGCAGCAGATGCTCGCCATCGGCCGGGCGCTCATGAGCCGGCCCAAGCTGCTGCTGCTCGACGAGCCGAGCCTGGGGCTGGCCCCCCTGGTGGTGGAGACGATCTTCGAGATCATCGCCGAGATCGCCAAGGAGAAGATCACCGTCCTCCTGGTGGAGCAAAACGCCAACGCCGCCCTCCAGCTGGCCCACTACGGCTGGGTGCTGGAGACCGGGCGCATCGTGCTCCAGGACGAGGCCCGCGCCCTGCTCGAGAACCCCAAGGTGCGCGAGGCCTACCTGGGCGAGGGGTGAGGCCTCACCCGCCGAAGCGCCGGGCCACGACCACCACGGCCATGCCGGCCGCCATCGCGACGAACACGTTTCGGGTACGCAGGGTGAGCCAGGCCGTGAGCGCCACGGCCGCCAAACCTGCCGGGCCGCTCTTCAGGGCAGAGGGGGCCACCAGGGAGACGAGGATCGCGCCGGGAAGGGCCTCCATGGCCCGGCGCACCGGTCCCCCCCGGGGCAGCCGACCCGCGAGCAGCAGCCCCCCGGCCCGCAGGGCGTAGGTCACGGCGGCGGCCGCCGCGATCGTCCCCAGCGTGGCCCGGCCGATCATCCTCGCCGCCCCCCTTCCCCCTCGTCGGGCAGACAGGCCGCGGTCACGGCACCGGCCAACCCGCCCGCGAGCACGTACCAGGTTCCCGGCAAAAGCCGCTCGCCCAGGCAGGCCGCGGCCACGGCCGCCAGCCAGGGCAAGCCGTCGCGCCGGGAACCCCGCCACAGACTCACCGCCAGCGCGGTGAACACGGCGGTGAACGCGAAGTCCAGCCCCCAGGCCTCGGGGTCGGGCACGGCCGCGCCGAACCCCACCCCGGCCACCGTGCCCAGGCACCACGCCCCCAGCAGACACACCCCCCCGCCCCACAGGTGCCCCAGGTCGGCCCCGCCCTGGCGCCGTGCGGCCATGGTCACGGCCCAGTTCTCGTCGGCCACGAAGTGCACGAAGAAGAGCTTCTCGAGGATGCGCCGCCCCTCGAACAGGGGCCGGAGGGTGGCTGTGATCAGGACGTACCGGGCGTTGATCACGCCCACGGCCGCGGCCATGGCCGCGGTGGGCAGGGGCGAGGTCCACATGTCCACCATGACGAACTGGGACGAGCCCGCGAACACCATCAGGTCCATGAGGAGCACGTCGGCCCAGCCGAGGCCCTTCTGGGCCGCCAGCACGCCGAGCACGCTCCCGTAGGCCGCTACGCTCGCGGCCACCGGAAGGTTGGCCCGGAACCCCATCCGCCACCCGAGTGCGCTCATCGGCCCATCGCCTCCCGGACGTTCACGGGCCGGGGCCGCAGGCTTCCCTCTGAGATCCCGGAGTCCGCCAGAAGGTCGGGGAGCCGGGGGCGCACGTAGAAACCGGACGGCGGCCTCGCCTCCACGATCCCCCGGTCCTCCAGCAGGGCGTAAGCCTCGCGCACCGTGTTCACCCCCACCCGCAGATCCCGGGCCGGCCCCCGGATCGACGGCAACCGTTCCCCGGTGCGGAATGTTCCGCGATCCACCAAGCCGGCCAGACGTCTGGCCAGGCGTTCGTACAACGGGCCGGAACCGATGGGTTCAAATTCGATGGTGGGCATGGGTGCGAATCTTACCCCACCCCACGCCGCAGGGAACAGGCACGGTCATCGGCTTTCCCGCGGGGCACAGTGACCCGTATCCGATCTTCGTGGGAACGAGAAGCAGACTCCTGTGGCGGTTCCACCGGGTGCACCACTCCGACATCGACATGGACGTGCCCACGGCCACCCGGTTCCACCCGGGGGAGATTGCGATCTCGGCCGGGATCAAGCTGGGGCTCGTGTACCTCCTGGGGGTGCGGTTCGTGGAGCTGCTGGTGTTCGAGACCCTGCTGGTGGCCTCGGCCCAGCTCCAGCACAGCTCGGTACGGGTGCCGGCCGCTTTCGAGCGGGCGTGGTGGCTCCTGTTCGTGCCGCCGTCCATGCACCGCGTCCACCACTCGGTGGTCATCCGGGAGCGCAACACCAACTACGGCACGATCTTCTCCCTGTGGGACCGGATCCTGGGAACGCTGCGGACCGACGTGGACCAGGCCCGCATCCGGATCGGCATGGGCGCCTACCGCGACCCGGCCCGCCTGCGACTCGTCCCCCTCCTGGCGCTCCCGTTCACCCGCCCGGTGCGGTGAGGGGCGATCGGCGTTGTCACTCAGTGCAACAACGCCCCGAGCGTCTGGGCGCCGGTCCACGTGAGAGGGCCCAACAGGGCTTCCACGGGGCGGGCGAGCAGCCCCGTGTACAGCCCCACGCCCACCAGGAATCCCGCGAACACCGCCAGGTGGAACCGGCTCCCCTCCCCGAGCCGTACGAGCAGGGTGAGGGGACAGCCCCGGCCGAGAGCGTAGCCCACGGCCTGCACGGCACCGCCGACGAGAAACAAGGCCCCCGGGTACTCGGCCCCGTGGCGGTAGCCCACGAGGTTCACCAGCCCGAACACGGCCACCGCCGCGAGCACCATGAGGGCCCGCTCGGGCCGGCCCTGCCCGAACCAGTCGGTCATCGCCCCAAACACGCAGAACCTGGAGCGCTGCACGAGCACGCCCAGGGCCAGGCCCACCACGAACACCGCCGCCAGGATCATCGGGCACCCCGCCGGCCGGGTCGGGCCAGGAGCCACGCCGTGGCGGCGATGCCGGCCATCGTGACCCAGCTGCTCAGCATGAGCCCCGGGGCCCCGCTGAGGCCGTGCTTGTTGAGACACCCCTGGGCCATCCACACCCCCACGGCCATGACCGTCCCGCCGGCCAGCCCCTGGAGCAGCTCCCTCACCGGCACCCGGCCCTGCCAGACGAATCCGCCCGTTCGATACGCGCTCGCGGCGGCGCCGATCACCACCCCCAGCCCGAACACCAGCATCACCTTCAGTTGGGGGGTCAGCCTTCCGGCGGCCGCGGACACCGCCGCCACCGGGAACCCGCCGGGGAAGATGCCGAACGGCAGCTCGAGACCGGGGACCTTCGCGGTGAGCGCGTAGTGCCCGAGGTTCAGGATCCCGACGGCCGCGCCCACGGCCACGGCCCGTTTCCAGGTGGTCGTCGTCATCCCATGCCCTCTCTATCGGTTCCGGCGAGATACCGACGCACCTCTGCGGCCCCGGCCTCTCCGACCAGGAATTCCAGCAAGAGGAAGGCCACCTCGAGGGACTGGGCGGGACCGGCGCACGAAGCGATCCGGTTCCAGACCACGAGCGGGGCGGGAACCGGTTCGCACCCCAGGGCCCGCAGGCGTCCCGGGTTGTCGTGATGGCGGCTGAACCGGTAGGTGGTGGCCCGCCCGCCCCGCAGCAAGCCCGCCTCGGCGATGGGCAGAACCCCGACGCACCAGGTGGCGATCATGCCCCCCCGCGCGTGGATCGCCTGGGCGACCCGGTACAAGCGGGGATCGAACGCCTCATCGAACCCATGGCTGAAAAAGCCCCCGGGCACGGCCAGGGCGGCGTATTCGTCCGGGTCCACGTCTCCGAGGTGCCGGTGGGGCCGGACCCGGGTGCCGAAGCGGCCTTGCACCTCGGCATGCAGGCCCGTGGTTGTGAGGTGGATCGAAGGAAGATGCTCCCGGTACCCGGTCCAGCCGCAGACCGCGGTCACGGCGGCGGCCTCCAGGTCTTCGAACCCCCGGGCAAGGAACAGGAGTGCCTTTTGCGTCCGTCCGGGCATCGTTGCCGATCCGTCAGCGCGAGGGCTCGTTTGCGTGCTTCGCCGAAGCACCGCTCAGCGGCCTCACGTGGCCCCCGGCTCGTGGCAACCGGCGGCCTCTCCTTCCCCGGCCGCCGGGGCCTGGGGATGCCGGCCTTTCATCTTGTCGAACAGCAGGCGGGTCTGGTGGGCCGTCACGCTCATGGCGATGGCGGTGGCGGCTTCCAGCTCTTCGTCGGTGGCTCCGCTCTCCCTCGCGACCGCGAGGCTCCAGTCGGTTCAGAGTTCGCAGCCGGCCGCGAGCGACGCGGCCAGGAACAGGAGCCCCCGGGTCTTGGGCTCCAGCGCCGGGTTGGACTTCGCGGTCTCGAAGAACGCCTCGAACCGCGTCATCGGGTTCTCCATGTTCGTCTCCTCCACCCGGTCCGGCATCGGTCCCGGACGCCTTCGAAGGGTCACCACGTACAGGTCCCGGGGCAGGCTGCCTTCCTGCATGCGGCCCACGTCCAGCACCTCGTACCCCCGGGCGAGGCGGCGGACCTTCTCCTCGGTGAAGAAGTGCACCACGAATCCGCCCACCTCGTAGAGGTCCTCGCCCAGGTGGGTGCCGGCCCGAAAGTGCTTGTCGTGGTCGCTGCGCACCGTGTACAGCACGAGCCCGCCGGGCTTGACCACCCGGTGGAGCTCGGCCAGCACGAACGCGATCTGGGTCTCGGTGAGTTCCATGCACAGGAGCATGTGGGCGTAGCACGCGTCGAACGCGCCCTCCCCGAACGGCAGGGGGTCCCGCACGTCGTGGACCCCCGCCTCGACCCGGTCCGCGAGCCCCCGGGCCCGGGCCGCCGCCTCCACCTCCCGCACGGCCTGCTCCGAGTAGTCCAGGGCCGCGACCCGCAGGCCGTTTTCCGCGAAGAACAGGGTGTCGCGGCCCTGGCCGAACCCCAGCTCCAGCACCGTGCCGGCGCCCTCGGCCCGGAACTGCTCCAGCGCCATACGGGCGAACTCGCTCGGCTCCTCGCCGAAGAACGCCGGCGTCCGGGCGTACACCTCGGTCCAGTGGCGCCGCTGGTCCTTGGACGGACGTTTCTCCATGGCAGAATCCTCGTGCCTCTTCACCCCTCGCACGCCGGGGCCACGCCCCGCTCTTGCTCCCGCAGCCGGCCTTCGCGGCGCACGTCCTCCCGGTCGCGCTTGACCACCGGGTACTCGCCCCCCAGGAACTCCAAGAGCGCGGCCACCAGGGCCGGCCGCAGCAGGTAGTAGCACCGGAGCTGGCCGTCCTCGTAGAAGTCCACCAGGCGGGCCTGGCGCAGCACGGCCAGGTGCTGGGACACGTTGGGCTGGGGGATGTCCAGAAGGTCCCGGATGTCGGTCACGCACTTCACGCCCCGGGCGAGCTCCTCCAGGATCAGGAGCCGGGTGGGGTGGCCCAGGAGCCGCAGCAGGTCGGCCTTTTCCCGGATGTCCAGGTCTTTCATCTCGGTTCTCTCCCTGCCGTGTGCATCTAGCATCATATTCGAATATTTGCATACTGCCCTGCACCCAAGACACCTGTCAAACGGCCCGGCAACTTCGGTCGTCAGTCTCCGGTCAGCGGTCGAAGAACCGGAGACCGCCGAGAACCCGCCTCACCCCGTCACCACCCGGCCGTCCCGGATGGTGACGATCCGCTCGGCCAGGGCGGCCACGGTGTCGGAGTGGGTGACGATGACCACGGTCTTGCCCCGGGCGTGCACGGCCCGGACCTGCTCCAGCAGCTCCTCCTCGGACCGGCTGTCCAGGTTGCCGGTGGGCTCGTCCATGAGCAGCAGGTCCGGGTCGTTGGCCAGGGCCCGGGCGATGGCCACCCGCTGGCGCTGGCCGCCCGAGAGCTGGTTCGGCTTGGCGTGGAGCTTGTCCTCGAGCCCCACCAGGCGAAGGAGCTCCCGGGCCCGGGCCTCCTGCTCCCGGCGGGGAACGCCGGCCAGGAGCATGGCGGTCTGTACGTTCTCCAGGGCCGTGAGCATCGGCAGCAGGTTGAAGAACTGGAACACGAACCCCAGGCGGCGGCTTCGGATCCCGGCCAGGCGCCTTGGAGACGCCGCGGTGAGGTCCTCTCCGTCCAGGTACACCCTTCCGCTGGTGGGACGGTCGAGCCCCCCCAGCAGGTGCAGCAGCGTGCTCTTGCCGTGGCCGGAGGGGCCCATGATGCAGGTGAGGCTGCCCCGGGGGATCTCCAGGGTGACGTCCTCCAGGGCCACCGTCCGGTAGCCGCCGTCGTAGACCTTGGTGAGACCCTCTGCGCGAAGGATGGGATCACTCATAGCGGATCGCCTCCACGGGGCTCAGGCGGGCGGCCCGCAGGGCGGGGTACACGCCTGACAAAGACGCGACCAGCACCGCGAACACCAGGGCCTGGATGGTGATGCCCAGGTCGAACACGCTCACGCTCTGCTCGCTTCCGACGAACGCGGTGAACTCGTTCTGGCCGATGTAGGGCGCCGCGAAGTACGAGAACGCGAACCCCACCACCACGCCCACGATCCCTCCCAGGAGCCCGTACACGGCCGACTCGCCCACGAACACCGAGAACACCGTGCCCCTCCCGGCGCCCAGGGCGCCGAGGATGCCGATCTCCCGCCTGCGCTCGTAGATCGCGGTCATCATGGTGTTGGTGATGCCGAAGCACGCGGCGAGCACGGCCACGGCTGCGATCAGCTGGAGGGCGTTGCCCACGCTGCCAACGATGGCCAGCACCGAGCGCAGGAGCTGCTTGTCCGACACCACGTCCACGTCGGCCGCGGACTGGATCGCGGCGATGTAGTCGTCGGTGCGGCCGATGTCGTCCACCCTGACCGCCACGAACGACACCTTGTCCCCGGCGCCGTAGAGCCTCTGGGCCACGGCGAGGTCCATGTACACGGCCAGGTCGTCCCGGTTGCCCACCGGCTCCAGGATCCCGCTCACGGCGAACTCCTGGCCCCGGATCCGCACCGTGTCCCCGACCGCCAGTCGAAACTTGTCCGAGATCCCCGAGCCCACCACCACGTGGGAGCCGTCGAGCCGGTAGTCTCCCCGGGCCACGCGCCAGTTCTTGAACGCCCGCATCCGCTCCGGCAGGATCCCCACCAGGGGGACCGGCTGGTTGTGGAGGACCGCCCGCTGGGTGAGGTACGGCACCGCTTCGAGCCCACCGATCCGCTCGATCGCCTGTACGGTGTCGTTGGGGATCGCCTCGGGCAGGGACTCGCCGGTGAGCACCGAGATCTGCTCGTACGCGCACCAGCCCCGGGGCGTGACCACCAGGTTGGCGCCGAGCACGTCGGCCTGCTTCCGGATCTCCGCCTCCAGACCGGTGCCCAGGGACAGCAGGGTCACCACCGACGCGATCCCCACGGCGATCGCCGACAGGGTGAAGACAAACCGGCTCCTGCGGCGGGTCAGGTTCTTCCACACGAGCTTCCAGTAGCTCATTTGACCCGGACCTCCCGGGCCCGGAGCACGAACCCCCCGGCGCCGGCCGCATTCTTCTCGATGACGCCCTCCACCTCGACCACGTCCCGCTTCTTGGGGAGCTCCCCGTCGTAGAGCACCGTGAGCCACTTGGGCGCGCAGCTCACGCTGCGGCAGCCCCGGTACTCCCGGTAGTCCACGAGCTCGAACCGGCCTTTGCCGACATCGGCCGCCATGACCCCGCCCCGCACGGTGATCACGCCCTGGTACGCGAACGGGTCCGCGAGCACGTCGAACACGTCGAGTCCCTTTGCGGACGGGAACCCGAACCCGGCGAACGCGGAGCCGGCGAGGAAGGCGAGTCCAAGGGCGAAAAAAGAGAGACGGATTCGGTGGTGCATGGTGAAACCCTCCGGATGGGTTGGCGTCCCGCCGGCGCCGCCGGCAGGGCCGCGCTGGGTGCGGCTGGCTGTGGGCCCCCATCAGCCCCGGCGGGCCTCGGCGTCCTCGGCCAGGCACAGCCCGTACGACAGGAGCTGGACCACGCACGGGTCCACGATGCGGTAGCACACCTGGGTGCCCCGGCGCTCGGGCTCCACGATTCCCCGGTCCGCGAGCCGCTGGAGCTGGTTCGACACGGCCTGGGGCTTCATGCCGAGATCGTCGGCGAGTTCCCCCACGCACAGCCCGGGGGTGCGCACCAGGGCGTGGAGCAGCCGGACCCGGGTGTCGTTGGCCAGAATCTTGAACATCGTCGCCACCTGTCGGGCCTCCCCGGGGTCGAGCAGCGGGCGCTCCTCCACCGGAGTCTTGGCCGTGCAGGGGTCGAGCATGGGAAACAGGTCGGAGCCGGGGCGGGACATGGTGTCTCCTTTCTACACCGAAACACTATACAGTGTAATTGTGGATCATGTCAATTCTCCATCCGGAGAGATTGGGGAACTAGCAGAGGTGGTGTTCGGGCCTGAGGGGCCCTGGGATCCCGCCGTAGGCGCGAGACCCAGCCGGTGCTCTATCCGGGGGCAGACGCTTTGGGCAGATCTCGGAGGATGGCCTCCAGGAGCCCGGAGAAATCCTTGCCGCCCCGTAATACCAAGTTGCATTCAAATCTATTGGCCCCCTGCCCGGAGGGGCGAGGGGCCTGTCGGAGAGCCGGGCGCGGCCCCTTGGCTCGCCGCGCAGTGCCTCCGGCGTCTGGACTGCGAAAGGGTTCGGATTCCAACGGGTTGCCATGAAGCCAGCTCCCCCACCCCGTGCCTGCGCGGCGAATCTCAATGCCTGGCTTCGCGCCCGGCCGGAGGCAGGGCCCTTGCCCCGCCCCGGATCCGTATGCGATGGATGGCAACTTGGAATGAGTCCCGGAGGAATGGGGCCCCGGGGCGTTCGATCCTGAGCCCGGAAGGATGGGACGCCGCTCGGTTACTCGGCTATCGTCCTCGTCCCTCCGCCTACTCGGCCGTCCCCACGTCGTTGACTGCACGCAAAACTGCCGCAGGCGCCACTACCGTGGGCGCGCTACGGCCGCTCGGGCAATTTTCGGCTGGGTTGGAGTGACTTCCCCGCGCGGCTACCTCCCTTCGTTCGGCCCCAGGCAGTTCATCAGGCGTTCCAGGCGTTCCCGGGACGGGCGGTCGGTGAACACGCCCTGGCCGGGGCGGGAGGGGTCGAGGCCCCGGAGGAACACGTAGTGGACGCCGCCGAAGTGGCGGTCGAAGTCGTAGGCCGGGAGACGGGCCCGCAGGTGCAGGTGCAGGGCCACGGCGTAGAGGTGGTACTGGAGCACGTAGAGGTCCCGGGCCATGGCCGCGGCCAGCGCCTCGGGGCCGTAGTCCTCGGGCCGGGGCCCCAGGTAGTTGGTCTTCCAGTCCACCAGGTGGTACCGGTCCCCCACCCGGACCACCAGGTCCATGACCCCCCTTAGGTATCCCCGGACCGGCGAGAACGACAAGCGGCCCAAGGCCGTGCCCAACGCCGGGCCCATCCGTCCGGCCAGCTCGGGGGCCTCGAGGGCGGCGGCCAACTCCCGGGCCGTCAGGGCGGTCGGTCGGCCGGCCCGGAGGGGGAAGGTGAACTCCACCTCGTGGAGCCGCGCCCGGCGCGGCACCTCACCCAGGACCACCCCGTCGATGTCCCAGGCGGCCACCCGCTCGAGCACCCGGGCCACGGTCGGCGCCCATTCCGGGCCGAAGCCGTGGGCCCGGAGCACCCGGGCCGCGAAGGCCCGGCGCTCGGAGGGGGTCGTGCCGGCCTCGTCCCACCACTCCAGGATCTCGTGGAGGCACAGCCCCGTGCGGGCGCCCCGGGGGAACCCCAGGAACTCGTCGGCCGGCCCCTCGGGCTCCTCGGCCGGCTCCCCCAGGTCGTGGTCGGCGCCTTCGGCGTCGACCCCTGCGGCGAGGGCGGTGAAGCTGGTGACCCGCCAGTCGGTGCGCATGCGTCCCCGGAAGGTGCGGGCCTGAAGGGCCTCGGGCTCCGCCTCGGTCGGCTCGAGCCGGCCGGGGTCCTCGAAGGACGGCTCCGCCACCTCGACGCCGGGCCCCTCGATGCGGCTCAGGGCGGCCCGCAGCTCCCGGTCCTCGGCGCTCTTCCCCAGGGCCACAAGGGTTCCCGCCGGATCGCCGCCTTGGACCGGGCCCAGGAACAGGTACCCCGGCGGGCTTCGGCCGGCGTCCCGGAACCCGCCCCAGGTGAAGACGCACCGGTTCCGGGCCCGGGTCAGGGCCACGTAGAAGAGCCGGAGGTCCTCGGACAGCCCTTCGGCCCGGGCCCGAGCCTGGTGGGCCGCGATCTCGTCGGGGTCGAAGGTGAGCACCATGGTCCCGTCGTCCGCATGGTAGGCGAGCCCGTCGGCGGCCGCCTTGCCGGCGGGATCCCTCCCGGGCAGGGGGGCGAACGGCACGAGCACCACCGGGAACTCGAGCCCTTTCGACCGGTGGACGGTGAGGATCCTCACGGCCCGCTCGTCGCTCTCGAGCCGGAGCTCGTACGCCTCGTCCCCCTCGCTTCGGCCGGCCACCCGGGCCTCGAGCCACCGCACGAGGCCCGCCGGCCCCGACCGGCCGGCCCGGGCCGCCGCGTCCAGGACCTCCCCCAGGTGGACCACGTTGGCGACCCGGCGCTCGCCGTCCGCAAAGCGCAGGAGGTGCTCCCGCACCCGGGTCCGGCTCAGAAGGTCGCGGTAGGCGGACAGGAAGCCCTGGTCCCGCCAGGTTCCGTGCCATTCCCGGAACCGCTCGAGCCAGCCGGTCCAGGCCGCCGGGTCCTCCAGGACCGCGTGGAGCCCTGCCGCGTCGAACCCGAACCAGTCCAGGGCCAGGGCGGCCCGAACGAGCCCCTCGTTCCCGGGCTCGGCCAAGGCCGATACCACGGTCAGGGCCTCCCGGGCCTCCCGGGTCTCGAACAGCCCCTTGGCGGTGTAGAGGACGCCGGGCACGCCGATCCGGCGGAGAGCCTCCTGGACCCGCTCGGCCTGGGCATTGGTGCGCACCAGCACCGCCAGGTCGCCGGCGCCGAGGGGCCGGCCCCCGATCGTGGCCCGGCCAGCCGCGCCCAGCCGCAGCAGCCGGGCCACCTCGGCGGCCACGGCCCGGGGCAGGTGTTCCTCGGCCCACCCCTTGTTGATCTGGCCGCCCCGGCCGCTGCGGCCCTCCCGGCGGACGAACCACACCCGCAGCGGCGGCTCGGCCCACCCGTCCACGAGGAGCCGGTCCTTCTCGCTGGGGGACGGCTCCACCGCCGGGAACCCGATGTCCGGGAGCACGAAGGGCCGGTCCACCCCGAACACCCGGCCCACGGCGCGCACCAGGTCCGGCTCGGATCGCCAGTTGTAGGGCAGGGTGTGGACGTTCTCCGCCTCCCGGGCGGCCCGCAGGTAGGCGAACACGTCGGCGCCCCGGAACCCGTAGATGGCCTGTTTGGGGTCGCCGATCAGGTACAGGGTGCCGCCCCCGAACACCCGGGAGAAGATCTCGTACTGGAGGGGATCGGTGTCCTGGAACTCGTCGATCAGGGCGGCGGCGTA
The DNA here is from genome assembly GCF_000526155.1 of Deferrisoma camini S3R1. Taxonomy (NCBI): domain Bacteria; kingdom Pseudomonadati; phylum Thermodesulfobacteriota; class Deferrisomatia; order Deferrisomatales; family Deferrisomataceae; genus Deferrisoma; species Deferrisoma camini. Next base: position 4,064,779 of record NZ_JAFN01000001.1, on the reverse strand, counting down.
CCGGTCCCGCAGGGCGGCGACCAGCCGGTCGCCGGCGGGGCCTGCGAGGGCCGCGTGGACCCGCGTGAGGAGGTCCGAGAAGAAGAGAAGATCGTTCCGAACCTTCTCCCGGTCCAGGGTCTGGAGCGCCGAGGCCAGCGCACCGGGCACGAACGCCCGGCGAAACCGGCGCAAAGCCCCCAGGAGGTCGTCGACGGCCCCCAGCACGGGATGGTCCGGCGGATCCTCCCCCGGCCGGGTCCCCTCGGCCAGCCTTCCGGGCGAGAGCGCCGCCAGGGCCCCGAAGAACTCCTCGCCTAACGCTCCGCTCCGGAGCCCCCGGTCGAGGGTGTCGCAGGCCGCCCCAAGGGTTTCGGCCCTGAACTCCTTCTTCCGGCGGTTCAGGCCGGGCGAGGCCTCGAGGAGCCGCCGCAGCTCGCCCCCTCCCCGGGCCCAGGCCCGGGCCAGGGCCTCGCGCGCGTCCTCCGCCCTCTGGGCCAGGGCCTCGAGGTCGGCCTGGGAGATCGGGGGCCGGAGCTCCAGCGCCGGATGGGCCAGGAGCGGCCTGAGGGTGCGGCGCAGGGCCGAGGGACCGATCCCCGCCGCGGCCAGGTCGGCGGCCACGATCGGGGGGGCGGCCAGGGCCCACCGGCGCCACACGTCCCGCACCGCCTCCATCACCACGTCCTCGGGGTCGGGGACCACCCGGGGATCGAGGGGGGCCGCGCCCTCGAAACCGTGGTCTTGGAGCACCCGCTGGCAGAACCCGTGGATCGTGTGGACCGGGGCCCGGTCGAACTCGGCCAGGGCCAGGGCGAGATCGTCCCGGACCCGGTCGCGGTCGGGGCAGCGCCCCAGGAGCCGGCCGAGGAGGGGGTCGTCCCCGGCGTCTTCCGCCTCGAAGGCCGCGAGCCCCTCGACCAGCCGGCGGCGGATGCGGCCCCGGAGCTCCTCGGCGGCCGCCACGGTGAAGGTCACGACCAGGATCCGGTCCACGGGGAGCCGCCGCTCGATCACGAGGCGGAGCACCAGTCCCGCCAGGGCGTAGGTCTTGCCGGTGCCGGCGCTCGCCTCGATGAGGTGGGTGCCGGCCAGCGGCGCGGTGGCGAGGTCAAAGGGCCGGGCCGAGGTCACGGGACCCCCTCGTACCGGAAGCTCGGCCCGAACACCGCCTCGGCCGTTTCCTCGAACCCGGGGCCGAACGGCCCGGCCTCGCCGAAGCAGTGGGCCAGGGCGGGGTCCTCCCCTTCCCCGGCCGCATAGTCCGAGCCGGCCCAGGCCTCCCGGGCCCGGTCCAGAGGGGGCTTCCGGCTTCGGCCCCCGCCCCACCGGCCGTGGGCATAGGCCCAGGAGGTCTCGGGCGCGAACGGCAGGGGCTCCCGCAGGCCCCGGCCGTAGAGCTCCAGGAGCTCCATCAGGAGCGCCTCCGGCTGGTCCACGGGGCCGAAGGTCCAGCCCTTGCCGCCGCGGCCCACCACCACCGTCACGGACTCGACCCCGGGTGGCCGCAGTGCGCACAAGGCCAGGTGCCGGATCCAGGCCCTCACCCGGTCCTTGCCCTTGGGCGCGGCCGGCCGGAAGAGCACCAGGCCGCCGGGCCGGACCCCCGGGAGCCGCAGGTGGAGGCGGTACGGGCCCAGGTCCACGTGCCGGGGATCCAACGGCACCGGCGGCTCGGCGGCCCGGGGACCCGCCGCCTCCCACACGCCGCGGGCCAGCGCCTCGGCGTCCCGGAACGCCACGGGCCCGGCCGCGCCCGGCGGGAGCCTCCCCTGGGCCCGGGCCAGGGCCAGGAGGTCGCCGGGCTCTTCCCCCCCGCAGAGGCGGTCCAGGATCTCCTGCGCCACCCCGTAGCGGGAGAGCGCCTGGGGCTCGAGGGGCTCGGCCTCGTCGGGCCCGGCCGCGGGGCCGTCGAACCGAACCCCGAGCCGGACCCGAAGGAAGTAGGCGCAAGGGTTGCGGAAGAACCGCTCCAGGTCGTCCAGGGACAGGGTGCGAAGCTCGTCTGGGGGCTCCGGCAGGGGCCGCACGACCCACCGCCCCCGGGGCCCTCGGCCCTCGGACGACGCCAGACGACGGGCGGTCGCGGCGTCGGCCGCCGAGTAGCTCTGGAGCTCCCCTCCGGCCCGGAAATAGGCCGGGCTGAACGGGTGGAGCCGGTGGCGCACCCGGACCCGGTCGGACGGCGGCGGGTCCGAGTCGAAGGTCCGGTCCAGGGCGTCCAGGAGCTCGCTCACCAGCACCGACGGCGGCACCTCCGCGTTGTCCCGGGAGCTCTGGCCCACGTAGCTCAGGTACAGGTGGTCCCGCGCGGAGAGGAGGGCCTCCAGGAACAGGTACCGGTCCTCGTCCCGCAGCGACCGGTCGCCCCGGCGGGGCTGGCGGGCGATGCCGTCGAACCCGCTCGGCCGGTCCGTGCGGGGCAGGGAGCCGTCGTTGAGCCCCACCAGGCACACGACCCGGAACGGCACGCTGCGCATGGGAAGCAGGGCGCACACCGTGACCCCGCCCGCGAGGAACCCGCCCTCGAACCGCACGCGGCCCACGGTCGAGGCCAGGTGCTCGGCCACCGCCTCGAACGCCACCTCGGCCCCGTCGCCCGCGTCGCCGAGCCGGACCAGGGCCCGGCGAAGCTCCCCCACCTCCCGTTCCTCGGCCCCCTCCACCCGGAAGAACCGCTCGAACCAGCCCGACAGGTCCTCGCCCCATGCCGCGGGGGAGCGGGGCCGGGCCAGGTCCTCGGCCAGCCGAAACAGGTCGCGCACGAACCGTGCGAGACCCTCCAGGGCCCCGGCGTCGCCGCCCCCCTCCACGTCGGGGAACGGGTGGACGCCCTGCCACAGCGCCTCGCCCGGCGCCATCGCCCGACCCAGAAGCAGGCGGTCGAGGCCGAACCGCCAGGAGTGCTCGCCGTACGCCCCGAGCCCCAGGGCGTGGCGGTGGGCCGCATCGCGGCCCCACCGGATACCGGCCTCGGCCACCCAGGTCCGCACCCGCTCCACGGCCGGGTCGTCCCACCCGAACCGCCGGCGGAGGGCGGGCCACTCCAGCAGATCGAGCACCTCGGGCGCCCGGAGTCGGCCCCGGGCCACCTCGAGGAGCCGCAGGAACCCGGCGGCCGCCCCCTCCTGGGCCGGCCCGGCCCGATCGGCCAGGCTGTGCGGGATCGACGGCTCCCCCTCGCCCCCCCGGAACACGGCCGAGATCAGCGGGCCGTAGGTGTCGAGGTCCGGGGTCATCACGACCACGTCCTCGGGGGTCAGGTCCGGCCAGCGCTCGAACAGGGCCAGGAGGTGGTCTCGCAGGGCCTCGGCCTCCCGCAAGGGTCCGTGGCACGAGGCCACCCGGATCGAGCCGTCGTCGGGCCAGGGCAGGCGCTCGTCCGGGCCCCGGTCGACCAGGCCGAGCAGGTCGCACTGGATCCGGCCCAGCGCCGTCGTCGGGTCGGGCGCCTCGAACCGGTCGTCCTCGTGGGGCTCCCGCTCCCACAGGAGGTTCAGGAACTCCCGGCCCGACCGGCCCAGCGAGGCCAGGAGCCGGTTGCCCACGGCATAGTACTCCCGGGTCTCCGGTGCGGCCCGGGCCCGCCGGGCCGCCTCCCCGGGGGAGACCACGTCGGCCCACCACTCCCGACAGGGATCCAGCAGGAACACCGTGACCGGAACCTGCCGGGCCAGGGCCGAGAGCACATCGAGGTGGAACGGCGGAAGCGCGGAGAGCCCGAACACCTGGACCCGGTGGGGAAGCCCTTCGACGCGGCCGGAGGAGAGGGCATCCAGGAACCGGACGCACCTCCGGGCCCGGTGGTCTCCCCCGATCCGCTCGGCCACGGCCCGCCACAGCTCGGCCTGCCACTCGAGCCCCGAGGGCCCGCTCCCCCCGGCCTCCCACGCCAGGACCCAGTCCGGCCGGTACACGGTGTACCGGTCGAACAGGTCCGCGATCCGGCTCGCGAACCGGTAGCGCCGGGCGGGCCGATCGTCGGCCTCGAGAAACCGCCGCACCCCATCGAACCCGGGGCGCTCCAGAAGCCCGGGCAGGACGTCCAGGATCCGCCACACCAACACGTCCGGCTCCCAGGGCCGCACCGGATCGGACGTTCCCAGCACGGCGTCGAACCACTCGGCCACCGCTGCCGCAGGGAACGGGAACCGGGCGTTCATCCACACCCCGAACCGGGCGGCCAGCCGTTGGGACAGCCACCGGGCCATGCCCCGGTTCTGGACCACCACCACCTCGGGGGCCAGCGGGTCCGGCAGGGGCTCGGCCACCGCCTCGGCCAGGGCATCCACGAGCCGCTCCATGCGGTTGGAGCGCACCACCCGCAGCCCCGGGCTCACTCCGGCTCCTCCTCCCCCATGACCAGCGCGCCGGCCCGCAGATACCCGTCGTCGGCCGCCTGGCGAAGGAGCCGCCTGGCCTCGGCCGCCTGCTCGGCGGGCACGTCGATCCGCTTCTCACCCAGGGGCCCGATGGACACCGGGTACGGGGTGACGGTCATGTCCCGGACCCGGGTCTCGACGCCGGCCGAGGCCAGCACCCCTGTGACCGCGGCCACCTCCACCGCATCCAAGGCGACGTACACTTCGGCCCAATCGGTTGCGCTCACGGCTTGAGGTCCCTCCGAGCCTGTGTTAGGAAGGGCGCGCCGGTTCGGGGACCGTACCCACAGAGATCCCAGGGAGAGCACCCATGTCCGTTCGGCGTTCCGTTCTCGTGGCTTCGTCCGCTGCCGTCTTCCTTCTGCTCACCGCCATGGGCGGAGGCGGGTCCGGCCCGGTCTCCGACACCATTCCCCGGCCCAAGGAGAACTACCGGGCGGAACTGGTGGACCGCCAGGGCGTGGTGACGCGGGTGGAGCTGCTGGCCTGCAACGGCCGCACCTTCCTCCCCCTGGAGCGGGGCGAGGGCACCCTGATGGTTCCGTTCGCCAAGGTCAAACGGGTCACCCTGGGCGAAGAGAGCGGCTCGCGCCTGGCCGCCCGCGTGGAGGTGGAGGGCGCTGCCAAGGCCCTGGAGGGCCGGCTGGCCCGCACCCTGCTGTTCACCGGCGTCACCGAGTACGGTAACTACCGGGTGGAGGCCCGGGGGCTGGCCGAGATCCGGCTGCTCAGCAGCGACTGAGGTCCGGCGCATCCTCCTATTCACCGGCGGATAAACAGGCGCTATCGCCCCCTTCTCGGAGGGGCAAGGGGCCTGCCGGAGAGCCGGGCGCGGCCCCTTAGCTCGCCGCGCAGCGCCTCCGGCGTCCGAGCCATGAAATGGCTCGCATTCGCCGGAGTTGGAATGAAACCAACTCCCCTGTCCCGTGCCTGCGCGGCGAATCTTAATGCCCGGCTTCGCGCACGGCCGGAGGCAGGTTCCTTGCCCCGCCCTCCGAGGGATCTCGGTTAGAACGCCACTCCGTATGAGTCGGATGCTGCACTCACGCACGGCCGGAACCAGGCCCCTTGCCTCTCCCCGCTGAAGAAGTGCGCCTATTTCGACATTGGATTCCTAGGGGTACAGGGCCTCCTGGGGCAGGCCCAGGGTCTCGTCCCAACCCATCATGCGGTTGAGGTTCTGCACCGCCTGGCCGCTCGCCCCTTTCACCAGGTTGTCGATCACGCTCACGATCACCAGCCGGCCCGCGCCGTGGTCGGCCACGGCCATGGCGCAGGCGTTCGTGCCCCGCACGTCGGCCGTGCTGGGCCACCGTCCTTCGTCCAGCACCCGGACGAACGGGGCCTCCCGGTAGAACTCCCGCCACACCTCCCGCACCCGGGCCGCGTCGGCGCCGTCGGCCGGCAGGGCGTACACGGTGGACAGGATGCCCCGGGCCATGGGCACCAGGTGGGGGGTGAACACCACCGGCACCTCGCACCCCGCGGCCAGCTCCAGCTCCTTTCGGATCTCGGGCTCGTGGCGGTGCGAGGCCACCTTGTAGGCCTTGAACCCCTCGTTCACCTCGCAGTACAGCGTGGCCTGGCTCGGCTCCCGGCCGGCCCCGCTCACCCCGGACTTGGAGTCGGCCACGATCCCCTCCGGCCGGATCACCCGCTCCAGCAGCAGCGGAACCAGGGGCAGCAGGATGCTGGTGGGGTAGCACCCCGGGTTGCCCACCAGCCGGGTCCGCTCCACGGCCGCGCCGTGGACCTCGGTCAGCCCGTACACGGCCTCGGCCAGGAGCTCCGGGCAGGCGTGGGGCCCGTAGTGCGCCTCGTACAGGGTGGGATCGGCGAACCGGAAGTCGGCCGAGAGGTCGATCACCTTGCGCCCCGCTCCGAGGGCGGCCGCCACCACCGGCATGCTGGCCTTGTGGGGAAGGGCCGTGAAGAACACCTCGGCCCGGTCAAACACCCCCGGGTCCTCGTGGGAGACGAAGGCCAGGTCCAGGTGCCCCAGGCTGGGGAAGCACGCGCCCAGGGGCTGCCCCGCGTACCTGCGCGAGGTGATCGCGGTGATCCGCACCTGGGGGTGCCGGCACAGCAGCCGGATCAGCTCCGCCCCGGTGTACCCGCTCGCACCGATGATGCCCACATCGACCATGAAGAGCTCCTTCCCGGTAACTTCGGTCGTCGGTCTACGGTCAACGGTCGTCGGTCTGGGGCCTTCGGCCCGCCAGGCAGCTAGGCAGCTAGGCGGCCGGGCGGTTCTCGAACCGCGCCAAAGCTCGGGGGGCATGGGGGCTGCTGGAGAGCCGCGCGCGGCCCCTATGCTCGCCGCGCAGCGCCTCCAACGCTCGTACCGTGGATTCGTTCGTGCCCCGCCGAACGGTCATGAAGCCACCGCCGGTGCCCTGTGCCTGCGCGGCGAATCCTAACGCCCGGCTTCGCGCGCGGCCGGAAGCAGGCCCCATGCCCCGCCGCCGGCAACGGCCCCGGACCAGCGAAAGTTACCCCCCCTTTGCCGGGCCCCGCGGGTGCCGTTTGAGGGGGCCAGGAGACCGAAGGCCGGTGACCGACGACCGAAGTCAATCCAGCAGCTCCTGGGCCGCGGCCAGCAGCACCGCCACGCCCACGGGTAGGCACCGCTCGTCCAGGTCGAACCGGGGGCTGTGCAGCGGCTCGGCCCGGGTGGGGTCGGCGCTCGCGCCCAGCTGGAGGTAGCAGCCCGGCACCCGGTCCAGGATGAACCCCATGTCCTCGGCCCCCATGGTCCGGTGGGCCGGCCGCACGGCACCCTCGCCCAGCACCGAGGCCGCGGCCCGGCCCACCCGCCGGGTCACCTCGGGGTCGTTGCGGGTCACCGGGTAGCCCTGGCCCCGCTCCATGCGGAACCCGCCCCGGTGGGCCGAGGCGACCCCGCGGCCGACCCGCTCGATCCCCTCGAGCAGATGGTCGCGCACGCCCGGGTCGAAGGCCCGCAGGGTGGCTAGGAGCTCCACCTCGTCGGGGATCACGTTCTCGGCGGTGCCCCCTCGCACGGCCCCCACCGTGAACACCGCCGGATCCATGGGATCGGTCTCCCGGCTCACCAGGCTCTGGAACGCCAGGATCCCCTCGGCCGCCATCACCACCGGGTCCACGCACAGGTGGGGCAGGGCGCCGTGGCCGCCCTGCCCCTCGAACACCAGCCGCAGCCGGTCCATGCTGGCCATGACCGGCCCCGGCGACACACCCACGGCCCCCACCGGGAACCCCGGCCACACGTGCAGGGCCACCGCCGCGTCCACCGGGTAGCGGTCCAGCAGCCCCTCCTCCAGGAGCCGATCGGCGCCGCCGCCTCCCTCCTCGGCCGGCTGGAACACCAGCACCACCCGCCCCTTCGGCCGGATCTCGCCGGCGGCCAGGCAGTCGGCCACGGCGAGCAGGATCGCCGCGTGGGCGTCGTGGCCGCAGGCGTGCATCCGGCCGGGGTGCTCCGACGCGAACGCGAGCCCCGTGGCCTCGGTCACCGGCAGGCCGTCCAGGTCGGCCCGCAGCATCACCGCCGGCCCGTCCGGGCCGAACACAGCCGCCCCCCCCGTGCCGCCGGCGAACCGCTCGAACCCAACCTCCCGCTCCCGCAGGAACGCCTCCACGAGGGCGGTGGTCTTCTCCTCCTGGAACCCGGGCTCCGGGATCCGGTGCAGGGCCCGCCGCAACGCCACCACCAGCTCGGCCCGGGCCCGGGCCGCCTCGCCGGCCGGGCCGGCCAGATTCACGGTCTGAGGGCTCACGGGTGGGGCGACCGCAGGAACACCATCTCGGTGACCCGCAGGACGTCGTCGTTCCCCTGGGTCACCTCCACCACGATCCGGGCGATCCGGCCCTGGGTGTCCACCACGTGGGCCGAGGCCACCGTGTCCTCGGAGGGATCCGCGCCCTTCACGAAGTGGACCTCACAGTTCAGGGGCAGGCCCACGAACCCCAGGGTGTTGGCGGCCGCGGCCATCACCTGCTCGGCCAGGGCGAACAGCGCGCCCGTGTGCACGAACCCGAGGAAGTTGGGCAGGAGCTCGCCGGCCGGCAACCGCGCCCGGGCCCGGCCCGGCTCCAGGGCCTCGTAGGCGATGCCCAGCTCCCCGGCCAGGGGCGATCCTTCCAGGGCCGTGCGCAAGCCCTCCAGGTCCTCCGCAGCGATCGCTTCGAGCACCGGTTCGGGCAGTTCGAGTCGAGACGGCATGCCCTTCCTCCTTTCGGCAAAACAGTGGGAACCGCCGGCCCATGATGCCGCGGGCCCGGCCGGGCCGCAAGCCCGAGCCCGTCGGCCGGCCTCACCCCTTCCCGGCCGCCTTCATGGCGCGGTCCAGGGCCGTCTCCAGCACGGCCTCGTCGTCCACCCGGAGCCGGATGGCCAGGGCGTAGGTGGGGGCCCCGGCCGGAACGGGTCCGGCGAGCCGGACCGCGTCCTTCTCGGTGGTCACCAGGGCCTCGGCGTTGACCAGGCGGGCCCAGCGGGCGAGCTGCTCCCGGTCCTCATCGGAGTAGGGGTGGTGATCCGGGAACGGGACCGCCTCCACCACCCGCAGCCCCAGGGCGTCCAGGTCGCGGAAGAACGCCGCCGGGTCTCCGATGCCGGCAAAGGCCAGGATCTTCCGGCCCCGCAGGGCCTCCAGCGCCAGGGACCCGCCGCCGGCCAGGTCGGTCCAGCCGGCTGGATCGTGGGAGGTGGTCAGGATCGGGGCCTCGGGCGCGTACCGGCCCACCAGCTCCCGGGTTCGCTCGATCCGGCCGGCCGGCACCCCCCGGGTGCGGGTCAGCAGCACCAGGTCCGCGTCGGCCAGGGCCCGGGGGGACTCCCGCAGCAGCCCCCGGGGCAGGCACCACCCGTTGCCGAAGGGGTTCTGCACGTCCACCGTGACCACGTCCAGGTGCCGGCGGAGCCGCAGGTGCTGGAATCCGTCGTCCAGCACCAGGGCCTGGGCCCCCAACTCCACCGCCACCCGGGCCGTGCGCCTCCGGTCGGGCCCCACCACCACGGCCACCTCGGGCAGCCGCCTCGCCAGGAGCACGGGCTCGTCCCCGGCCTGCCGCCAGTCGGCCACCTCGCCCCGGCCGTCCGAGACCACCGTGACCGGCCCCTCGGCCCGGCCGCCGTACCCCCGGCTCAGCACCGCCGGCCGCACCCCCCGGGCCAACAGGAGCCGGCAGATCCGCTCCACGCAGGGGGTCTTGCCCGTGCCGCCCACGGCCACGTTGCCCACCGAGATCACGGGCACTCCCGGGTCCTCGGACCGCAGCACCCCCCGGCGGTAGGCCCAGCGCCGGGCCGCCTGGATCTGGGCGTAGCCCCATCCCGCCGCGGCCAACGGCGCGAGCAGGACCCGCGACCCCGCACCGAGGGCGGGCCGGGACAGGAGATCCTTCACCCAGAAGTACAGGGACATGGCAACCCGTCGCGCAAGGCATCCTCCAACGCCGCCAGGGCCCTCTGGGTCGCGCCCCGGTTGCGGTCGAACAGCGCCAGGGACGCCGCCCTCACCCCCTCCGGGTCGCCGGTGAGGTACGGCTCCAGGGCGGCCGCGAGTCCCTCGGGGTCCCGGACCTCGGTGCCCAGCCCGTGCTCCCGGATCTCCGCCACCAGGTCGCGGATGTTCGCCGCGTGTGGGCCCAGGACCACCGGCACCCCCCAGACGAGGGCCTCCAGGGGGTTGTGGCCGCCCACAGGCGCGAGGGTCCCCCCCACGAATGCGACCGCCGCCGCCCCGTACAGGTGTGGCAGCACCCCGAACCGGTCCACCACCAGGGCCCGGCCCTCCCCCAGGGCCCGGCGCACGGCCCCCTCGCCTTGCTCGGCCGCATCGGTCCACCGGACCGGCTCCACCCCCTCGGACCGGAGCTCCTCCTCGGCCTGGGCCAGCCGTTCGAGATGGCGCGGGGCCACCACCAGCCCGGCCTGCACCCCCCTTCGGGACAGCCGCCGGACGGCCCGGGCCACGGCCCGTTCCTCACCCGGGTGGGTCGATCCGGCCACCACCACCCGCGCCCCTTCCGCGGCCCGCCGCACCAGCCGGGTGGCCGGGTGGGACGGATCCGGGTCCGGGAGGTCGAACTTCAGGTTTCCGCCCACCTCGACCCGATCCGGTGGCGCTCCCAGGGCCAGAAACCGCCGGGCGTGGTCCTCGGACTGGGCCTGGATGCATCGGAACCCCCCGAGCACCGGGGCGAGGAGCCGCCTCACCCGTCGGTACCGGAGAAAGGATCGGTCCGAGATCCGAGCGTTCACCAACAGCACCGGCACGCGCTGGCCGCGCAACGCCCCCAGGAAGCCAGGCCAGAGCTCGGTCTCCACCAGGATCACGGCCCGGGGCCGAAGCCGGGCGACCAGGCGACCGAGCCACGGCAGGGGATCCAGGGGCAGCAGCCTGCCCCACGCGGGGTCCCCGGCCAGCTCGCCCGCCACCTGGGCCCCGGCCGGGCTCGTGGCGGTCACGAGCACCCGGCGGCCCCGGGTCCGGAGCTGCCGCACGAGGGGGGCGGCCGCCCTGAGCTCTCCCACGCTGGCGCCGTGGACCCACACGCACCGGCGGGGCGGATCGGCCCACAGGCCCAACCGCTCGCCCCACCCCACGCGATACCGGGGATCGGTGAGGGCCCTGGCGGCCAACACGGGGGCGGCCGCCAGCACGCCCGCGGTTCCCACGGCCCGGTAGAGGGCCAGGAACGCGCTCACGGCGGCACCCGGCCCACGCGGGCATCGGCCCGCTCTGTGGCCCGAAGGATCGCCCCCTGGATCACCGCCCGGACCCGCTCGATCGGCTCCCCGCGGCCGAACCGCAGCGGCGGCCCCAGCACCAGCTCCACCCTGCCGAACGGCAGGGGGACCTGGAACCGGTCCCACGAGGGGGCCACCCACCGCCGGGAGTACGCCACCCCCACCGGCACCACGGGCACGCCGCTGCGGACGGCGGCCATCGCCACCCCCGGCTGGACGCGGTACCGGGGTCCCCGCGGCCCGTCCGGGGTCAGGGCCACGTCCCGGCCCGAGGCGAGGTGGCGCAGCACCCCCCGCAGGGCCATGGCCCCGCCCCGGGACGACGACCCCCGGATCGGCACGTACCCGAACCGCTCGACGATCCGCGAGATCAGCTCGCCGTCGTCGCTACGGCTGATGACCACCCCGATGCCCCGGTCCCGGTAGGGCACCAACGGGCCCAGCAGCCGGTTGTGCCAGAACGCCCACAACATCGGGCCCTCGGCCCGGGCGGCCTCGACCGCTGCCCTGCCGGAGATCCGGTACCGGCTGGTCCGGCCCACCACCCCCAGATACCCGGCCCCCGCCCGGCACGCCCAGCCCAACGCGGCGGGATTCACCCCAGCGCCTCCCCGAACTGGAGCCGGCACAGCCTCGCATACTCCCCGCCGCGGGCGACGAGCTCCTCGTGGTTTCCCCTCTCCACCACCCGGCCGTCCCGGAGCACCAGGATCAGGTCGGCGTGACGCACGGTGGCCAGGCGGTGGGCGATCACGAAGGTCGTCCGGTTGGCCATGAGCGCCTCCATGGCCGCCTGAACCTCGGACTCGGACTCCGAGTCCAGGGCGCTCGTGGCCTCGTCCAGGATCAGGATCGGCGCGTCCTTGAGGATGGCCCGGGCGATCGCGATCCGCTGCTTCTGCCCCCCGCTCAGCAGGTCCCCCCGCTCCCCCACCACGGTGTCGTACCCCTGGGGCAGGGTCAGGATGAACTCGTGGGCATGGGCGGCCCGCGCGGCCGCCTCCACCTCGTCGTCGCCCGCGTCCGGCCGGCCCACCAGGATGTTCTGGCGGACCGTGTCGTTGAACAGGAAGGTGTTCTGGGTCACCACCGCCACGGCCCGGCGCAGGCCCTCGATGCGAAACTCCCGGATGTCCACCCCGTTGATCCGGATGACCCCGTCCGTCGGGTCGTAGAACCGCGGCAGGAGCTTCAGGAGCGTGGACTTGCCCGACCCGCTCGCCCCCACGAGCGCCACCACCTGCCCCCGCCGGGCCCGGAAGCTCACCCCCCGGATCACCTCGCCCTGGGCCGGGTCGTAGGCGAACCGCACGTTCTCGTAGGCCACCTCCTCCACCGGCCCGTCCAGATCGCGGTCTCCCCCGCGCTCCCAGGGGGGCAGGGGTTGGGCCATCACCCCGAACACCCGTTCGGCCGCGGCCAGGGCCTGCTGGATCGAGTTGTTCAGGTTTCCGGCGCGCTTCAGCGGGTCGTACAGCATGAACAGGGCCGTGAGGAAGCTGAAGAACTCCCCGGGCGTGGTCTCGCCGGCCAGCACCCGGCTCCCCCCGTACCAGATGATGGCCGCGGCTGCCACCGCCCCCAGGAACTCCAGCAGGGGGGCCGTGGCCTCGTTCAGGCGGGCCCGCTTGAGGCTGATGCGCCGCAACCGCTCGCCCTCGTGGTGGAACCGTTCGATCTGCCGATCCTCGCACCCGAACGACTTGACCACCTCGATCCCGGAGAACGACTCCTGGAGCACGTTGGACAGGTCCCCCACCCGCTCCTGGCCCTTGCGGGTGTAACGCCGCACCAGCTTGCTGATGCGCTTCACCGGGTAGGCGGCCAAGGGGGCCACCAGCAGGGAGATGGCCGCCAGGCCGGGGTCCCGAACGAACAACACCGCCAGCAGGCCGGCCGCCGTGACCCCCTGGCGGAGCATCTGGATCATGTTGGGGATTGCGCCCTGCATCAGCCCTACGTCGCTCGTGACCCGGGCGATCAGGGTGCCGGTGGGGTTCTTCTCGTGGAATCCGAACTCCCGGTACTGCAGGTGGGTGAGCAGGTCGTCGCGCATGGCGAGGATCACGGCCTCGCCCACCCAACGCATGACGTACGACTGGAGGTACCGGCAGATGCCCTTGACGGCGTACAGGCCCAGCAGGGCCAGGGGCAAGACCTTGAGCTTCCACTCGTCGTGCCGGATGAAGATGTCGTCCAGCACCGGTTTGACCAGCCAGGCAGTGGCGCCGGCCGAGGCCCCCACCACGCCCATGCACAGGAACGAGAACACGATCCGGTGCCAGTGGGGCCGGAAGTACCGGCCCAGCGCCCGCAGGAGGGCCCACGAGCCGAGGTCGCCGGGCCCCTTGAGGCCGGGCGGGGGGGTCAGGGGTCGGCGGCTCATCCCCGCTCCTCCAGGAACCGGGCGACCCGTTCGGCGGCCCGGCGGGCCGCCCCCGGCTCTCCCACCTTCCGGCGCACCTCGGCCAACCCTTCGACCATCCGTGCCCGGGCCCCGTCGTCCCCCAGCAGGCGCACCGCGGCCCGGACCACCTCGGCCACCGGCCGCTGCACGAACTCGGGCACCACCTCCCGACCTGCGATCAGGTTGGGCAGGGCCACGAACGGGACACGGACGAGCAGCCGGCCCAGCCAGTACGTGAGGGGGTTCACCCGGTACACCACCACGGTGGGCACCCCCACCAGGGCGCACTCCAGGGCGGCCGTGCCCGAGGCGGCGATCACCAGCTCGCTGCGCTCCATCACCCCCAGGGCGTCGTCGGTGAACTCCATCCCGCGCGCGTCTCCGAACCACTCCCGATCCACCCCAGGCGCCAGGGGCACCGTGAACCGCAACGGGCGGTGTCGGGCCAGCTCGTCCGCGACCTGCCGCAGCAGGGGCCAGATCCGCAGGATCTCCCCCTTGCGGCTTCCGGGCAGCAGCCCCACCCGTGCCGGCTCCGGGCTCCACCGCCGACCCGCCACGTGGTCGGCCACGGGCGAGCCCACGTACCAGACCCGGACCCCCCGGTCCCTCCAATACGGCTCCTCGAACGGCAGGACCACCAGGGCCTCGTCCACCCGATCCCGGACCTTGCGGACCCGCCAGGGCCCCCAGGCCCACACCTTGGGGGGGATGTAGTACACCACGGGCACGCCGAGCCGCCGCGCCCGGGCCGCCAGGGCCAGGTTGAACCCGCCGAAGTCCACGGGGAGAAAGAGGTCGGGACGGTCGGTGAGGAAACGGCGCACGACGGCCCTCCGGGCCCGCAGCAGCGCCGGAAGGCGGCCGGCCGCCTCCAGCAGGCCCATGGCCGACAGGGTCTCCGAAGGGATCAGGATCTCGGCCCCGGCCCGGGCGAGCCGCGACCCCCCCACCGCCCATGCCCGGAACCGCACGCCCCGCTCCGCGAGGGCCCCCAGCAGGTTCGCCGCGTGCAGATCCCCCGAGGCCTCGCCGGCGGAGACCGCCAGCACCGGTTCAGAACGCAAGGATCGTCAGATTGTGGCGGTCGGCCAGGGCCACCGCCTCGTCCTGCTGGAAGAAGAAGGTCTTCCCCCCCTCGATCGCCAGCACCCGGGCCCGGGCGTCGAGGCAGGCCACGATCGTGTCGAGCCCCACCGCGGGCACGTCGAACCGCAGGTCCTGGCGGGGCTTGGCCACCTTCACCACCACCACGTCGCCGTTGCCCAGGCTCCCTCCCCGGCGGATCGCCTGGTCGGTGCCTTCGATCGCCTCCACCGCCAGTACCGCCCCCCGCTTGACCACCACGGTCTGCCCGATGTCCAGCTCCCCCATGGACCGGGCGATCTCGGCGCCGAACGACACGTCGGACCGCTCCTCGTCGGTGGGCTGGCGCTTCGTGAACACGCCTGCCCCGGGCAGGTACTCGTCCATGTAGGTGGTCTGGGGCAGCAGCTCGATCCCCTCCTGGGCCAGGATCTCGGCCACCTTGAGCATGATGGTGTCGTCCTTGCGGTCCCGCAGCCCCCACAGCAGGGTCAGGGTCTTCACGTCGGGCCGGAAGTCCCGGAAGATCCGGACCTTGTGGACCTTTCCGGCCACCACCGCCCGGGTCACCTTCTCCCGGGACAGGAGCTTCAGGAGCCTGCCCACCTTGCCCAGGGGCATCCAGTGGACCTGCTCGGCCTCCTCCTCGATGGCCGGGTCGGCCTCCTCCTGCAGGGCCACCACCACCGGCTCCACGCCCCGCTTGCGGGCCTCCCGCACGAACAGCCGGGGGAACTCCCCCGCCCCCGCGATCACCGCGATGCGATCCATGGTCAGCGCGTCACTCCCCGTTCCGATCGTTCCAGGAACTCCACGAACCGGCGGACCTCGGCCACCTCGAAGTCCGGCCCGGCCCGCACCTCTGCCAGCGCCTTCTCCAGGGTCATCTTGGACCGGAACACGGTCCGGTAGGCCCGCCTCAGGGCCTTGAGGGCCTCGTCCCCGAAGCCCCGGCGCTTGAGCCCGGTCAGGTTCAGGCCGAACAGCTTGGCCCGGTTGCCAGCGGCCGACACGAACGGCGGCACGTCCAGGGTCACGGCCGAGCAGCCGCCGATGAACGCATGGGCCCCGATCCGCACGAACTGGTGCACGGCCGACAGCCCCCCCACGATGGCCCAGTCCTCCACCACCACGTGGCCCGCCAGGTTCACGGCGTTGGCCAGGATCACGTGGTCCCCCAGCTGGCAGTCGTGGGCCACGTGGCTGTAGGCCATCAGGAGGCAGTCGTCCCCCACCCGGGTCACCCCGCCCCCCCCGGCCGTGCCGATGTTCACGGTGGTGAACTCCCGGATCACCGTGCGGGCGCCGATCTCCAGGCGGGCCTCCTCACCGCCGTACTTGAGATCCTGGGGGATCGTTCCCACGGAGGCGAACGGGAACACCCGGCACCCCTCCCCCAGGGTGGTCCAGCCCTCCACCACGGCGTGGGCCCCGACGGTGGTGCCCTGGCCGATCCTCACGTGGGGCCCGATCACGGCAAAGGGCCCGATCTCCACGCCTTCGGCGATCTCGGCCCCTTCGGCCACGACGGCCCGCGGGTCGATCTTGGTCACGATGTCTTTCTCCTCGCCACTCCGACCGAAGCGGGGTGGACGGGCGGACCCGCCTCCTCGGCGCCCGGGGGTGGGCTCCACCACCGGGGGCTCGGCCGTTGGCTCTTGTAGATTATCCCTCGGTGATCACGGCCGACAGGTGGGCCTCGGTCGCCACCTCCCCGTCCACCCGGGCCGCGGCCTCGAAACTCCAGAACCCCTGGCGACGCTTCTCCACCCGCACGTGGAGCCGCAGCTGGTCGCCGGGCACCACGGGCCGGCGGAACCGCACCCGGTCGATGCCCCGGAACAGCATGAGCTTCCCCTCCACGCACTCCTGCGTCGTCTGCAGCGCCAGGATGCCCCCCGCCTGCGCCAGGGCCTCCACGATGAGCACCCCCGGCATGATCGGCCGCCCCGGGAAGTGGCCGGTGAAGAACGGCTCGTTCACCGTCACGTTCTTGAGGGCCTCGATCCGGTCGCCCGGGACCAGTTCCACCACCCGGTCCACCAGCAGGAAGGGGTAGCGGTGGGGCAGACAGGCAAGAATCTGCTGGATGTCGATCATCGGTCCTCCTTATCAACCCGGCGGATCACCAGGCGCTCTTGATCCCTGATCAAAGGGGCAAGGGATCTGCCGGAGAGACGGGCGCAGCCGTGTCAGTGGACAGATTTCAGAGTCCAGTCGACAGGGGCCTGGCTATGCGGTTTCCTCCTGTCCCCTGTCCGCTGATTCCTGGTTCCTGAACTGCAGGTCCCTCGCCCCTCCCTCCGCAGTGACGCGTCTATTCTTTCGCCGGATCAACAGAAGGCGAGGTGGCCGCCCGGCCCCGGACCCGGGCCTCCAGCTCGGCCAACCGCCGCTCCATGGCCTTCATCTCCCGCCGCAGGTCCGGCAGGCGCTTGACCACCGCCTGGGCCCGCAGCCACTCCCCGTGGGGGATGGCCGGGCTCCCCGACACCACGGCCCCTGCCGGCACGTCGGACCCGATGCCCGACTGAGCCCCCACCATGGCCCCGTCCCCGACCCTCAGATGGCCGGCCACGCCCACCTGCCCGGCCAGGACCACCCGGTGGCCGATCCGGGTGGAGCCGCTCACCCCCACCTGGGCCACGATCAGGCAGTCCTCCCCCACGGTCACGTTGTGCCCGATCTGCACCAGGTTGTCGATCTTGGTGCCCCGGCCGATCCGGGTCTCCCCCAGGGCGGCGCGGTCGATCGTGGTGTTCGCACCCACCTCCACGTCGTCCTCCAGGACCACCCGCCCCACCTGGGGGATGGGCACGTGGCGGTGGCCGTCCCGGGCGTACCCATATCCGTCCGAACCCACCACCGCGCCCGGCTGGAGCACCACCCGGTCCCCCAGAACGCACTCCTCCCGGACCACGGCGTTGGCGTGGAGCACGCAGCCCCGACCCACGCGGGCGCCGCGACCCACGTACACCCCCGGGTACAGGACGGTGCCGGCCCCCACCCGGGCGCCGGCGTCCACCCGGCTGCCGGGCAGGGCCGTCACCCCCTCCTCCAGGCGGGCATCCGGATGGATCCAGGCCCCTTCGTGCACCCCCGGCTCGGGCCGGGGACGCGGATGCAGCAGCTCCACCGCCCGGGCGAACGCCAGGTACGGGTTCTCGGTCACCAGGGCGGCCCGCCCCTCCACGGCCTCGGCCGGCGCCACGATCACGGCCGCGGCCCGGGTGGTGGCCAGGAGCGGCCGGTACTTGGGATTCGACAGGAACGACACCTCGCCCGGCCCGGCCCGGTCGAGCGTGGCCACCCCCGTCACCTCCACCGCCGGGTCGCCCCGCAGCTCGGCTCCCAGCTTCTCCGCCAACTCACCCAGTGTCATGGCGACTCCTGGTAACTTCGGTCGTCGGTCATCGGTCTACGGTCGTCGGTCTGGGGCCTTCGGCCCGGTAGGCGGCTAGGCGGCCAGGCGGCTCTCGGACCGCGCCAAAGCCCGGGGGGCATGGGGTCTGCTGGAGACCCGCGCGCGGCTCCCATGCTCGCCGCGCAGGACCTCCAACGTTTGCACCGTGAAACCGTTCGTCCCCGGCCGGACCGTCATGAAACCGTTATTGCAGCGCCGTGTCTGCGCGGCGAATCTCATGCCTGGCTTCGCGCGCGGCCGGAAGCAGGCCCCATGCCTCCGCCGAAACCGATCGAGAACCCGCCGCCCTCGGACTACGGTCGTCGGTCTGGGGCCTTCGGCCCGGTAGGCGGTTAGGCGGCCAGGGGGCTCTCGGACCGCGCCAAAGCCCGGGGGCATGGGGGCTGCTGGAGTGCCGCGGGCGGCAGGCTCACTCGGCCGGCAGGCCCTCGTCGTACCGGCGGATCACCTCGTCGGTGATGTCGATCGCCTTGGGCATGAACAACACGCCGCCCTCCTGGCGCTCCAGGATCAGGGTGTACCCCTCGGTCTCCCCCAGCTTCTGGACCACCTTCTGGAGGTCCCGCAGGATCCGACGGGTCAGCTCCTGGTCCTTGCGCTGCAGGGCCTGCTGGCTCTCCTGGAACTTCGCCTTGAACGCTGCGAGCCGTTCCTTGTACTCCCGCTCCTTCTCGGCCCGGGCCGTCTCCGACAGAACCAGGCCCTGCTTCTCGATCTCCTCGCGCAGGGCCTTGAGATCGGCCTCCTCCTTCTCCAGCTCGGCCTTCCGGCGGTCCGCCTCGGCCGTGAACTCGGCCTTGTACTTCTTGCCCATGCGCGACTCGTTCAGGCAACGCTGGAGATCCACGACCCCGATCTTCACCGTCTCGGCCGCCCGCACCGCGGGCGCCAGGAACCCCGCCAAGAGGATCACCCCCACCACGATCGCAACCCGTCTCATCTCGTCCTCCTCAAATCCATGGAAGCGACGGCTCCTTTGATCAACTTCGGTCGTCGGTCAACGGTCGTCGGTCTGGGCCTTCGGCCCCCCAAAAGGGCTAGGAAGTCGGAAGGCTAAAAACATCTTTTATCTCTAATGGTTGCCATCACAACAGTCTCTGAGGGGCATGGGGTCTGCTGGAGAGCCGCGTGCGGCTCCTTGGCTCGCCGCGCAGCGCCTCCACCGCTTGCCCCGTGAAATCGTTCGTGTCGACCGGTCTGTCATGAAACCACCGCTGATGCCCCGTGCCTGCGCGGCGAATTTCAATGCCCGGCTTCGCGCGCGGCCGGAAGCGGACCCCATGCCCCACCGCCGAAACTGTGCGGGGATCGGTTCGAAGTTATTTCTTCGCAAACAGGCCGCCTCGCGGTCTACTGGAGCTGAATTCTGGCTCCTGAAGCCCATGCCCCGCCGCCGGCAATGGCCCCGACCCGCAGAAACGCCTGCCAGCCCCCTCAGAAGAACCCGCCGATGGTGAACTCCCACTGGGCCTGATCCTCGTCCGGCTTGCGGTCGAGCACGTACCCCCACTCGAGGCGCAACGGCCCCATGGGGCTGAACCACCGCACCCCGGCGCCGACGCTCTGGCGCAGGCCGGTCTCGAAGAACGCCTGCCCCTCGTCCCAGGCGTTGCCGGCGTCGTAGAAGACCACGCCCCGCAGCTTGGCCTCCTTGATCAGGGGGAACAGGTACTCCAGGTTCACCAGGATCTGCTTGTCCCCCCCGATCACGTCGCCGGTGGCGGAATCGACCGGCCCGATGCTGCGGGTGTCGAAGCCCCGGAGGCTGTTGATGCCGCCCAGGTAGTACCGCTCGTACACCGGGATGTCCCGGCCCAGCAGGGAGTGGACGAACCCGGCCCGGGCCCGGACGTGGAACACGTGCTCCCACCACAAAGGGGCATAGTGGGAGGCGTCGACCTCGTACTTGAGGTAGGCCGCGTCACCCCCCAGGAGCCCCCCCGCCCACTCCACGCTCCATTGGGCCCGGGTTCCCGCGTGGGGCTCCCACAGGTTGTCCACGGTGTCGTAGATCAGCAGGCCCGTGAACGACGAGGTCACCGTGGTGCCCAGCTGCTCTCGGATCAGGGTCGAGGCGAACTCGCTCACGTTCTTGACCTCGGCCTCCTCCAGCCGGTAGATGCCCCGGAGCTTCCAGTCCTCGTTGAGGGACGTGCCCAGCTTCAGGTCCCCCCCCAGCGAGAACTTGTCGTAGTCGGTGTAGCTGCGGATCGACTTGTACACGTCGAACCCGAAGTACCAGTAGGTGTCGAACACCCGGGGGTTGTTGAAGGTGAAGCTGTAGGTCTCACGGGTGGAGCCGAAGTTGGCCTGGAGCGCCAGCTGGTACCCCAACCCCATGAAGTTGCGCTGGCTCACGTTGGCCATGCCGATGATCTTGTCCACCGACGAGTACCCCGCGCCGAAGCTGAACGCGCCGGTGGGCTTCTCCTCCACCTCGATCGTGATGTCCACCAGGTCGGTCCCCGGCCGGCGCTGGGTCGACACGTTCACCTTCTCGAAGAACCCGAGCCGCCGGACGTCGCGCTCGCTCTTTCGAAGCGCCGTGGCGTTGTACAGGTCTCCCTCGGCCAGGCGCATCTCCCGGCGCAGCACCCGGTCGCGGGTCTTGGTGTTCCCCCGCACCTCGATCCGACCGATGCGGATCCGGTCCCCCTTGTGGATCTCGAACGTCACGTCCACGGTGCGCCGCTTCCGGTCCACCTGGGTGCGGGGGTTCACGTCGGCGAACGCGTACCCCAGGTCGGCGTACAGGTCCGTCACCTTGTCGTAGGCCCGCCGCAGGTCCTCGCTGCGGAACAGATCCCCCTCGCGGATGCCGACGGCCTCGGCCAGCTCCTGCTGGGAGAACTCCAGGTCGCCCGAGAACGAGACGGTCCCGAACGCGTACACCTGGCCCTCGCGCACGGGGATGTCCACCTTGATCCACCTTCGGTCCGCCGTGAGGCTCACGAGGGGGTCCAAGACCTCGGCCTCGGCATACCCGTGGTTCAGGTAGTACGCCCGGATCATCTCCCGGTCCCGCTCCAGGTCGGTCTCCTGGAACGTGCCCGCGCCGCTCAGCCACGACCACGGCCCCACGGGACGCAGGGCCAGGTACTTCTCGAGCTGCTCCTCGTTCGCCTGGTCCACACCGGCCAGGTTCAGGGTTTTCAGCCGGACCTTCTCCCCCTCCTTCACCCGAAACACCAGGTCCACCTGGTTCTTGCCGTCGTCCAACGGCACGATCTCGTGGGTGACCTCGGCCAGGTAGTAGCCCTTCTCCCGGTACAGGGCCCGGATGGCCTCCTCGGCCTGCTGGATCTGGGCCTCCAGCAGGATCTCTCGGGGCCGAAGGGACACCTTATCCTTGAGGTCCTCCGGGTCCAGATGCTCGGCTCCCTCGGCCCTCCACTCCCGGAGCGCCGGCCGCTCCTGGACCAGGAAGGTCAGGACCCCGTCGTCCCCCAGGTCGGCCACCACGTCCTCGAAGTAGCCCAGCCCGTAGATGGTCCGGATGTCCTCGCGCACCTGGCGGGGGTCCAGCGGCTGCCCGGCACGGGTTCCCACCTTCTGCAGGATCAGGCCCTCCTCGATCCTGAGGTTGCCGCGCACCCGCACCTCCGTCACCACGTTCGCGGCCCAGGCGCAGGCCACCCACACCAGCACGGTCGCCACCGCGCCTACCACCATCCGACCGGCGCGGCTCACGTCCCGTTCCTTTCGTCGGCGGCGATGCGGCCGTCCACCAGGGTCACCACCCGGTCCATCCGCCGGGCCAACTCGGGGTTGTGGGTCACCACCACCAGGGCCACGCCCGTGCGGCGGTTCCACTCCAGCAACAGTTCGTGCACGGCCTCTCCCGTCCTGTAATCGAGATTTCCCGTCGGTTCGTCGGCCAACAGCACCTGGGGCTCCGTCACCAGGGCCCGCGCGATGGCCACCCGCTGCTGCTCCCCGCCCGACAACTCCCCCGGCCGATGGTGGATGCGATCGGCCAGTCCCATCTGCTCCAACAGCCAGTCGGCCCGGGCCTCGGCCTCCTTGCGGGGCACCCCTCCGATCCGGGCCGGAAACGCCACGTTCTCCAGGGCCGTGAACTCCGGCAGGAGGTGATGGAACTGAAACACGAACCCCACGTTTCGGTTCCGAAACCTCGCCAGCTCCGGGTCGCGCCGGGCGAACAGGTCCTCGTCCCGGAACCACACCCGCCCGCCGGTGGGCCGATCGAGTCCTCCCAGGATGTGGAGCAGGGTGGACTTGCCCGCACCCGACGGCCCCACCACCGCTGTGCGCGCCCCGGCCTCCACGGTGAGATCGATGCCCTTCAGAACCCGCAGCTCCCCCCCGGGCTGGGGGTAGGACTTCTCCAGGGCCTCCGCCCGCAGGACCGCCGTCACGGTCTCTTCCCCAGGATGCGGGCCACGGTGTCCCGTGCCCGGCCGTCCCGCAAGGCCTCCAGGGCCTGCCGGACCTGGGGATGACGCCCCATCACCGGCTCCAGGGCCTCGGCCCGGGCCCGGAGCACCTCGCCCGCCTCCTCGGCCGTCACCGTGGCCGTGCGCGGGGTGCGGCTCACCAGAGCCACCTCCCCGAACAGGTCGCCGGGACCCAGGGTGGCCAGGACGACCGGCTCCTCCCGGCCGGGCGGCACCGTCCACACCCGAAACCGCCCGCGCTTGACGATGTACACCGAACGGTCGTCCTCCCCCTCCCGCACCACGTCGTCCCCCGCATCCACCCGCACGATCTCGAAGCGGCGGGCCAGCTCCTTTCGTTCCTCCGGGGGCAACGAGCGGAATGCGTGGGACGCCGCCAGCACACCGTCGAGCACCCGATCCCGGTAGAACGCGTGCAGGGCGTCGGCCACCCCGGGGTACCGCTCGATCAGGGCCTCCACGTCCTCGCGGCGGATCTCCAGGAGCTCGGCCGGGGTCACCGCCACCACGTCGGCGTTCCGGGGCTCGTGGCTGAAGAACGCCGCCTCCCCGAAGAACGACCCCTCGCCCAACTCGGCCAGCACCGTGCCCTGGCGCTCCACGCGGACCACCCCCGAGGTCACGACGAACACCGACTCCCCCGGATCCCCCTGGCGGAACAGCGTCTCCCCCATGGACAGCGACCGGGGGATCGTCTTCTGGAGGACCCGCCGGAACGCTTCGGGCTCCAGGTCCGAGAACAGGGGGATCTTGGGCAGGGGCCGCTCCTTCTCCCGCCCCCGCCGGGCCAGCCCCCGCTGGGCGTAGAGTTCGGCCAGCCGCCGGCCCACGTCGTCCGCCTCGGGGTCGCAGCGCTCCAGGATCTTGTACACCGCGATGGCCTGCATGAGGAACCCCCCCCGCGCGTACCGGTTGGCCAGCTCCCGGTACGCCTCGGCCGCCTCCTTCGTGCGCCCCAGCTTGGCCCGCAGATCCCCCACCCGCCGCAGCACGGCCAGGTTGTCCGGATCCTTGGCCAGCACGCGCTCGTACGCGGCCAGGGCCGCGGCCCATTGCCCCTTGGTGTACAGGGCGTCGGCGTGGCTCTTGTCATCCTTCTTGCTGCGCCGGAAAAAGAGGGCCATGGGGGCTCGTCACTCGTAGCGCAGGATCTCCACCGGATCCATCCGCGCCGCCTGCCACGACGGGTACAGGGTGGCCAGGAAGCACAGGGCCAAGGCGCACCCCGCCACGATGAGGAACACCTCGGGCTCCATCACCACCGGCAGGGTGTCGATGTAGTAGACGTCACTGGGCAAACGGATGAACCGGTACCGCTCCAAAAGGGAACACAGTCCCCAGCCGCCGATCAACCCCATGGCGGTTCCCAGCCCCCCGATCACCATGCCCTCGGCCACGAAGATCCGCCGAATCGTCCGGGCCGTGGCGCCCATGGACTTGAGCACCCCGATCTCCCGGGACTTCTCGAGCACCACCATGATCAGGGTGGCCGCGATGTTGAACGCGGCCACCACCACGATCAGCGCCAAGATGATGAACATGGCCGTCTTTTCCAGCTTCAGGGCGCTGAACAGGTTTCGGTTCATCTCCATCCAGTCCCGGGCCCAGTACCCGGCGCCCAGGACCGACTCGATGCGCCGGGCCGCCCGGCGGGCGTCGTACAGGTCGGCCACGCGCACCTCGATCCCGCTGACCCCGTCCCCCAGACGCAAGAAGTCTTGGGCCTCCGCGAGCGAGGTCACCACGATGCCCGTGTCGTACTCGTACATGCCCGACGCAAACAGCCCCTTCACCCGGAACGCCCGGATGCGGGGCACCAGCCCCAAGGGGGTGAGCCCTCCGGCCGGGCTGACCAGCTGCACCGTGTCCCCCACCAGGATCCCCAGGTTGCGGGCGAGCTCCCGGCCCAGGATCACGCCGGGCCCGTCCCGGGTCAGGTCCGAGAGGCTCCCCTCCACCAGGAACCGGCTCAGGTCCGTGGCGTCGCCGGCGGTCTCGGGGTCCACGCCCCGAAGCAGGGCCGCGGTCACGTTGCCCCCGTAGACCAGCATCACCTGGCCCGACACGAACGGGGTGGCCGCCACCACCCCTTCCACCGCCCGGACCTTCCGGGTCACCCGGCGGTAGTCCGTGAGCGTGCCCCCCATGGGGTACACCACCACGTGGGCGTTCGTGCCCAGGATCTTGTCGCGCAGATCCCGCTCGAACCCGGTCATAACCGACAGGACCACGATCAGGGCCGTGACCCCCACCGCCACCCCCCCCACGCTGATCCAGGTGATCAGCGAGATGAACCGCTCCCGGCGGCGGCCCCGCAGGTAGCGCAGGGCCACCCACAGTTCCAGGGGGAGTTCCATCGCTGCTCAGGACTCCGGCCGCATGTGGGGGAACAGGATCACGTCGCGGATCGATGGGCTGTCGGTGAACAGCATCACCATCCGGTCGATGCCGATCCCCTCGCCCGCGGTGGGGGGCATGCCGTACTCCAGGGCCCGGACGAAGTCCTCGTCGATCCGGTGGGCCTCTTCGTCCCCCTGGGCCCTCTGGGCCGCCTGCTGTCGGAACCGCTCCAGCTGATCGATGGGGTCGTTCAACTCGCTGAAGGCGTTGGCGATCTCCCGGCGGGCGATGTAGAGCTCGAACCGGTCCACGTACCGGGGGTCCTGCTCGTTCCGGCGGGACAGGGGGGAGACCTCCACCGGGTACTGGGTGATGAACGTGGGCTGCACCAGGTGGGGCTCGGCCACCTCCTCGAACACCTCGGCCAGCACCTTGCCGTGGGGCACGCCGTCCACGTCCAGCCCCACCTTCCGGGCGTAGGCGGCCAGGGCCTCGGGATCGTCCACCTCGGCCTCGGTCAGGCCGGCGTGGCGCATCACGGCCTCCCGCACCGTCAGCCGCGGCCAGGGC
This sequence comes from Deferrisoma camini S3R1, assembly GCF_000526155.1. Taxonomy (NCBI): domain Bacteria; kingdom Pseudomonadati; phylum Thermodesulfobacteriota; class Deferrisomatia; order Deferrisomatales; family Deferrisomataceae; genus Deferrisoma; species Deferrisoma camini. Next base: position 4,039,437 of record NZ_JAFN01000001.1, on the reverse strand, counting down.
GGCGTGAGGTCGATCTCCTCGCCCTGGTACACGAGGCGGGTCGATCCGTTGAGCACCTCGGCCACATGGACGAACAGCTCCTCGGTCAGGCCCATGAGGTCCTCGTAGGTGGCGTAGGCCTGGTAGAACTCCACCATGGTGAACTCGGGGTTGTGCTGGTTCGAGAGCCCCTCGTTGCGGAAGTTGCGGTTGATCTCGAACACCCGCTCGAACCCGCCCACCACGAGCCGCTTGAGGTAGAGCTCGGGGGCGACCCGCAGGTACAGGGTCATGTCCAAGGCGTTGTGGTGGGTGACGAAGGGCCGGGCCGTGGCGCCCCCGGGGATCGGCTGCATCATGGGGGTCTCCATCTCCACGAACCCCCGGGAGGTCAGGAACTCCCGCACCAACCGGATGATCCGGCTGCGGCGCAGGAACGTCTCGCGCACGTCGGGGTTCATGATCAGGTCCACGTACCGCTGCCGGTACCGGGTCTCCTTGTCCGTGAGCCCGTGCCACTTCTCGGGCAGGGGACGCAGGCTCTTGGCCAGCAGCCGCACCTCCCGGGCCTCCACGGTGAGCTCGCCGGTGCGGGTGCGGATGAGGGGCCCCGTGGCCCCCAGGAAGTCGCCCACGTCCAGCTTCCGGAACCAGGCGTAGGCATCGGGCCCCACCGCGTTCTTTTGGACCAGGACCTGGATCTGGCCCGACCGGTCCTGAAGCTTGACGAATGCGGCCTTCCCGAACGAGCGCAACGCCATGATCCGGCCGGCCACCCGAAAGGATCCGTCCATCTCCTGCAGGGCCTCGGCCGTCTTGTCGCCGTGGGCCCCGTGGATTTCGGCGGCGGTGTGGGAAGGCCGGAAGTCGTTGGGATAGGGGGGGATCCCGAGGCGCCGGAACTCCTCGAGCTTTTGGATCCGCTGGGCGATCAGGGGGTTCGTCTGTCGGTGGTCCATCCGACGGTTCCTTTCCGATGAGCAACGGTCGAGACTACCAAACCGGCGGTCAGGCAGGCACGCCACCCTCCCCGATCGGGGGCAAGGAACCTGCCCTCCGGAGAAACGGGCCTATTTTGTCGCCGGATCGATAATGAAGACAGCCCCGGGGGTCCGTCCGGCGGGGTGATCGGGATACATAACACGTTTCCCCCCCGTGCAAACACCCCCGGCCCCTTCCCAGGAACTTCAGTCGTCAGTCGTTGGTCGAGGGCCTTCGGCCCGCTGGGCGGCTAGGCAGCTAGGCAGCTAGGCGGCCGGGCGGCTCTCGAATCGCGCCGAAGCTCGGGGGCAGGGGGATCAGGGGTCAGAGGACAGATGTCAGTGGACGGGTCGTGGTCCCACGACGTCGTTTTGGCCACAGTGCCTTTGCCCTTTTTCTGGCATCTGTCCCCTGACTTCTGGCTCCTGAAACCCATGCCCCGCCGCCGGCAATGGCCCCGGACCCATAAAAGTTACCCTTCCCGTTGTGGGCCCCCCCGCAGGGGCCTGAGGGGGCCCCCTTTTACTTGGCGTAGTCCACCGCCCGGGTCTCCCGGATCACGGTCACCTTGATCTGGCCGGGGTACGAGAGCTGGGACTCCACCTTACGGGCCACGTCCCGGGCGAGGAGCGTGGCCCGATCGTCGTCCACCCGGTCGGAGTTCACGATGATCCGGATCTCCCGGCCGGCCTGGATGGCGTAGGACTTGGCCACGCCCTCGAACCCGTTGGCGATCCGTTCCAGATCCTCAAGGCGCTTGACGTAGGACTCGAGCATCTCCCTCCGGGCCCCGGGCCGGGCCGCGGACAGGGCGTCGGCGGCCTGCACCAGCACCGCGAGCACGGTCTCGGGCTTCACCTCGTCGTGGTGGGCGGCGATCGCGTGGACGATGTCGGACGCCTCGCCGTACTTGCGCGCAAGGTCGGCGCCGATGGCGGCGTGGGACCCTTCCACCTCGTGGTCCACGGCCTTGCCGATGTCGTGGAGCAGGCCGGCCCGCTTGGCCTTCTTGACGTTGATGCCCAGCTCGGCGGCCATGATGCCGCACAGGAACGCCACCTCCAGGGAGTGGGTCAGCACGTTCTGGGCGAACGACGACCGGAACTTCAGCCGGCCCAGCAGGTTGACCACCTCCCCGTGGATGCCGTGGACCCCCACGTCGAAGGTGGCCTGCTCGCCGGCCTCCCGGATCTCGCGCTCCACCTCCTTGGAGACCTTCTTGACCATCTCCTCGATCCGGGCCGGGTGGATCCGGCCGTCCGCGATCAACCGCTCCAGGGCGATCCGGGCCACCTCCCGGCGGACCGGGTTGTACCCCGACAGGAGCACCGTCTCCGGCGTGTCGTCCACGATCAGGTCCACGCCGGTGGCCGCCTCGATCGCCCGGATGTTGCGGCCCTCGCGGCCGATGATCCGGCCCTTCATCTCGTCGCTGGGCAACTGCACGGCGGTCACCGTGCGCTCGGCCACGTACTCGCCGGCGTAACGCTGGATCGCCAGGCTGATGATCTCCTTGGCCTTGTTGTCGGCGGTCTTCCGGGCCTCCTCCTCGATCTCCCGGATCTGCTTGGCCGCCTCGTGCCGCGCCTCGCTCAGCAGCGACGCCTTGAGTTCCTCCTTGGCCTCCTCGGCGCTCATGCCGGCCACCTTCTCCAGGTTCCGGAGCACCTCGGCCTGCCGCTGCTCCAGGTCCACGGCCGCCTTCTCCAGCTCCCGGCTGCGGGCCTCGACCTCGCCCTCCCGTTCCTCCAGCCGGGCCTCCCGGCGCTCGAGGGACTCTTCCTTCTTCTCGAGGTTGGCCTCCTTCTGCTGAAGCCGGCGCTCCAGGGCCACCACCTCGCCCTTGCGGCCCTCGATCTCCTGCTCCAGCCGGGCCTTCTCCGCGAGCACCTCCTCCTTCGCCCGGAGGACGACCTCCTTCTTCAGGATCTCCGCCTCTTTCCGGGCCTCCTCCAGCACGGCCTGGGCCTGGGCCTCGTGGGAGGCCTTTTCGCGTCTCCAGACCCTGCGGCCCAGGGCGTACCCCAACACCAAGGCCGCCACCGCGGCCACCGCGATCCAGACCACAACGGTCACCATCATGTCCACGGACGCTCCTCTCCTGATCGACGCACGGTCCCAAGCCGGACCGGCGGGGGGGGTGTGGAAGGCGGTTCGGCGGGAAGTTCCCCAGGAGCGGGGACGGAGAGGAACGCTTGCGGGAAGGCGAGGAGAACAAGTCCCCCGCTCGTGCCGTGTTCCTTAAGGTTCGGTTGAACCTCGGATGGAAAGGTGGGCGCCCTGTGGCCGCTTCGTCGGTTCCCCGCGAAGGGGAGCACGGTCCACGGCCAGGGAAGGCTCCCGTCTACCGTTGCGTTGGCTCAACAGCTTCCATTCGGAATCACGAACACAGCAGGGGAACCACCTCTTCTTCGGCATCCGGGCGCGCTTCGGGCACCCGGCTGTCGATGCGCCTCACCAGTTCGGCACACCGACTCTCGACGCACTCCAGGAGTCTGCGCTGGTTCTCCTGTTCGTCCAAAAGGTCGCTGGCCAACTCCAGGGCGGCCAGCACGGCGATCTGCACCGTGGCCACCGAACGGGTCTGGGCCGCAACCTCGCGCATCCGCGCGTCCACCAACCGAGCCACCCGCTGGACGTGCTCCTCGGCCGCCTGGCTCCGAAGCCCATAGGTCTGGCCGAAGATCTCGACCCGGTAGGCGTTCACACGGTCACTCCGGGCTCGGGCGCCTCCATGGCCTCGAGGCGCTCGATCGTCTCAATCATGCGGGCCAACCGTGATCGGATGAGATCCCGCTCCTGCCGTAAACCGTCCACCTCGCGTTCCAGGGTGCGCAACCGCTCGTCCTTCTCCGCCAGGCTGCGCTCCAGGACGGACTTCTCCTCCTTCAGCCGAACGAACAGCTCCGCGAGCCGCTCCAGTCGCTGCTCCAAAAGGCCCAGTTGTTCCAGTTGCATGGCATCCTCCGAGCCTTGGGGGCCATGCTACCCACGGCCCCCGGGCAAGTCAAGCGGGAAACCCCGGCGCACCGCCGCGAGAACCTGTGAGAGCCGCTCCCCCAGGATCTGCTGGGTGCCCGGCCCCTTGTTCACGTAGAAGGCCGGAGCCAGGCTCTCCAGCAGCGGTTTAAGGCCGGCGTCGAGCCGGCGGGACGAGAAGAACACCACCGGCGCGGGCTCGGCGCCGAACGCCCGCTCCACGGCCCGGATCGCCACGGCCGCCAGGAGCCCGTTGAGCCGGGGCATCAGCAGGTCCAGGATGAACAGGTCGGGCGGCCGCCGCTCCCGGTAGGCCGTCACCGTGCGCTCCACGGCCTCTGCCCCGTCCACCGCCACCGTGACCCGACGGGCCAGGCTCTCGGAGCACAGGAAGTCCTTCATGGCCTCGCGGAAGAACCGGGCGTCGTCCGCCACCAGGACCCGCCGGAACCCCGCCGACGCCCCCGACGACCGGCGCCGCGGCTCCAGCGGCAGGCCGCATCGGACGCACCGGACCTCAGTGACCCCACCCAGGTCCACCGTGTATGCCTCCACCCGTTCACCACACGCTGCGCAGTGTCCCGTTGCCCCCATGATGAAACGCGCCTCGCTTCGGTTGCGGCCCGCGCCAGAGGCCAGATGACGGTTGAGGGTAAAGAGGGGGGGGGTCAGCTGTGGGCCTCGTACCAGTTGGGTCCCGCCCCCACGTCCACCACCAGGGGCACGTCGAACCGGGCCGCCCCCTCCATGGCCTGCCGGACCCGATCCGCACACCGCCGGGCCTCGGCTTCGGGCACCTCGAGCACCAGCTCGTCGTGCACCTGGAGCACCAGCGCCCCGCGGGTGTCCGGCTCGTCGAGCTCCCGGCGCACCCGGATCATCGCCGTCTTGATCAGGTCGGCGGCGGTCCCCTGGATCGGGGTGTTCACGGCGAGCCGCTCGCCGAACTCCCGCTGGGCCCGGTTGCGGGACCGCAGCTCCGGGATCGGGCGACGCCGGCCGAACAGGGTCTCGGCGTACCCGGTACGCCGGGCCCGTTCCACCAACTCGGACAGGAACGTGCGCACACCGGCGAACTGACGGAAATAAGCGTCGATCAGGTTCCGGGCCGTCTCGTGGGTCACCCCGAGCTGCCTTGCCAGGCCGAAGGGGCTCATGCCGTAGAGGATGCCGAAGTTCACGGTCTTGGCCTCCCGCCGCATCCGGGAGTCGACCCGGTCGGCCGGCACCCCGAAAATGCGGCTGGCGGTCTCGGTGTGCACGTCGCGGCCCGCGCGGAACACCTCGATCAACTCCGGGTCCCGGGACATGTGGGCCAGGATGCGCAGCTCCACCTGGGAGTAGTCGGCGCTCACCAGCACGCACCCCGCGTCGGCCACGAACGCCTCCCGGATCCGACGGCCCTCCTCCCCCCGCACCGGCACGTTCTGCAGGTTGGGGTTGGACGAGCTCAGGCGGCCCGTGGCGGTCACGGTCTGGTGGAAGGTGGTGTGGATGCGGCCGGTCCGAGGATCCACCAGTTTGGGCAGGGCGTCCAGGAAGCCGGTCTTCAGCTTGGCCAGGCTCCGATGCTCCAGGAGCAGCGCCGGCAGGGGATGGAGCCCGGCCAGCTCCTCGAGGACCGAGGCGTCCGTGGAGAACCCGGTCGCCGTTCGTTTGACCACCGGGAGCTTGAGCTTCTCGAACAGGATCCGGGACAGCTGTTTGGGGCTGTTCGGGTTGAACCGCTCGCCGGCCGCCTGGAAGATCCGCTCGGACAGCTCCTCCAGCCGCCGGGCGTACTCCCGGCTGAGGCCCTCCAACACCCCCACGTCGACCCGGATCCCCCGGACCTCCATGTCGGCCAGGATGGGGATCAGGGGGTTCTCGATCTCCTCGTACAGCCGACGCAGCCCCTCCCTCTCCAGCTCGTCCAGGAGCGCCGCGGCCAGGGCCCGGGCCGTGCGGGCCCGCCCGCCGGGACCCGCCTCCACCCCGAGCCCCCGGCTCCGCACCAGGTCCTCGAACCCGTACGACCGTCGGCCGGGCAGGAGCAGGTAGGCGGCCACCTGCGTGTCCACCGCGATCCCCTCGACGGCGGCGCCCCGGAGCGCGAACTCCCGGCGGGCGTCCTTGAGGCCGTGGCCCACAACGGGCACCGAGGGGTCGGCGAGCCGGGCGAGCCAGCCGGGGGCCAGATCGTCCACGCAGGCACGCACCCCCTCGCGGCCGTCGGCCACCTCCCACGCGCCGTCCTCCGCCGCCACCAGGCCGACCCACTCGGCCGGGGTGTCGACCGAGGCCGCCGACGTTCCCCCCTCGGGGGGGACGTCGGCCACCCCCAGCTCCTCGAGCAGCCGGTGGAACTCCAGCTCCCGCAGCAACCGGGCCAGCTCGGCCCGGTCGGGCTCGCCGGGCCGGAGGGCCTCCGGATCCACCGGCAGGTCCAGGCCGGTGTCGATGGTGACCAGGGGGCGGTTCGCCAGCACCACGTCCCGGTGGGCCCGCAGGGCCTCACCCCGTTTGCCCGGCACCTCGTCCGCCCGCCGCATCAGCTCGTCCAGAGACCCGAACCGCTCCAGCAGCTTGGCCGCGGTCTTCACCCCGATGCCCGGCACCCCGGGCAGGTTGTCCACCGCGTCCCCCGTGAGGCTCAGGAGGTCCACGATCCGCTCGGGCCCCACCCCGAAGCGCTTCCGCACCGCGTCGGGGTCGGTGACCCGGTCGTGCATCGTGTCGAGCAGACGGATCCGGTCGGACACCAGCTGGCAGAAGTCTTTGTCGCCCGTGACGATCCAGACCTCGTGCCCGTTCTCGGCCAGGCGACGGGCCAGGGTCCCCAGCACGTCGTCCGCCTCCACCCCCTCCACCTGCAGCACCGGGATCCCCATGGCCCGCAGCGTCTCCAGGGCGTAGGGGATCTGGGGCTTCAGGTCCTCGGGGGTCTCCTCGCGGTTGGCCTTGTAGGCGGCGAACGCTTCGTGCCGCTGGGTGGGCCCAGGCGCGTCGAACACCACGGCCAGGCCGTCGGGCCGGTGCTCGCGCAGCACCTTGAGCACCATGGTCAGCAGCCCGTACACGGCCTGGGTGGGCATGCCCCGGGACGTGCGCAGGCCCTGGATGGCGTGGTAGGCCCGATAGAGGAGGTTGGTGCCGTCCACCAGGTGGAATCGGGCCATGGTCACTCGATCCGCATCCGGGCCTCGTGGAGCACCGCGCCGTCCACGGTGCGCACCTCCACGATCCAGTCTCCCTTCCACTCGGGCAGGATCCGCTTCGTGCTCCAGGTGCGCCACGATGGGCCTTCCACGTCCAACGGCACGATGGCCATCTCGCGGCCGTCGTAGATCCAAACGTGGAGGATCTGCTGGCTCCCCTCGGCCCCCAGGATCTGGGTGAAGAAGGTGACCTCCCCCACGTCGGCGGGAAACGTGTCGGCCACGCCCACCGGCTCCCGGGCCTCCACGGACCGGCAGAACGCGCTCCGTCCCACGGACAGGCCGGCCCAGGCCGGCGACGAGAGGGCCAGCAGCACCGCCGCCGCCCCTGCCAGGGGCAGGCCGAGGCTCGGGAACCACCGGCCGCCGCGCAACGGTACGAGTCGGGTCATGAGGGCTACCTCCGGCTTGTGGGGCAACGTGTCATACCAATCCCAACGAAAGTACTGCCAGACCCGTGCCCCCTAGTGCGGGGTGGGGGTCTGGTGGAGCGCCGGGCGCGGCCCCTTAGCTCGCCGCGCCCTCCGAACGTCCGGATCGCCGCCGGATCCCAAGGTTTCCGCTATCGTGGCATGGATCGACGCGCAAGCGGCGGCATGAGAAGGCGCGGCGATCGGATGCCGCACTCGCGCCCGGCCGGAACCAGGCCCCCACCCCGAACCCTGGCAATACGTTTGCAGGTATTAGTACCAAGTTGCATTCAAAGCTGTTGGACCCCTGCCCCCCGAGGGCTCCCGGTTTGAACGCAACTCGGTATCGGCTCAGTCCTGGAGCAGGCGGGCCGCGTCGAGGGCGAAGTAGGTCAGGATCAGGTCGGCCCCGGCCCGCTTGATGCTCAGCAGGCTCTCCATCATCAGCCCGGCCCCGTCCCCCCACCCCAGCCGCTCCATGGCCTTCACCATGGCGTACTCCCCGCTCACGTTGTAGGCCGCGGTGGGGTAGCCGAAGGTGTCCTTGACCCTGCGGATCACGTCCAGGTAGGGCAACGCGGGCTTCACCATGACGATGTCCGCGCCCTCGCGGATGTCCAGATCCACCTCACGAAGCGCCTCCTCGGCGTTGGCCGGGTCCATCTGGTAGGACCTGCGGTCGCCGAACTTGGGGGGAGACTCGGCCGCGTCGCGAAACGGGCCGTAGAACGTGCTCGCGAACTTGGCCGCGTAGGCCATGACCGGGATCTGTCCGAACCCCTCGGCGTCCAGGGCCGAGCGGATCGCCCCCACCCGGCCGTCCATCATGTCGGACGGCGCCACCATGTCGGCGCCGGCGCGCACGTGGCTCAGGGCCTCCCGCACCAGCAGCTCCAGGGTCTCGTCGTTGGCCACGTCGCCGTCCCGGATCACGCCGCAGTGGCCGTGGTCGGTGTACTCGCACAGGCACACGTCGGTGATCACGCACAGGTCGGGGACGGCGTCCTTGACGGCCCGCACGGCCCGCTGCACGATGCCGTTGTCGTCGTAGGCCCCGGAGCCCACGGGGTCCTTGTGGTCGGGGATGCCGAACAGGATCACGGCGGGCACTCCCAGGTCCCATGCGGTGCGGGCCTCCTTGACCGCCTCGTCCACGGAGAGCTGGAACTGGCCCGGCATGGAGGCGATGGGGTTGCGCACCCCCGAGCCTTCGCGCACGAACAGGGGGTAGATGAAGTCGTCGGGTGTGAGCGCCGTCTCCCGCACCATCCTCCGGAGGGTTTCGTTGCGCCGCAGTCTCCGAAGCCGAAGCCGGGGGAACTCCATGTCTCGCCTCCTTCCGGTCCCAGGGTCATCCGTAGCGGTAACAGATCCCCATGCCCCCCATGGGGTAGCGCCAGGAAATGTTCGCGTGGGGGCACACGAGCCGGCACGCGCCGCACTCGAGGCAGTTCTCGAAGCCGATGATCACCCGGCCGGCCTCGTCGCTCCACCGGTAGGTACCGGCCGGGCACACCCGGGTGCACTCGCGGCCTTCGCACGTCCCGCACGTCTGGGACTCCACCAGATCCAGATGCGAGCACCGGTCGGGCCGCACCTCGTTGGCGGCCAACCGCTCCTCCACGGTCAACGTGCGCTTGGGCTGGGTCGACACGGGGTTCTCTCCATGCAACTTCGGTCGTTGGTCTACGGTCAACGGTCGTCGGTCTGGGCCTTCGGCCCGTTGGGCGGCTAGGCTGCTGGGCGGCCGGGCGGCTCTGGAACCCCGACGCCAAGGCTTCGGGGGGCATGGGGTCTGCTGGAGAGCCGCGTGCGGCTCCTTAGCTCGCCGCGCAGCGCCTCCAACGTTCATACCATGAGTTCGTTCGTGCCCGCCGAACGGTCACGAAACCACCGCCCGTGCCCCGTGCCTGCGCGGCGAATCTCAATGTCCGGCTTCGCGCGCGGCCGGAAGCAGGCCCCATGCCCCGCCGCTGGCAATGGGCCCGGACCACCAAACGTTCCCCTCCCCGTTGCCGGGCCTCGCACAAGGCCTGATGGGGTTTCCCAGTAACTTCGGTCGTTGGTCTACGGTCAACGGTCGTCGGTCTGGGCCTTCGGCCCGCTGGCCTGCTAGGCGGCCGGGCGGCTCTGGAACCCCGACACCAAGGCTTCGGGGGGCATGGGGTCTGCTGGAGAGCCGCGTGCGGCTCCTTATTAACCCGGTGGCTAAATAGGCGCGATTATGGTACACTGTCGTCATGGACAAAGTCGATGCTCGCAGCATCAGCCGAGAGGCCCAGCAGACCTTACGCCGCCAGGCGATCCGCTTGCGAAAGGCCGGTCGGACCTTCGCAGAGATTGCCGAGATCGTCGGCGTTCATCCTTCCACGGTGCGCAAGTGGTGGAAGATCTATGAACGCGACGGTACCCAAGGAATCCGCCTCAAGAAACGGGGGCGGAAGCCCGGGCAAAAACGAACGTTGAGCCGCGAACTGGAACAGGAACTCCGGCGGCTCATCACCGACAAAACCCCCGAGCAGCTCAAGATGCCCTTTGCCCTGTGGACGCGTCGAAACATCCAGGAGCTGATCCGGCGCCGATGGGGTATCGAGATGCCGGTGCGCACGATCGGGGACTACCTGAAGCGCTGGGGATTCACGCCGCAAAAGCCGTTGCGGCGGGCCTATGAGCAAAACCCTCAGGCGGTCCAGAAGTGGCTGGATGAGGACTACCCCGCCATTGTCGCCCGTGCGAAGCGAGAAAACGCAGAGATTCATTGGGGCGACGAAACGGGACTTCGTTCGGACAGCCAACATGGACGCTCCTACGCGCCTCGGGGAAAAACGCCGGTGGTTCGGCTCAACGCCAAACGTGAATCCATCAGCCTGATCTCCAGCATCACCAACCAGGGCAAGGTTCGGTTCATGACCTACCGGGGCGCGATGAACAGTCGGACGTTGATCCGGTTCCTCCGGAGACTGATCAAGGACGCGGACCGGAAGGTGTTTCTCATCTTGGACAATCTCCGAGTGCACCACAGTAAGCCGGTGAAGGCCTGGCTGGAGAAGCACCGGGAGGAGATCGAGGTGTTCTACCTGCCTTCGTACTCGCCAGAGCTGAATCCGGACGAGTATCTGAACTGCGACCTCAAGGCCGGTGTGCACTCGGGACCGCCGGCACGCACGGGAGAGCAACTCCGGGCGAAGGCGATCTCCCACTTGCGCAAGCTCCAGAAGTTGCCCGACCGCGTGCGCTCGTACTTCCGTCACCCGAAGATTCGATACGCAGCCGCCTAGCGCGCCTATTTAATCGCCGGGTTAATAGCTCGCCGCGCAGCGCCTCCACCGTTCATACCATGAGTTCGTGCCCGCCGAACGGTCACGAAACCACCGCCCGTGCCCCGCGCCTGCGCGGCGAACCTCAATGTCCGGCTTCGCGCGCGGCCGGAAGCAGGCCCCATGCCCCGCCGCTGGCAATGGGCCCGGACCACCAAACGTTCCCCTCCCCGTTGCCGGACCTCGCACAAGGCCTGATGGGGTTTCCCAGTAACTTCGGTCGTCGGTCTACGGTCAACGGTCGTCGGTCTGGGCCTTCGGCCCGCTAGGCGGCTGGAGCTTCGGGCGCGGGAGCCCCCTACCAGTTCCGGGCCAGGTACTCCAGGAGCTTGTCGGTCTTGCCATAGCCCAGGATCCGCAGGGCGTTTCGCATCTGGAACGCCGTGGCGGCGAAGGGCCAGATCCCGACGCGCCGCTGGAACAGGTCCCACACCTCGGCCCCCCGCTCGCTGCGCGGGGTCCCCCCCACCCGGAACCATGCCTCGGCCATCTCGGCCGCCGCGGCCGGCCACCGGGAGAGCACGTGGGGGTTCTGCTCCAGGAACCCGGGCCAGGCCCGGTGGTGGACCATGTCCTTCAGCACGAAGCTGTCCTCGAGCCGGCGACGGTACTGGGCCAGAAGGGCCGACGAGAAGTCCCCGGCCCGGTGGGCGGCCACCGCGGTCTGGCCGGCCATCCGGCCGGAGGCCATGGCATAGTTGGCCCCCTCGTGGCTCGGCCCGGTGCTCACCAGCCCGGCCGCGTCCCCCGCCAGGAGCACCCCGTCCCGGAAGAGGAGCGGCAGCCGGTCGTACCCGGTCTCCGGGATCAGGTGGGCCCCGTACTCCAGAACCTCGCCCCCCTTCAACAGGGGCGCCACCGCCGGATGGGCCTTGAACCGGTCCAGCAGATCCAAGGGCATGAGGCCCGAGGCCGCCAGGTCCGAGGCGTACACCACCACCCCCACCGACAGGGTGTCGCGGTTCGTGTACACGAACCCCGCGCCCCGCAGCCCGGCCGTGGCCTCACCCACGTACTCCCAGGCCACCCCTTGCTCCCCCTCCAGTCCGAACCGCTCCTCGATCGTCTCCCGCGGCAGGGCCAGGGTCTCCTTGACCCCAAGGGCCATGTGACGGGGCGACGGCCGGGGCCGAAGGCCCTCGGCCTCGGCCAGCATACCGTTGGCCCCCTCGGCCAGGATCACCAGGGGGGCCCGAAGCTCTCCGCCCGAGGGGTCCTCGCCCTCCGGCATCCGGACGGCCACCCCCTGGGCGCGGCCCTCCCCGTCCTTGAGCACCCGGTCCACCACCACCCCGGCCAGCAGCTCCACGCCCTCGGCCTCGGCCACCCCTGCGAACCACCGGTCGAACCGGGCCCGGAGCACCGTGTAGGAGTGGTTGTGGGGCGGCCGGTCCCAGCGGTGGTTCCGGAACCCCAGGCTCATCTCGGCCTCGGCGCTGAGGAGCGACATCCCCCGGCGGACCACGTGCCGCTCCAGGGGGGCGCCCCGGTCCCGGAAGTCGGGAATCAGCTCGGCCAGTACGTGGGTGTAGAGGACCCCGCCCATCAGGTTCTTGGCGCCGGGGTAGGCGCCCCGCTCCAGCAGGGCCACCCGCAACCCCCCCCGGGCCGCCTCCAGGGCCGCGCTCACCCCTGCGGGGCCGGCCCCCACCACGATCACGTCGAAATCGGTCATGTCATTTTCCGGCAACTTCGGTCGTTGGTCGTCAGTCGTTGGTCGTCGGTCGGGGGCCTTCGGCCCGCTGGGCGACTAGGCGGCCGGGCGGCTCTCGAATCGCGCCAAATCTCGGGGGCATGGGGTCTGCCGGAGGGCCGGGTGCGGCCCCGCCGGGCCTGCCGAAGCGTTGGGCCCATCAGGGCGCGCCGGCCAGCCAGGCCACCACCTGGGGCCCCAGCTCCTGGGCCCGGGCCGTGCAGTCGTTCACCCCGATCCCGTAGAACGCGTTGCCGGCCAGGAACACCCCGCCCAAGCTCGCGACCCGTTCCTCGATCTCCTGCAGCCGGTCCCCGTGCCCCACCACGTACTGGGGGATGGCCTTGTCCCACCGGCGGATCCACACGAACTCGGGCTCGGCCTCGATTCCCAGGGTGATGCGGAGCTCCTCCCGCACCACTGCGACGAGCCCGGCATCGTCCAAGCCCACCAGCTCCGGGTTTCGCGCGCCGCCGACGATCTGGGTCAGCAGCACCCGCCCGTCCGGCGAACGCCGGGCGAAGATCGAGGAGCTCCACAGCGACCCCAAGATCCGGCGGCCCTCGGACTTGGGCACCAGGAACCCGAACCCGTCGAGCGGATGGGGCACCCCCTCCCGGGGGTAGCCGGTGCACACCACCGCGGCCGGCACGTAGGGAACGGCGTGGAGCAGGTCGGCCAGCCGGTCGTCCAGGGGACCCAGCAGCCGGGCCCCGTCGTACGCCGGCACGGCCAGCACCACGGCGTCCGCCTCCACGGCCTCTCCGTCGGAGGTGCGCACGACCCACGCCCTGCCGACGCGCTCCATCCCTTCGGCCGCCACCCCCGTGCGCACCCGTTCCCGCCCCACCCCGTCGGCCAGGGATGCCACCAGCTCCTCCAGCCCCTCGGGGTAGCTCCACAGCACCCCGCCCGGCCCCGCCGACTGGGGACCCTGGGCCCCGGCCGCGGCCGCCATCTTCCGCATCTCGAGCATGCCCCGGAGCAGCCCCCCGAACCGCTGCTCCAGCTGATGCACCTTGGGGAAAGAGCTGCGCAGGCTCATCGTCTCGGGGTCCCCCGCGTAGATGCCGGCGGCCATGGGATCGATCAGGCGGTCCAGGGCCTCCTCCCCCAGCCTGCGCCGCACGAACGCGGCCACGCTCTCGTCCTCGTCCGGGTCGCCCTGGGGCAGGAGAAACTCGGCGGCCAGACGGAGCTTCCCCCGGATGCTGAGGATGTCCGAGGCCAGAAAGCTCACGGGATCCTCCGGCAGCTGACGCAGCCGGCCGCCGGCGAACACGAACCGCTTGCGGGCCTCGTCCCGGGACCGCAGCAGCCGCTCTCCCAGCCCCAGCGCCCGGGACAGGACGATGGTGCTCGGCTTGTTGTCCAGAAACCCGTTGGGGCCGGCCTCGCACAGGTACCCGCCCTTGCGGGAGGATCGGATCTTGCCCCCGGCCTGGGGCTCCCGCTCCAGCACGGTGAGGGCCACCCCGACCCCGGCCTCCCGGGCGCTCTGGGCCACCCACCAGGCCGCGGACAGCCCCGAAAGCCCCCCTCCCACCACCACGACTCGCTTCATCTCGACCCTTTCGTCCGGGCACGGCCGTAGCCGTGGCTTCCATGTAACTTCGGTCGTCGGTCTACGGTCGTCGGTCTGGGCCTTCGGCCCGCTGGGCGGCTCTGGAACCCCGACGCCAAGGCTTCGGGGGGCATGGGGTCTGCTGGAGAGCCGCGTGCGGCTCCTTAGCTCGCCGCGCAGCGCCTCCAACGTTCATACCATGAGTTCGTTCGTGCCCGCCGAACGGTCACGAAACCACCGCCCGTGCCCCGTGCCTGCGCGGCGAACCTCAATGTCCGGCTTCGCGCGCGGCCGGAAGCAGGCCCCATGCCCCGCCGCTGGCAATGGGCCCGGACCACCAAACGTTCCCCTCCCCGTTGCCGGGCCTCGCACAACGCCTGATGGGGTTTCCCAGCAACTTCGGTCGTCGGTCTACGGTCTACGGTCGTCGGTCTGGGCCTTCGGCCCGCTAGGATGCTAGAACGCTGGGAGGCTAGGAGGCTGAAAACCTCACTATTTTCCCTGTGCCCCAAACATGGCCACGCCTCCTTGGCGCCACCCACGGGCCCGGAGGACGGGGGCCTGTTGGAGCGCCGGGCGTGGCTCCTACAGTCGCTGCATTCGGTGCTCAGCCGATGCTCGCCTCCCCCAGCACCCCGAAAACGGAAGACTGACGATACGGCGGGGCCTCGCCGCCGGTCAAGGCTCGGCGCCCCGCTCCAAACATCGGGCCACCCCGGCCGCCAGGCGCGCATTGGCCACGAGGAGGGCCCGGTTCGCCCGCAAGGTTTTCCCCCGGGTCGCCTCGGCCAGCCGGGCCAGAAGCGCCGGTGTCACCTCCGCGCCCCGGGTATCCCCGGGAACGCGCTCGGCCAGGGCGGCCTCGAGCTCCTCCCGGTCCACGGCCGCGTCGGCCGGGGGAGGCTGCACCAGGAGCACCGCACCGGACAGCCCCAGCGCGTCCCGGGCCGCCACCACCTCGGCCGCGGCCCGGGGGTCCTCCACACGATGGGGGACCGGGAATCCGGCGTCTTCACACACGAAGGCCGGAAACCGGTCGGTCCGGTACCCCACCACGGTCACCCCCACCGTCTCCAGGGCTTCCCGGGTGGCATCCAGATCGAGCACCACCTTGGCCCCGGAGCACACCACGCACACCGGATATCGGGCCAAGGCCGCCAGGTCCCCCGACACGTCGAGGCGTCGGGCCCAGCCCCGGTGCACCCCGCCGATGCCGCCGGTGGCAAACACCCGCACGCCGGCGCGAAAGGCGGCCCAGCATGTGGCGGCCACCGTGGTCCCGGCCCAACCGCCCCGGGCGGCCACGGGCGCCAGGTCGGACAGCCCCGCCTTGACCACGTCCGGCCGGGTACCCAGGGCCTCCCACTCGCCCGGCGCCAGCCCCACCCGCACGACGCCGGCCGTCACCCCCACCGGGGCGGCCACGGCCCCCTGGGCCTCCACGGCCCGAACCATCTCTGCGTATACCTCCCGATTCAGGGGCCGCGGCAGCCCGTGGGTCAGGACCGCGCTCTCCAGGGCCACCACCGGCGCACCGGCCTCCAGGGCCTCACGAGTGCTCCGGGCTACGTCGAACCTCACGCCTCGTCCTTCCATGTAACTTCGTAACTTCGGTCGTCGGTCTACGGTCAACGGTCTCCGGTCTGGGGCTTTCGGCCCGCTAAGCGGCTAGGCAGCTAGGCGGCCGGGCGGCTCTCGAACCGCGGGCCCCATGCCCCCGCCGCCGTCCGGGAAATCGTAACGGTAAAGGTTCCTTCACCCGCCGCCGAAAAGCCTTTTGTTCGCGTCTGGGGCGCGGTTGAACCCTGCCGGAGCCCGGTGCTAGTCTTCCGCCAGACCGCCCCCCCATCCGGCGAAGGAGGCGAGATGATTCGGTCCAAGACGACGGTGGGTATCCTCTTCGTGGCGATTAGCCTGTTCCTCGGCCTTGACACCACCTCGGCCGCGGCGTTCAAACGGGTCCACGGCGGGCAGCAGGCCCCCACCTTCACCCTGAACGATCTGGACGACCGACCGGTCAGCCTGGACGCGTACCGGGACGGCCCCCTCACCATCCTGGTGTTCTGGGCCCTGTGGAGCCCCCGCTCCGTGCCCCTGCTCCAGGAGGTGCAACGGCTCGTGGACGAGTTCGGGGACAAGGGGCTGCGGGCCCTCACCGTGAACGCCGAGGGGCCGGACGCCCCGGCCGACCTCGAGTCCCGGATCCGGGCCGTGTGGGAAGAAAACCACCTGACCCTCCCGGTGGTCCTGGACCGGGACCTGGAACAGTACAACGCCTGGGGCGTGATTGCCACACCCGCCACCGCGTTTCTGGCCAAGGATCTGAAGGTGGTCTACGAGTTCTCCGGCCACCCCACCAGCGCCTACCAGGACATGCGGGACCAGGTGCTCAAGGCCCTCGGCCTCGAGGAGGAGGCCCGGGCGGCCGCCGCCCCGAAGCGAAAGCGATACCAGGCGGCCCGCCCCGTGATGCTCCAGTACGGCCTGGCCAAGACCCTGTACCACCGGGGCCAGCTCTCCAAGGCCAAGCGCAAGCTCCGGAAGGTGCTCAAGCAAGACCCGGCGTTCCCGGACGCCCACGCCCTGCAGGGGGCGATCCTCCTGGCCTTGGCCCGCCAGGGCAAGGGCGACGAGGCAAAAGCCAGGGCGGAGTTCGCCAAGGCCGTGGAGCTCGACGAGACCGTCCCGCTCGGGCTCGCCGGGCTGGCCCGGTTCGCCCTCGCCGACGGGGACGTGGCCAAGGCCCTGGATCTGGCCCGGAAGGCCGTGTCGTTCACCGAGGACGAGGACCTGCCCGCCCTACCCCCCCTTCCGCCCCCGACCGAGGAAGGACCCGGGACGGAGGAGGAGCAGCGGCAGACGCCGCCTAAAGCGGGGGAGCGGGCCCCTGCGGCAACGGAAGCCGGTCGGGAGGGACAGGAGGCCCCAGCCGCCGCGGAGCCCTCCGAAGAGGAGGAGCGGGCCGCCGCCCCGGCCGAGCCCACGGAGGAGGCCGGCGCCCTCCCGGACACCGGAGCCGAGGAGCCCGCGGCCCGGAAGGGCCAGCCGGCTCTCCCTGCGGTGGCCTACCTGGACCGGGCCCAGCTGCTCCTGGAGCAAGGGGACTCCCAAGGGGCGGCGGAGCTGGTGGGCCGGGTGGTGGACGGCCTGATCGGCCTGCCCAAGAAGCCCCGCATGAAGGGCAAGGCGATGGAGATCCTGAAAAAGATGCGGGCAAACCAGTGACTTCGGTGTACGGTCGTCGGTCTTCGGTCTACGGTCGCCGGTCGGGGCCTTTGACCCGCTGGGCGGCACGAAAGCTGGAAAGCTAGAGGCTAGAAAGCTCAAAACCTCTTCTGCCTCCTAGCGCTGCGCCACCTCCTCCTGGTCCGGGGGGCATGGGGGCTGGCGAAAACCCAGGCCCCACGGCACAGCCCGGGGGCTTACCCATGTTGGCCACAAGAATGGATGCCCCATTCCCCTCCAACCCCGCCCTGTACGGCGCCGACCCCACCCCCGGCATCGTGGCCGTGGAGTTCGACGGCGGAGACCGGGTGCGGGTGTTCCGCCGGACCCCGGAAGAAGTGATCGCCGAGACCGACCGGTGGCGCCCGTTCCTTTTTCTGGAGTCCGCCGACCTCCTCCCGGCCCCCTCCGACGACGTGGAGATCCTTCCCCTGGAGGGCCCTTGGGAGTACCGGACATTGGCCCTGTTTCCCGGGTGGGAGGTCTTGGAGAAGGCGGTCAGACGGCTCCACCGGGCCACCGGCAAGTCACCCCGGTCGGTGGACGGCCCGTTCTACTGGATGGCCGACCCGGTCCAGCAGTACCTGACCTGGACCGGACGCACCCTCTACAAGGGGCTGCGGTACGAGGACGTCCACCGGCTCCAGCTCGACATCGAGACCGCCGTCACCCCGGGGTTCGAGTTCCCCAACCCCGAGCGGGAGGGGGACCGGATCACCCTGATCAGCCTCTCCGACTCCACGGGATGGGAGTCGAGCCTTCGCTCCGACCGGCTGACCGAGGCCGAGATGATCGCGGAGCTCACCCGCATCGTCCGCGAGCGGGACCCGGACGTGATCGAGGGGCATAACCTGTTCAACTTCGACCTGCCCTACCTGGAGGCCCGGGCCCGGCGCCACGGCCTGACCCTCGGCTGGGGCCGAAACGGGGCGGCGGTGCGCTCCCGACCCAGCCAGTTCTCGGCGGCCGAGCGGATCGTGGCCTACACCCGGTTCGACGTGTACGGCCGCCAGGTGATCGACACCCTCTTCCTGGTACAGCTCTACGACGTGTCCACGCGGGAGCTTCCCAACTTCGGCCTGAAGGCCGTAGCCCGGCACCTGGGCCTGGCCTCCGAGGATCGGACCTACGTCGCCCGCCGGGACATCGGCTCGATCGCCGACACCGACATGGACACCCTGGTGCGCTACGGCCTGGACGACGTGCGGGAGACGCGGGAGATCTCCCGGGTGCTGGGCCGCAGCCACTTCCACCAGGCCCAGATGTTCCCGTTCACCCACCAGAACACCGTGGTGCGGGGCACCGCCACCCGCATCGACGCCCTCATGGTGCGGGAGTACCTGCGCCGGCGGCACGCCGTGCCCCGGCCGCCCCCCAAGAGGACCTTTGCCGGCGGATACACGGAGGTGTTCGTCACCGGCGTCGTGGGCCCCGTGGCCCAGTGCGACGTGCGAAGCCTGTATCCGTCGATCCTGCTGACCTTCCGGATCCGACCGGCCAAGGACGACCTGGACGTGTTTCTGGGTCTTCTGGACGACCTGACCCGACGGCGTCTGGAGGCCAAGGACCGGGCCCGCGCCGCGGATGCGGCAGAGGAGCGCACGTTCTACGAGGCCCTCCAGTCCACCTACAAGGTGCTGATCAACTCGTTCTACGGGTACCTGGGGTTCGCCCAGGGCCACTTCGCGGACTTCGACGCCGCGGCCCGGGTGACCCGGGAGGGACGGCGGCTGGTTCAGAAGGTGCTGGACGAACTCCGCAAGCGCGGCGCGGTTCCGGTGGAGGTGGACACCGACGGCGTGTACTTCGTGCCGCCGCCCGAGGTGCGGGGCCGGGAGGAGAAGTTCGTCCGGGAGGTGAGCGCCACCCTGCCGGACGGGATCGAGCTGGAACTCGCGGGCCGGTACCGGGCCATGTTCTCCTACAAGGCCAAGAACTATGTGCTCTTGACCGAGGACGGCCAGCTGCGGATCCGGGGGTCGGGCCTGCGGTCCCGGGGCCTCGAGAAGTTCCAGCGGGTGTTCATGGAGGAGATGTTCCGGGCCCTGCTGGAGGGACGGGCCGCGGAGATCCCGGCGATCAAGGAGCGGTTCCTCGAGGACCTGAGAGCCCACCGGTGGACGCCCGAGTGGTTCGCCAAGACCGAGACCCTGCACGACAGCCTGGAGGTGTACCGGAAGAAACGGGCGCGAAATGCCCGAAACGCCTCCGCAGCCTACGAGCTCGCCCTGGCCTCGGGCCGCCCCTACCGGCCGGGGGACCAGATCACCTACTACGTCACGGGCAGCTCCCCCAAGGTCCGGGTGTTCGAGGCGGCCCGGCTGGCCTCGGAGTGGGACCCCTCGGCGCCGGACGAGAACACCGCCTACTACGCGGCCAAGCTCGAGTCCCTATACCGGAAGTTCCGGTCGTTCTGGGAGACCCCTCCGACCACCTGATACCAAGTGGCATTCAAAGCTGTTGGCCCCACGCCCCCGAGGGCCCTCGGTTTGCGCGCGACTCGGTGTGACTCGGACGGATCGCCGGGGCGGGGCGGGTCATTCCACCAGGAACCGGTCCACGATCTTCCGGATCTCCCGCCGGGCCCAGCCCTCGTCGCGGCCCTCCTTTCGGACCTCGTTGTGGCACCACACGCAGGTCTCCACCGTGGTCATCTCGCGGGGGTACTTGACCGGCTTCAGATGGAAGTCCGGGGTGGGGTATCGGCACTCGTCCCCGCTCACCGACCCCGGCTCGTGGCACTCGGTGCAGGCCGGGGCCGGCTGGCTGAAGTCGAACTTGTGATCGTGGATCGAGTAGGTGGGCCCCTTGGCCATCTTGGGCACGTGGCAGTCCGTGCACTCCACCTTCTCGGGCCGGTGGCCCGAGTGGGCCTCGAACTTCTCAAACCGGAACTTGTGGCAGGTGCCGCAGTACTCGCTGCGGCTCATGTAGCGCTCCTTCTTGACCGTGATGCCCCGGTCGAACCCGCACACCTCGCAGGCCCGGTTCGTGGAGTAGAACTTGGACTGGAAGAAGTACCACATGCGCTTGCGCTCCCGGAAGTCCATGCTCCCCCAGTACCAGGCCTTGCTCTTGGGCTTCGGCATGAAGAACTCGGTGTAGTAGTCGTTGATATCCTCGCCCGGCTTGTATCCCACGGGGAACGGGTACGTCTCGGTGGCCTTGTCCATGCCGTCGGTGTGGCAGGCCATGCACACCATCACGGCCCGGTCGGGCGGCAGGTTCGCCGGGTTCACGATCTCGGAGAGCCGTCCGCCGGTCTCCACGTGGCGCTTCCCCGGGCCGTGGCACGCCTCGCACCCCACCCCGGGCTCGAAGAACGACTCGGTCTCCGGGTCGAACCCCACGGTGTGGCATCCGTCGCAGTACACGTTGTAGGGCTGCTCGCGCCAGTTCCAGATGGAGTACGGCTCCCACCGGCGCTCCGCGATGTTCCAGTACTTGGGCAGGACGTACAGCACCCCGTCGATCCGGGTGAGATACTTCTGGATCCAGTGGCTCCCCACCGTGTAGGCGATGTCCTCCCGCTGGAAGGGGATCCCCTCGTGGAAGTCCGTGGCCAGCACCGCGAACGGATCCTCGGCCGTGTCCACCAGCATGCGGGCGTGGGGGGTCAACCGCCACTGGGCGTACACCTCCGGGTGACACCCCGCGCAGGTCTCGCTGCCGGCGTACCCGGGCAGCCCGCCGTACTCGGCCCGCGCCGCCCCCCCGACCGTCCACACCATCGCCAACCCCAGCCATCCGGCCACCAGCCACCGCCGCCGCACCATGCGTCCTCCCTCGTGGATCATAGACGCCCCAAACGAGTCTCGATCGGCCGCAGGATACCGGACTCGCCGGCCCCGGGCCAGACACCCCCCAAATCGACCCGAACCGCTGTTTTCTCAACTCCCCCCTCCCTTGCACGATTCTTCGAACCACGGTACAAGGCAGACACCTTGTACCAAATTTCTCTTTTTGGGAGGAAGAGCCGTGAGAGGGATCCGGATCGGGGTCGCACTCGGACTGCTCGTATGGGGTGGGATCTCCCTGGCTCAGGATTTTCCCCTCCCCTCTTCCGGGCCGGATCTCTTGCCGTCCGGGGGGTGCGGCGAAGGGACGCCGGCGCCCTGCCCCCAAGGACAGGGAGAAAGGGGGCCCCTGGCACCCGGCGCCCCGGCCGAGCCGTTTCTGCTCAGCGACCCCGGGGGCAACCCGGTCATCTTCAGCCCGGGGGAGCCGGGGTCCCGGCCCACCTTGCTCGTGTTCTGGTCGATGTTCTGCCCGCCGTGCCAGGACGAGATGCCCTACCTGGCGGGCCTGGGGAAAAAGACCGGGATCCAGGTGATCACCGTGAACCTGGACGGGACCCGGATGGCCCGGGCGGTGGCCAACTACGCCCGCCACAACCGGATCGAGGTCCCCGTGGCCATGGACGAGAAGGCCCAGGGAGAGTTCGCAACGGCCGCGGCCTACGGCGTCACCGGCACCCCGGGGCTGTTCCTGATCGACGCGGCCGGCGTGGTGCGTTGGAGCCACCAGGGCCGGGTGGCTCCCGAGGTTCTGGAAGCGGAGATCCGAAGGCTCACGGCAGGGGGGCCGTAGCCGGGCCAATCACCCCTGCCGTTCCAGCACCCGCCCCACCAGGAACCCTCCCACGGAGCCGTAGGCCAAACCGGTCACCGCCCCGAGAACCACCACCGTCCAATGGGCCTGGGGAACCGCCCGCGCCAGGGTGAGCCCGGTGGCCAACCCGGCCGCCCCCAGCAGCCCCGACCCCGTTCGGCTTCCCGGGAACGCCCCCACCGTCGCCCCCACCCCCGCCCAGATCAGGGCCACCAGGTTCAGATACCCCGCAACCTGAAGCCGGATCCACAGGGAGTCCACGGACAGGACCAGCCCCAACACCCAGGGGATGATGCCCGTGAGCAGGCTGACCCCGGCGGCCGCGCCGAGAATGAGCCCAAAGCTGGCCCGGATGGGCCGACTGATCGGTGTCATCGGTGAGAAACCTCCGTCAGGTCGGTCGTCGGTCGAGGGCCTTCGGCCCGCTGGAAAGCTTGAAGGCTGGAAAGCCAGAAAGCGAGTTTCTGCCCCGCCCCCGGCAATGGCCCCGGACCAACGAGAGATTCCCTTCCCCGAAGCCCACCCCCTGCAGCCATTCCATTCTGCCCGTTTCGCGGGCGCAAAAAAAGGGCGTGCAGCCCGGCAAACGCCGGACCGCACGCCCTGGGTCGCCGCGGAACCGCTTACCGGGCTTCCTGGGGATAGCGCAGGCTCTCCACCAGCTCCTGCACCTCTTGGGGCGGCTCCTGGGTGAACTTCGACACCACCCACATCACGATGAAGTTCAGGATCATGCCCACCGTGCCGATGCCCTCGGGGCTGATCCCCAGCCACCAGTGCTGCGGGTTGTTGGCGGCGGGGTTCACGAACTTGAAGTAGATGATGTAGGCGGCGGTGAACACGATGCCCACCACCATGCCGCACATCGCGCCTTCCTTGTTCGTCTTCTTGTTGAACACCCCCATGATGATCGCGGGGAAGAACGAGGAGGCGGCCAGACCGAAGGCGAACGCCACCACCTGGGCCACGAACCCCGGCGGATGGATGCCGAACCACCCGGCCACCACCACCGCGAGACCGGCGCCGATCCGGGCCCACATCAGCTCGGCCTTCTCGGACAGGTCCGGGTTGATGATGCCCTTCATGAGGTCGTGGGACAGGGAGGAGGCGATCACCAGCAGCAGGCCGGCCGCGGTGGACAGGGCGGCGGCCAGACCGCCCGCGGCCACCAGGGCCACCACCCAGTTGGGCAGCTTGGCGATCTCCGGGTTGGCCAGCACCATGATGTCCCGGTCCACGTAGATCTCGTTGGCGTTGTCGGTCAGGGCGTTGGTCACCACGAGCTGGCCGAACTTACCCTTCTCGCCCTGCTTGAATTTGGGCTTGCCCTTGAAGGGCTTGCCCGGGGCGTACTGCATGACGCCGTCGCCGTTCTTGTCGACCCAGGCGATCAGGCCGGTCTTCTCCCAGTTCTTGAACCAGGAGGGAGCCTCGGTGTAGGCCTTGCCGTGCACGGTCTTGATGAAGTTGGTCTTGGCGAAGGCGGCCACGGCCGGGGCCGTGGTGTAGAGGATGGCGATGCACACCAGGGCCCAGCCGGCCGAGGCGCGGGCGTCGCGGATCTTCGGCACCGTGAAGAACCGGATGATCACGTGGGGCAGGCCCGCGGTACCCACCATGAGGGCGAAGGTGATGAAGAACACGTCGATGGTGGGCCGCTTACCGGCCGTGTAGGCCGCGAACCCGAGATCCTTGTGGAGTTGGTCCAACACATCCAGCAGGTACTTGCCCTGTGCCGAGGCGTCGTGGAGCACCTGGGCTCCGTTGGCGCTGATCTTGGCCCCAAACCCGATCTGCGGCAGGGGGTTGCCGGTGAGCATGGCGGCGATGAAGATCGCCGGGATCAGGTAGGCCACGATCAGCACGCAGTACTGGGCCACCTGGGTGTAGGTGATGCCCTTCATGCCGCCCAACACGGCGTAGATGAACACGATGGCCATGCCGATGACCACGCCCGTGTTGATCGGCACCTCGAGGAACCGGGAGAACACCACCCCCACACCCCGCATCTGGCCGCACACATAGGTGAACGAGACGAAAATGGCGCAGATGATCGCCACGGCCCGGGCGGTGTTGGAGTAGTACCGGTCACCGATGAACTGGGGAACCGTGTATTTCCCGTACTTCCGGAGATACGGCGCAAGAAGCATGGCGAGGAGGACGTATCCGCCGGTCCACCCCATCAGGTACATGGCGCCGTCGCGGCCCAGGAACGCGATGAGACCGGCCATGGAGATGAAGGACGCCGCGCTCATCCAGTCGGCGCCGGTGGCCATGCCGTTCAGGATGGGGTGCACCTGCTTCTCCGCCACGTAGAAGTCGCCCGTGGTCGCGGCCTTCGCCCAGATGGCGATACCGATGTAGATGGAGAAGGTGATCCCCACCATTATCCAGGTCCAACCAAGAATACCCATGGATCACTCCTTATCGACCTGACTAGGCGACCCTAGTCCTCGTGAACCCCGTATTTGCGATCCAAATTGTTCATCAACTTCACGTAGACGAAGATCAAGATGACGAAGATGATTTCCGAGCCCTGGTTGGCGAACCAGAAGCCCAGCTTGAACCCGCCGATGCGGATCGTGTCGAGGGCGTCGACGATCAGGATGCCGCACAGGTACGACACGGTGAACCAGATGGCGAGCAAAATGGTGATGTACTTCAGGTTTTCCTTCCAGTAGGCTACGAGTTGTGTTTTTCGCTCCATGGCGAAGCTCCTCCTTCCGGTGTTGCGTGGGTACTGCTCGACAATGGTGCTGCGTCTCTCCCGATGCTCCTCCCTCCTTTCCGCCGCGGTTCCGGGCGGCGCCCGGCCCCCCCGGGGTTCGCTGAACGCCATGCCGGGGCAGCCACACACCAAACAGCGTATTGCCCCGGGCTCACAAGAGTACAAAGCGCCCCGTTTTGCGTCAAGCGAAAAATAAATCGTGTTTGATATCGGAGGGGCCAGGTGTGGCGATCCGAAACCCTTTGGGCCCGAACCATACGGGGTTCGGACCGCCTCCGGGAAAACCGTTGAGAATATCCGCCGGTTCGGGGAAGATCGGTCCCCAAGGAGGTTGGGCCGTGAGGGAGGAAGGGTTCCTGTTCACACCGGTGCGCGAGATCTGCAAGGGGCCGGTGGTCACGTGCCTGCCGGACGACACCGTGGTGGCCGCCGCCCGGCGGATGGACGAACGGGGAATCTCGGGGCTGGTGGTGGAGGAGGACGGCGTTCCGGTGGGGATCGTGACCGACCGGGACCTCCGGCGCCTCGTGGCCCGCTCCGACGGCAGGATCCGCGACACCCGGGTCCGGCAGGTCATGCGCTCGCCCATCCTGACCGTTGGCGACCAGGCCCCCGCTTACGAGGCGGTGTACCGGATGGCCCGCCACAACATCCACCGACTGCTGGTGGTGGACGCGGGGGGGCGGATGGTGGGCATGGTCACGGGCACCGACATCCTCGGCATCCAGACCAACAGCCCCCTCTACCTCCGGGACGAGATCGCCCGGGCCACCACCGTGTCAGAGCTCAAGCGGGTGAACGGGCGGGTGCTCGAGATGGTCCGGTTCGCCCTGCGGGCGGGGGCCCGCACCCGGGACCTGGTGGGGCTGATCTCCCATTTCAACGACGAGGTGACCCGCAAGGCGGCTGAGCTTCTCGAAGGGGAGGGGGTGGTGCTGCCGGAGAGGGCCGCGTACCTGGTGCTGGGGAGCGAGGGGCGGGGCGAGCAGACCCTGCGGACCGACCAGGACAGCGCCGCGGTCTATGACGACGCCCTGGACGAAGGGGCCCGGTGGGACGTGGAGAGGTTCTCGGTGCGGTTGGTGGAGACCCTGATCGCCATCGGGGTGCCGCCCTGCCCCGGCGGGACCATGGCCTCCAACCCCCAGTGGAGGCACAGCCTGTCGGAGTGGCTGCGCAGGGTGGAGCAGTGGGTCACGGTGCCCACCGGCGAGAACATGGTCAACTTCGGGATGTTCCAGGACCTCAGGACCCTGTGGGGCGACCCCGGCCTGGAGCGCCGGATCAAGGAGCACATCCTGGAGCTCACACGACGCCACAGCCTGTTCTTTCCCCGGGTGGCGAAGAACATCGTGCGGTTTCCCCCGCCCCTGGGGTGGTTCGGGCGGATCCGCACGGAGCGCCGGGGCCGCCACAAGGGCCGGGTGGACATGAAGAAGGCGGGCATCTTCGCCCTGACGGAAGGGGTGAGCCTGCTCGCCCTGGAAAGCGGGGTGCTGGACGGCAGCACCTGGGAGAAACTCGACGCCCTCCGCGACCGGGGCGTGCTGTCCGCCGAGGAGGCGGACCGGCTGGACGACGCGTTCACCACCCTGGTGGGGCTGAGGCTGCGCCATCAGGTGCGAAACCTGTCGGAAGGCCGCCCCCCCGACAACTACCTGGACCCCCTGCGCCTCACCCCGAGGGAGCGAGCCGACCTCCGGCGGGCCTTGGAAGAGGTGGGCTGGTTCCTGCAGTACATCCGCAGCCGTTACCGGCTGGACTTCATCCGGTAAGGCGGTCAGCGGTCGTCGGTCCCCGGTCGGGGAGCATCGCTGCTGCCTAGTGTTCCGTTCCGCAAAAAAGCATCTCCATTCCGGCGGTGGGGCTGGGGGCTCCGACGAAGCGCGACGGCCGAGCAGCCCGGGCCGCCCGGCGCCAGGGGAGCGGCCGCGGCGCGTGCCCTCACGCGCCGCAGCGGACCGCGCCGAGGCGGCCCCTGCGAGGCCGTTCAGCGAAGGAGGGGCCCCCAGCCCCACCCCCTCGGGGAATTCACGAACGTGCGAACCATGACACTAGCCGCCCAGCCGCCCTACTCGCTCATGCTCTCCAGGAACTCGGCGTTGGACTTGGTTCCCCGCATCTTGTCGAGCAGGAACTCCATGGCGTCCACCGGGCTCAGGGCCGAGAGCACCTTGCGCAGCACCCACACCCGGTTCAGCTCGAACGGGGGCAGCAGCAGATCCTCCTTGCGGGTGCCCGAGCGCTGGATGTCCACGGCCGGGAACACCCTCTTGTCCGCCAGGCGCCGGTCCAGGTGGAGCTCCATGTTGCCGGTGCCTTTGAACTCCTCGAAGATCACCTCGTCCATGCGGCTGCCGGTGTCGATCAGGGCCGTGGCGATGATCGTCAGGCTCCCCCCCTCCTCGATGTTCCGGGCCGCCCCGAAGAACCGCTTCGGCTTGTGCAGCGCGTTGGAGTCCACCCCGCCGGAGAGGATCTTGCCCGAGTGGGGCACCACCGTGTTGTAGGCCCGGGCCAGCCGGGTGATCGAGTCGAGCAGGATCACCACGTCCTTCCCGTGCTCCACCAAACGCTTGGCCTTCTCGATCACCATCTCGGCCACCTGCACGTGGCGCTGGGCCTGCTCGTCGAAGGTGGAGGACACCACCTCGCCCCGCACCGAGCGCTTCATGTCGGTGACCTCTTCCGGCCGCTCGTCGATCAGCAGCACGATCAGGAACACGTCGGGCTGGTTCGCCGTGATGGCGTTGGCGAGCTGCTGCAGGAGCACCGTCTTGCCGGTGCGGGGCGGGGCCACGATCAGGCCCCGCTGCCCCTTGCCGATCGGAGCGATCAGGTTGACGATGCGCATCGAGTAGTTGGTGGGGTCCGTCTCCACCTCCAGGTTGAGGCGCTCGTTGGGGTAGATGGGAGTGAGGTTGTCGAACAGCATCCGGGTCCGGGCCTTGTCGGGCGGATCGCCGTTGATGCTGTCCACCTTCAGCAGGGCGAAGTACCGCTCCGAGGCCTTGGGCGGCCGGATCTGACCGCCCACCGTGTCGCCGGTGCGCAGGTTGAACCGCCGGATCTGGCTGGGCGAGACGTAGATGTCATCGGGGCCGGGCAGGTAGCTGTAGTCGGGCGAGCGCAGGAACCCGAACCCGTCGGGCAGCAGCTCGAGGGTGCCCTCGGCGAAGATGCTCCCGTTCTGCTCCACCTGGGCCTTGAGCAGGGCGAAGATCAGATCCTGCTTGCGCAGCCGGTGGGCGTCGTCGATACCCAGCTCCTCCGCCATCTCGGTCAGCTCCGCGATGGGCTTCTCTTTGAGCTCCTGGAGGTGCATGGGCACGGCTTTGCCGTTCTGGGGCGGATTGCGGCGACCGCTCTTTCGTTCGCTGTTTTTCATGGTCTCGACAGATTTCGGATGATGGAAGGTTGGGGGTCTGATTGCCGGATGGGTCCGTGTGTTCTCAACCCGTCGTCGTTCGGGGACGCGGCATCCGTCTCTGGGGCGGGTGCCGGGCCGGTGGTCCGTCTTTTGTGCGTGAGTCGAAACGCTGGCCGGTCCTGTCGGTGATGTGTCCGGGTGTCGTTCGGTTGCGCTGACGATCCCAGGGAGTGGGTCCAGACGGGAGAAACCGGGGGGCGTTGGGATCTGACGTTCTCGAGGTCGCGGCTTTTCTAGCCCCTCGGAGCCGTCTTGTCAACCCCAAACCGCCCATTGTGGGCCCGGATGCGCGCCCACAACGCCCGGACGGGGGCTTCCAGGGACTCCGGGGGGCCCCGGTTGTCGAGCACCACGTCGGCCCGCCGGGCCTTCTCGTCGATGGGCATCTGGGCCGCGAGCCGCGCCCTGGCATCCGTTTCGGCCAACGCGTCCCGGAGCATGAGGCGTCGAAGCTGGATCTCGGGCGGCACGTACACCACCACCACGAGGTCGCACCGTCCCTCGGCCCCCGTCTCGAACAGGAGGGGGACGTCGTAGACCACCACGGCCTCCGGGTCCCGGGCGAGGGCTTGTTCCACCCTGCGGTCCACCTCGGCGCCGATCAGCGGGTGAAGGATCGCGT
The DNA here is from genome assembly GCF_000526155.1 of Deferrisoma camini S3R1. Lineage (NCBI taxonomy): Bacteria > Pseudomonadati > Thermodesulfobacteriota > Deferrisomatia > Deferrisomatales > Deferrisomataceae > Deferrisoma > Deferrisoma camini. Next base: position 4,010,701 of record NZ_JAFN01000001.1, on the reverse strand, counting down.
TCAGCCGCTTCCGGGCCGCGGGGTCGGAGAACACGACCCGGGCCAGGGCGTCCCGGTCCAGCTGGCCGTCGGCCGTGAGCACCGAGGGGCCGAAGGTCCGCCGGATCTCACGGAGCCCGGGGGTGTCGGGCTCCACCACCTCCCGGGCCACCCGGTCGGCGTCCACCACCACCGCCCCCTCCCGGGCGAGCAGGCGGGCCGCCGTGGACTTCCCCGTGGCGATGCCGCCCGTCAGGCCCACGAGCCGGATCGGCCGGTCCTCCGGCCAGTTGCGGATCACGGTTCCCTCCACCCGGCAAAGGCCAGCATGCGGCCGGTGTCGGCCCGGGCCCGGTGGGAGAAGAACCCCTCCCCACACCCCGTGCATCCCCCGACCCGCTCGATCCGGCCGGGGGGCACGCCGGCCCGAACCAGCTCGGCCTCGACCCGACCCCGCAGGTCCACGATCCACCGCCTCCCCGCCCGGGTCGCCCAGGGGCCAGGGCCCAGGGCCCGCACCACCTCGGGGCCCACCTCGTAGCAGCACCCCCCGATCGCTGGCCCTACGGCGGCCACCACCTCCTGCCGGGGAGCCCCGAGGGCCTCCAGGGCGGACGTCACCACCCCTGCGGCGGTGCCCCGCCAGCCGGCGTGGACCACCGCCAGGGTCCGGGTTCGGGGGTGGCACAGGATCACCGGCACGCAGTCGGCCGTGCGCACCCCCAGGAGCACCCCCGGGGGCGGGCGGCCCGCCCACGCGTCGGCCTCGGGCAGGGGATCGGGGTGCTCGGGCCCCACCACCGCGGCGCCGTGGACCTGCCGGAGCAGGCGGAGCCGACGCCCCCCTGCCGCGGCCGGCCAGCCGGCCGGGGGGCCCGCGGAGAAGCTCCCCGCGGCCCTGGTGGTGAACCCGTGCACCAGCCCCCTCACGGCCGAAAGCCCCGGCGCCTCGAGCCAGGCCGACTGGGAACCGCCGTTCGGTTCGGGTATGCTCGCCCCATGGGACATCGCTTCGCGCTCCTCGCTGCCATCCTCTCGGTCCTGGTCGCGGCCCGGGCGGTCCCCGCCCTCCCACCCCCTCCCCGCCTCCCCGCCCTGATCGGGGAGCGGCTGGAGTTCCGGGTGCGGTGGGGCGTGATCCCCGCCGCCCGGGCCACCCTGGAGGTGCTCGCCGGTCCCGACGGCACCGTGCGATTTCGGGCACGGGCCCGCACCCTTCCGTACATCGACACCGTGTACCCGGTCCGGAACCGGGTGGAGTCCACGGTGCTCCCGGTCTCCCTGTCCCCGTTGCGGTACTTCAAACGGGCCAAGGAGGGCTGGGGGGACCCCCGGGAGGTGGAGGTGCTGTTCGACCCCGAGGCCGGGACCTCCCGCTACTTCCGCAACAGGGAGCTCAAGAAAGAGCTGCTCGTCCCCGCAGGGATCCAGGATCCCCTGTCCTGCTTCTACGCGTACCGGGTGCGGCCCCTCCCGGACGACCGGGCCGTGGTGCTGGACATCACCGACGGGAAGAAGCTGGTCACCGGCACCGTGCGGGTGCTCGGCCGAGAGACCGTGAACACCCCGGCGGGGTCGTTCTCCACCGTGAAGATCGAACCCCGGATCGAGGGCATCGGGGGGATTTTCAAGAAGAGCCCCGGGGCCCGCATCTTCGTGTGGCTGACCGACGACGGCCGCCGCATGCCCGTCAAACTCCAGAGCGAGGTGATCGTGGGATCGTTCGTGGCCGAGCTCACGGAGGTTCGGGAACCTCCCCCCCCAGCGCCCGGATCAGCCCCGCCAGGTCCTCCGGAACCGGGGCCGTGAACCGGATGAACTCTCCGGTCCGGGGGTGCTCGAACCCCAGCCGCCAGGCGTGCAGAGCCTGGGCCGGAGCCGCCATAAGCCGACGGCGCGCGGCAGGATCGTGCACCCCCCTGGCCCGCGCGGCTCCGCCGTACACCGGATCGCCGGCCACCGGATGGCCCAGGGCCGCCAGGTGCACCCGGATCTGGTGGGTGCGCCCCGTCTCGATGGTCACCTCCAACAGGGTGGCGGCATCCAGGGCGGAGATCGCCCGCCAGCGGGTCACCGCCGGCCGGGCCCGGGGCCCGTCCACCCACATCTTCTTGCGCTGGGTGGGGTGGCGGCCGATGGGCCGATCCACCACCCCCTCGCCCGTCAGCCGCCCCAGCACCACGGCCAGGTAGACCTTCTCCACCGACCGGCTCCGGAAGCGGGCCTGGAGCCCCCGGTGGGTCACGTCGTCCTTGGCCACCACGATCAGACCCGTGGTGTCCCGATCGAGCCTATGGACTATGCCGGGCCGCAGCACCCCGCCCACCCCGGACAGATCGCGCAGGCGGTGGAGGAGCGCGTTCACCAGGGTGCCGTCCCGGTGACCCGGCGCGGGGTGAACCACCATGCCCCTGGGCTTCGAGACCACCGCGATCCACTCGTCCTCGTAGATCACCCGGACCGGCAGGTCCTGGGGCTCCACGTCCCACGTCTCGGGCGGCGGGATCTCCACCACCACCTCCTCCCCGCCCCGGAGCTTCCGGCCGGCCTTCACGGCGGCCCCGTCCACGCGCACCTTGCCCTGCCCAACCAGGGTCTGGAGCCGCGAGCGGCTCACCGGCAGCCCCCGGCCGGCCAGAAACCGGTCGACCCGCTCCCCCCGCGCCTCGGCCGGCACGGTGAACCGGTGGACCCGGCCACACCCCTCCTGGCCCATCGCACCTCCTCGTGGCGTTCATCAAGTGGCGTTCAAGCCCATTGGCCCCCTGAGCAGGGGGGCAAGGCGCCTGCCGGAGAGCCGGGCGCGACCCGGCCGCCGCCCCTCGCCCCGGCCGGTGGACCCGTGGTAGATTTCCGTGCCGCCCCGCCCCGCCGAGGGGCGATCCATCGGAACCCGGTACCGCATCCTCCGAAGGAGAGGCTTCATGGCGACGAACGAGATCCGCAGCATCCTGGTGGCCGTAGACATCTCCCACGACGGCAACGCGGTGTGCGCGTTCGCCCGGAACCTGGCCCGGGCGTTGGGGGCCCAGGTGACGGCCCTGTACGTGGTCGAGGAGCTCCCGGAAGGGCTCAGGGGGCTCGATCTCCCCGCCCTGCGCCCCGAGGACGACGTCCCGGACCAGGAGCAGGAGGCCTTGCGCAGGCTACGGGATCACGCCCGGGAGAACCTGGGACCGGACGCGGGGCTGTACGTGACCGCGGGGGAGCCCGCCCGCGAGATTCTAAGGGTGGCCCGGGAACGGGGGATCGACCTGGTGGTCATGGGCAACCACGGCCGCAAGGGCCTCGCCAAGGCCCTGTACGGAAGCACCGTCCAGGAGGTCACCGAGGCGGCGGCCGTGCCCGTGCTCACGGTCCCCGTGCCCGGCTGACCGACCGCTACCAGATCCGGCTCTTGATCCGGCCGAAGGGTTTCAGGAGGAAGTCCACCAGGGCCTTCTCGTAAAACCCCCGGCCCCACAGGTCGGGAGCCACCCGTTCCCGGTAGTGGCGGCGGCCCTCCTCGATGGGTCCCGCCAGCACCTCGAACAGGCGGTCCTCCACGATGCCGCGCTCCACCTCGGCTTTGTGGTAGGCAGCCAGGTCGCTTACAATCGTGCGGGCCAGCCGGCGGGCCTCTTCCTCGTCACGGATGGGTTCGTCCATGGTAACTCCCCTGGGACCGGCATCTCCTCGCCCCATCAATTCGGTCTTCGGTCCCGGTCGCCGGCCACCGGGCGGGCCAGCTCGGACGATAGCATCGGCACCCTGCCCCGGCAAGCCGCCCCATCCCATTGAGGGTTTTGTGGTTCACAGCCTGGACGAAGTCGAACGGAACCTGGCCCGCTACTCCCCTCCCGGCGAGGGCAGCACGGCCCCGGTGCGTGCCGCCGTGGCCCTGTGCCTGCGGGAGGCGGGGACGGCGCTCGAGATGCTGTTCATCGAACGGGCAGAGCGCCACGACGACCCCTGGTCCGGACATCTGGCGTTCCCTGGCGGGCGCATCGATCCCGGCGATTCCGGGCCCCGGGCGGCAGCGGAACGGGAGACCCTGGAGGAGGTGGGGCTCGATCTGACCGCGGCCCGGTACCTGGGGTCTCTGGGCACCCACCGGGCCGAACGGCTCCCGGTGGTGGTGTCGTGCTTCGCGTACGGCGTGGCCCCGCAAACCGAACTGCGGCTGAACCACGAGGTGGCCGACGCGTTCTGGGTGCCCCTGCCGGATCTCCTGGACCCCTCCCGCCACGCCGTGGTGGCGTTCCGGTTCGGCGGGGCCGACTGGAGCCACCCCGCGATCCGCCTTCTGGGCTCGGGCCGACCCTTGCTGTGGGGCATCACCTACCGGCTCGTGGAACGGTTCTGCGAAGCCGTGGGCGCGCCCCTGCCCGCGGCCGCCGATCCAGCGTCGTCCCCCCTGGCCGGCTCCCGGTGAGCGCGCGCAACCCCGACCGTCACGAGAGGAGATCCCCCGTTGCGAATCCCGTTCGTGAAGATGCACGGCCTGGGCAACGACTTCGTGGTGGTGGACTGCCGCCGGCGGGACTGGGGGGACTGGGGGCGGCTCGCCCCGGCCATGGCCCACCGCCGGTTCGGGATCGGGTGCGACCAGGTGCTGCTGGTGCGGACCTCGGACCGGGCCGACCTCCGGATGGACATCTACAACGCCGACGGTTCCCGGGCCGAGATGTGCGGAAACGGCATCCGCTGCTTCGCCGTGTACGCGCGCGACCGCCTGGGATGGTCGGGCGAGAGCCTGCGGGTGGAGACCCTGGCCGGGATCGTGGTTCCCCGGTTCGTGGGGGCCCAAGTGGAGGTGGACATGGGCCGGCCCGCGTTCGACGCCGAGCGGATCCCGGTGTCCGCCTCGGGCCCCGTGAGGGAGCACCCGCTGCCCATGGACGGCCCCGACGCCAAGGTGACCTGCGTCTCCATGGGAAACCCCCACGCCGTGGTGTTCGTGGAGGACGCCGACGCCTACCCCGTGGCCGAGATGGGGCCGCGCATCGAGAGCCACCCGCTCTTTCCCAACCGCACCAACGTGGAGTTCGTGCAGGTGCTCTCGCCCGATCGGCTGCGGATGCGGGTCTGGGAGCGGGGCGCGGGCGAGACCCTGGCCTGCGGCACCGGCGCCTCGGCCGCGGTGGTGGCAGCCCACTGGACCGGACGGACCGGCCCGGAGGCGGTGGTGGTCATGGACGGGGGCGAGCTCCGGGTACGTTGGGACAAGGAGAGCGGCCACGTGTTCCTGACCGGCCCGGCCGTGACCGTGTTCGAGGGGGAGTTTCTCGCACCCGGGGCTTCTTGACCCGACGGCAAATACGAATTCCAACGAAAGCATTGCCAGGCCCGTGCCCCCTTTCCCTTGCAGAGTACGGGGTTGGGGGTCTGGTGGAGCGCCGGGTGCGGCCCCAAGGTTCTAGTTTCTAGCCTCTAGCCCGCCGACTACCCCCGGGTGCGGATGTACCCCCACTCCGACAGCCGCTGGAAGCAGTACTTGGCCATCGGTCCCTTGCGCACCTTCTTGAGAACCTTCACGTACTCCCGGGCCGCCGCGTCCCGGTCGCCCCGGGCCTCGTAGTTCCGGCCCCGGAAGAACGCCACCGCGGGTTGTCCCGGAACGAGCTTCTCGGCCGCGGCCAGGTGCTCGAGGCTGCGGTCGTGCTCGCCCGCCTCGAACGCCACCACCCCCGCGGTGAACCGGGCCCGGAACAGGTTCGGCGCCAACGACACGGCCCGCTCGGCCGAGTCCAGGGCCTCTTTCGTCTGCTTGGCCTTGGCCTCGGCCGCCGCCCGGAACGCCCAGATCAGCGCGTGCTCGGGGGCCATGTCGGTGGCCTCCCGCAGCAGGCGCAGGGCCTCCTCGGCCTTTCCCTTGGCCAGGGCCTTCCTTCCCTCGTCCATCTTCGCGTAGGCCGGCGCCACCTTCCGAAGCCCGGCCGTGGCCTTCCGGAACGGCTCCGCCCGCAGCCGCTCCGGGGTCTTGAGCCGCCTCGGCTGGAACTCGGCCTCCTCCCGCGCCCGGGCCAGGCGCTCCGAGGTCAGGGGGTGGCTCAGGAACAACGCCTCCACGGCCGAGGGCTCCCGGTCGCGGGTGGCCTTCAGGATCTCCATGACCTGGACCATGCCCTCGGGGTTGTACCCCGCGGCGGTCATGTACTCCATGCCCAGCTCGTCGGCCTGACGCTCCTGATCCCGGCTGTACTTCATCAGCACCAGGTTCGTGGCGAGCAGCCCTCCCTGGGCAAGGAGATCCCCCCCCTGCACCCTCGCCGTCTCCAGCGCCACCACCCCCACCGTGGTCAGCACCCCGGCCAGCACCTGCCGGGTGTACCCGGCCGCCTGGTGCCGGGCCGCCACGTGGCCGATCTCGTGCCCCAGCACGGCGGCCAACTGGGCTTCGTTCTCCATGCGGGTCAGCAGCCCTCGGGTGATCGAGATCTTCCCCCCGGGCAGGGCGTAAGCGTTGATCTCGGAAGCGTTGACCACGTTGAACTCGTAGTCCAGGTTCGGCCGGTGACTCAGGGCCGCCAGCCGCTTGCCCACCTCGGCCACGTACCGCTGGAGTCCGGGATCGGGGAACTCCCCCTCGGACATCTGGGTGTACACCGGATAGGCATCCTCGCCCATCCTCCGCTCCTGCTCCTCGCTCATGAGCACGAACTGCTGCCGACCCGTCACCGGGTTGACGGCACACCCCGCAAGCGAGAGCATGAGCCACGCCGCCGCGATCCGATACCGTCCGAGGACCCCCCGTGCTCGTCGTGCCGTCATCGCCGCTCTCCTCCTTGCCCGCCCTGCGCACGGCCCGGTCCTACGCCCGCCTCGAGGCGGAGCTCCGGGCCCGCATCGATCGGCTCACGGCCCGGGTCTGCCCCGGCTGCCGGTCGCCCTGTTGCCGGCCGGTGTACTGCCGGAAGACCTTCGACAACCCCTGGTACCGATGGGTCAACCGGGTCTGCCGGCCGTTCGTTCCCCCGCCGGAGTGGCGGGTCACCCGCCAGCCCTTCGGCCTGGGACCCCGGGGTTGCGAGATCCGCGCGGGGCGGTATGTGTTCTGCTACAGCTTCAACTGCCGGCGCCTCCTCGCCGCGCTCCCCGAGCCGGGAGCTCGCCGGGCGTTCCAGGCCCTGTCGGACCTGCTGCTCCACCCGGACCGGCTGCCCGGAGGCCGCCGTCTCCACGAGCTCGGGCCGGGTGAGCGCCTGAGCCGGCGCGAGGTAGGGGCCATCGACCGGGCCCTGGCCGAGGCACGCCAGGCCTTGGTCGTGCTCGACGCCTCGGGGATGCTACCCCCGGCCGGGACCCGGCTCAAGCCGGAGGCGCCTTGAATCCCCCTCGGTCGCTGTAGGGCCGGGCACCGGGGAAGGGGAGTCACCCGGCGACAAAATAGGCCCGTTTTTTATTGACCAGGCGGATACACAGGCGCTATCGCTCCCTCCTCGGAGGGGCAAGGGACCTGCCGGAGAGCCGGGTGCGGCCTTATCAGGGGCCAGAATTCAGATGCCAGTGGACAGAGGGGGACTACCCCGGCAGTCGGGGGAGCATTTTTGAACACCTGTCCTCTGTCCGCTGAAGTCTGTCTCCTGAAATCCTTGCCCCGCCCTCCGGGAAAAGCGGGCCCATCTTGTCGCCGGGTCAATACTGATACCAATTTGCGATCAAGATGAGCTCACAGAGGGGCGATTTGGGGGCCGTTGGCTTCGAATGCGACTTGGCATGAGAAACCCCTTGGCCGTTGCCGGGTCCGCAGGGACCTGGCGGACTTTTCGGCCTTTCCACGTCTCACGTAAGGAGCAGTCCTTCCGATGGAACGTTTCTACGACCGACCGCCCAGCCTGTACTACCGCCACAAGTACCAGGGGCTCATCGGGATCCAGTCCAAGGTGCCGATCCGTGACACCTCGGTGCTCTCGCGCCTCTACACCCCCGGCGTGGGGGCCTGCTGCCTGGCCGTGGCCTCCGACGAGAATGAGTCGTTCGAGCTCACCAGCCGGGCCGACAGCATCGCCCTCGTCACCGACGCCTCGGCCCTCTACGGCATCGGCCGGGTGCCCCCCGAGGCGGCCCTGCCCATGCTCGAGGCCCGGGCCGTGTCGTTCAAGACCTTCGCCAACATCGACGCCTTCCCCTTTGCCGTGCGGGCCGGCACCCCCGACGACCTGACCGAGATCGTCCGGCTCCTGACCCCAACCTTCGGAGGGGTGGTGCTGGACGACATCCGGGCTCCGGACTGCTTTTCCGTGGAGTACCGGCTTCGGCGGGCCCTGCCGATCCCGGTGTTCGACTCCGACCAGCACGCCACCGGCATCGTGGTGGCGGCGGCGCTGAAGAACGCCCTGCGGGTGGTGGGTAAGCGGCTGGACGAGGTGAAGATCGTGATCGCCGGAGCCGGGGCCTCGGGCACCGGCACCACCCGGCGGCTCCTGCGGCTGGGGGCGAGAAACATCGTGCTGTGCGACACCCGCGGGGCCCTGTACCCGAGCCGCCTCGAGCACATGAACTGGGCCAAGATGCTGCTGGCCCGGCGCACGAACCCCGAGGGCCTGCGGGGCCCGCTGGAGGAGGTCATCCGGGGCGCCGACGTGTTCATCGGGCTGTCGGCACCCGGGGTGCTCACCGGCGACATGGTCCGGACCATGGCGGACCGGCCGGTGGTGTTCGCGCTGGCCCTGCCCGAGCCCGAGATCGGCCCGGACGAGGCCGAGGGGGCCGGCGCGGCCGTGTACGCCTCGGGCACCAGCGTGTTCCCGGTGCAGATCCGGTCGTCCACCGTCACCCCCGGGTTCCTGCGCGGGTGCCTGGACGTGCGGTGCGCCGACATCAACACGGCCATGCTCAACGCGGCCGTGGACGCGGTGGCCAGCCTGGTCCACGACGACAGCCTGTCGTCCCACCACATCCTACCCGACCCCCTGGACCTGCTCGTGGGCCCCGCCATCGCCGAGGCCGTGGCCCGGGCCGCCGTGGACTCCGGCATGGCCGGCACCGCGCCCGATCCCGGCGCCGTGGCGGAGCGGCTCCGGGTCTTCCTCTACGAGGGGGATCGGGCCTGGTACGAGATGGGTCCCCACGCCCGCGTGCGTCGGGGCGTCGGGGTGGAGGAGGAGTCTTTGGACCTCCACCGCAAGTACCACGGCTGTGTGGAGATCACCCCCAAGATCCCCATCCGCGACGAGCACATCTTCGTGGGCCTGTACTCCCCCAAGGCAGCCGTGGAGCCCGCCCGGGAGATCATGGCCGAACCCGGCCGGGTGTACGACTACACCGCCAAGGGGAACCTGGTGGCCGTGGTGTCCGACGGCTCGGCCGTGCTCGGGTTCGGAAACATCGGCCCGTGGGCCGCGCTGCCGGTCATGGAGGGGAAGGCCATCCTGTTCAAGACCTTCGGGGGAGTCGAAGCGTTCCCCCTGTGCCTGGCCACCCAGGAGGTGGACGAGATCGTCCGGGCCGTGGAGGCCCTGGCCCCGGCGTTCGGGGGGGTCAACCTGGAGGACATCTCCGCCCCCCGGTGCTTCGAGGTGGAGGCAAAGCTCCGGGAGCGGCTGGACATTCCGGTGTTCCACGACGACCAGCACGGCACGGCCGTGGTCGTGCTGGCCGGGCTGCTGAACGCCCTGGGGCTGACCGGCCGCAGCCTCGGTTCGGCCCGCATCGTGGTGAACGGCGCGGGCGCCGCCGCCCTGGCCGTGACCCGGCTCCTGCTGGACGCGGGGGCGGAGAACATCGTGGTGTGCGACCGCACCGGCGCCCTGTACCGGGGCCGCAAGAAAGGGATGAATCCCTACAAGGCCACCGTGGCCGAGCGGACCAACCTCGACCGGATCAAGGGCCCCTTGGGCACCGCGATCCGGGGGGCCGACGTGTTCATCGGGCTGTCGGTGGCCGGGGCCCTCACCCCCGAGATGATCCGCACCATGGCCGACGACCCCGTGGTGTTCGCCCTGGCCAACCCCGTGCCCGAGATCCTGCCCCCCGAGGCCCGGCAGGCCGGGGCAGCGGTGGTGGCCACCGGCCGCAGCGACTTTCCCAACCAGGTGAACAACTGCCTGGCGTTTCCCGGCATCTTCCGGGGGGCCCTGGACGTCAGGGCCCGCCAGATCGACGAGGCCATGAAGATCGCCGCGGCCCACGCCATCGCCGAGGCCGTGGCCCCGGACCGGCTGGCTCCGGACCACATCATCCCCGACGCCATGGACTTCTCGGTGCCCCCCCGGGTGGCCGAGGCCGTGGCCCGGGCCGCCCGGGAGACCGGGATGGCCCGGCTCGACATGGACCCGTCCGAGGTGGGCCGACGGCTCACGGAGTACATCTACGAGGCCCAGATGCTGGGCAGCGAGGAGGAGGCGGCCGGCGATGCCGCGTGCCTCTTGGGAGGGGAGTCCCCCCCGAAGGCCGCGACACCGGACCCCGCCCGTGGGGAAAGACAAGGAGGCCCGTCATGAAGCCGTTTGCGTCCTTGCCCGTCGTGGCTGCGGCGTTCGCCCTGGCGGCCGGCTGCGCCACCGTGCCCCAACCCCGGCAACCCCAGGCCCCCCTTCCGTACCGGATCGCGGTCGAGACCCGGATCCGGGTGCCCGACCCGTTCCCCGTGCTCGCCGGGCCGGGCGAGACCTACGTGCATCTGCGGGTGGGCCGGGACGTGTCGGGCGCCCTGGCGATCTGGGCCCAAGAGCGGGGCACCCGCACGGCCCGACAGGCGCTCGTGATGGACGTGTCGGTGCTGGACCTGCAGGCCGGGTACGACGAGATCGGTGCGGAGAGGAGGGCCCCGCCCGTGAGGCTGGCGTCCCTGGGCATGCCCGGGCCCCTCGCCCTGGACCAGAGCAACCTGGCCATCCCCGAGGAGATCCGAAAGACCCTGCGCCTCACGGCCGAGATCGAGGCCTCCGTGGAGGGGCGGCAGCCCGTGGTCCGGCGGGAGACCGTGGAGGTCACCCACGTGGTGCGCTGGGAGGACTACGACCGCTGGGCCTACGACTACGGCCCGGTCTGGAAGGAGGTCTTGGCCGGGCTGGTCGCCCGGGTGGACCGGATCGCGGCCGAGGCGGCCCGCCCCTGACCCGGCGAGGACGGCACCGAAGGGGGCGCATTCATACCAAGTTGCATTCAAAGCTATGGTCCCCCTGCTCAGAGGGGCAAGGGACCTGCACCTCCACCTCCCGATCCGGAAAGCATGGTCTAGTCTCTAGTTTCTAGTGTTCCGTTTCGCAAAAACGTATGCGGATTGCGTGGGTGGGGCTGGGGGCTCCGACGAAGCGCGACGGCCGAGCAGCCCGGGCCGCCCGGCGCCAGGGGAGCGGCCGCGGCGCGTGCCCTCACGCGCCGCAGCGGACCGCGCCGAGGCGGCCCCTGCGAGGCCGTTCAGCGAAGGAGGGGCCCCCAGCCCCACCCCCTGGAAAAACCACGAGATTTCGGAAACGCTGCACTAGTCTCTAGCCGCCCCCCTGGGGCCCCGAGGGGCGGCCGGAACACCACGCCCCGCCCCTGGGAGTTCTTGGCCTTCAAGCCCCCTAGCCTTCTAACTTTCCAGCTTTTGCGCCGCCCAGCGGGCCGAAGGCCCCCTACCGACGACCGCCGTCAGTTCTCTCCCTGTTCGTAGCGGATCTCGTAGCGGAACGTCTTGGGATCGAGCCAGTCGACGGCCTTCCCCCCCACCTCGGCGTAGGGGTACATGAGGTAGTTCAGCGGCCCCCCTTGTTGGGGAGGGTTCAGAACCACGTCCCGGCCCACGGCCAGCCGCACCCGGTAGGGGTCGGCCCCGCCCCAGTAGTACTCCATCAGGTCCTCGGGCACCGGATCCTCGCGGCCAAGGCCGCGCTTCAGCATCATCTTGCGCACGTCGGCCGGGTCCACCACCACCCACCCATACCCGGGCAGGTAGAACTCGGCCCAGCAGTGCTGCCAGGTGGTCACGTCCTGGCCGTCCTCCCGGCCGAGCCGGGTGCCGAGCACGTGCCGGGCCGGCACCCCGGCGGCCCGGGCCAGGGCCACGAACACCGACGAGATGTCGGCGCACTTCCCGCCGGGGTCCTCCTCCAGCAGCCGGCACACGTCCCCCGCCCCGCACCCGCGGGTCTTGGGGTTGCGGTACGTGTTGCGGCACGTCCACTCGTACACCGCCCGGGCTTTCTGGAGCACCGTGGTCTTGCCCGCGACGATCCGCTTGGCGGTCTCGGCCACCACCCCCGAGGTGCGCACCAGCGCCGAGGGCCGCAGCCACAGCGCGAAGTCCCTGGGGTTCCAAGGGGCGTCGGGCGCATCCAGGGCCGGGAGGTCCTTCTGGGCCACCTCGATCCGGTCCACCCGGAACGAGAACGTGAGCCGGCGGCTCCTCGCCCCGGCCGGCCACACCGCGTGGAGCATGGGGGTGGAGTACACCCGGTCGGTCACCACCTCGGCATTGGCGTAGTCTCCCTCGACCCGCACGTCGGTCACGTACTGCCGGCCGTCCGACACCGGGTACGGCACCCACAGGTGGGTGGTCTTCTCGGCCGGGTGGTCCGACAGGTCGAACGTCATCACCAGCCGGCCCGAGACCTCGGGCGGATACCCCGCCCCGGCCGATCCCGCCAGGCCCAAGATCACCGCCGCTGCCACGAAGTACGCGATCCGCTTCACGATTCTCCTCCCATCGGGTTCCCAGGGCATCCTCCGGCCGGCCGCCCCGCCTGCCGGGACCGGCGCCGACCCGCCGGGGCAACACACCTACCACCCCCTCGCCCCGAAAGACCAATCGGTTCTTCGAACCCCCGACGCGGATCGCATCGGCAAACGCGATACCTGGGCGATCACTTCGGCGCGGCGGCCGCCTCGCGCCACCGGCGGATCACGGCCGAGACGAGATCGGCCATCAGGACCTCGGCGGGAGCGTCCGCCGGACCGGCCGCGGCCGTGGCCTGGAGCACGGTGCGGCCGGGGGGCGACCGGACGCACTCGATCCGCAGCCCCACCCTGGCCCGGGTGCGGCGCTCGGGGGGCAGGTCCGCCCACGCCCCGCTGCCGGCCGGGGCCAGGACCTGGGGCCGGCGGGTCGTCGTCTCCCACCACTCGGTGAGCCGGGCCGAGCAGGCCAGACCCCCGTCTGGGCCGGGCGGGGAGGTCGTGGATCCCGCTCCCTCGACCCGGAATCCCTGCTTCGCCCACGCTCTGCGCACCACCGGATCGGCCTCGGCCCCGCTTCCCGGCCGGCCAGGCGCGTCCGCCACGGCACCCAGCCGCACCTCGGCCCCCGAAGGAAACGGCCCGTACGCGTACAGCGAGATCCGGGGCCCGGCGGCGGCCCGCGGAGGCGCGGCCGCCCGTGCCCGAGCGAGGCCCAGGATCAGGGCGGCGATCACGAGCAAGGCCGTCCCACGGCTCCGGCCCCCTTTCCGCCGGGCCCTCTCCCCGGCCCACCGCGGCCGAAACGGGACGGGAATGGGTTCGAACCGGTTGGGTCCCATGCGGATCCTCCTCCCGAAGCCCCTCCTTTCCTCAGGAGGCCCCGGCCCTTCCGATCACTCTTCACCCGGGAACCGGTCAACTTCTACCGCTTCCCGCACGTCCTCCCCGCATCCTCACACCACACTCCGGCCGCCCTGCCGAGCCGCGGGGCCCGGCATAGTCCTTGCAGCCATGCGGCAACGTTTCTTCACACGCGATCCACGGCCCGGCCCCCACCGCCCGCCGGGCCATGCGGATCCGCCGCGGGGCCCGGGTCGGGAGGCTCCCGGCGCGCCCAAGGCATCGATCCCGACTCGAACAAGGGGAAACCATGAGGTACGCGGAAACCGGAGTCAACCTGGAGATCGACCTGTCCAGCGGGAACATCGAGAAGGTGGTCACCGACCCCGAGGATACCCGGCTGTACCTGGGCGGGCTGGGCACCAACGCGAAGATCCTGTGGGACCGGGTGCCGCCCGAGGTGGAGCCGTTCTCCGAGGACAACCTTCTGATCTTCAGCGCCGGGCTGCTGTGCGGCACCCCGGCCATCGGGTGCAACCGCACCATCGTCTCGACCATCTCCCCCCAGACCCGGCTCATGGCCTTCTCGATGATGGGCGGGTTCTGGGCGCCGGAGCTCAAGTACGCCGGGTACGACAAGGTGATCCTCAGGGGCAAGGCCCCGGACCTGGTGTACATCTGGATCCACAACGACAAGGTGGAGATCCGCGACGCCCGGCACCTGGCCGGCAAGGGCGCCATCGAGACCGCCGAGATCATCAAGAAGGAGCTGAACGAGCCCAGGGCCCAGGTGTCGGCCATCGGCCTGGCCGGGGAGAACCGGGTCTACTTCGCCTCCATTGAGCAGGGCCGGTCCAGCGCCAGCCGCCAGGGCCTCGGCGCGGTCATGGGCGACAAGCGGGTCAAGGCGATCGCGGTGCGCGGCACGGGCGACATCAGCGTGGCCCGGCCCGACGAGTTCATCCGGCTGTGCGACGAGGTGATGGACTATATCAAGTGGCGCGCCGCCAACCCCATCAAGGGGGTCATGCCGATCCTGGCGGGCCTGGGCTCCCCCCAGGAGATGGCGATCCACGACGAGAAGTGGCACACCGAGAACTTCATGTGGGGCAACTCCCGGGTCCGGCGCAAGGGCTTCTGGACCGAGGAGATCGAGAAGCAGTGGACCGAGACCATGGAGAAGGCCCGCAAGCGGCTGATCAGCTGCTACAACTGCCCCATGAAGTGCGGGGCCACCCTCAGCCTGCCCGGCACGCCCACTTACATGATGAAGTGCTTCTCCAAGCTCACCTACACGATGGCGGCCTTCTCGGACCTGGAGTTCGGGCTGCGGATCGCCCAGCGGGCCACCGAGTACGGGGTGGACGGGTTCTCCACTCCCCAGGTCATGGCGTTCGCCGTGGAGCTCTACGAGAACGGGATCCTCACCGACGAGGACATGCCAGGGTTCCCCCAGGACAACGAGGAGCGCTTTTACTGGCTCCTGGACCGGATCGTGCGGCGCGAGGGCATCGGAGACGTGCTGGCCGACGGCACCTACTGGGCCGCGAAGCGGATCGGCAAGGGGGCGGAGGCCTACGCCCACAACACCATCAAGAAGCACGAGCAGCTCCCGCTCAAGCTCTCGATGCTCAACCCCATCTACTTCCTGATGTACAGCACGGGGGAGAAGATCAACATCACCCAGATCGAGGGCCAGTTCCCCCAGGCCCCTTTCCCCACCCGGGAGCAGCGCGAGGAGTTCGTGAAGGACTGGTTCCAGGTGCCGGACGACCGGTTCAAGCAGTACTTCGTGGACTGGGAGCCCCGGGGCAAGAACTCGATCCCCTACTACCCCACCCCCCAGATGTGCTGCGACATCGTGGACTGGCAGGAGATGATGCACTACATCGACGACGCCCTGGGCATGTGCGCCGGGCTGTCGTCGTTCCCCCTGAAGCCCCCGTACCACATCCACAACTACCCCAAGATCATCTCGGCCGGAGCCGGGTTCGAGATGGACGAGGACACGCTCAAACAGGCGGCCCGGCGCTACCGCACCCTGGTGCGGGCCAACAACATCCGCCGGGGCATGCGCCGCAAGGACGAGAAGCCCCCCGAGAACCATTGGAAGCACCGGTTCCCCGAGCTGGAGAAGGAGCTCCTGGACACCTACTACAAGTTCAAGGGGTGGAACGAGGACGGCATCCCCACGAAGGAGACCCTGGAGGCCCTGGGCCTGGACTACGTGGCCCAGGAGTTCCTGGAGCGGGGAATCCTCAAGGAGGAGGACGCCTCCGGGGCCCAGCCCAAGACCGAGCAGACGCCGGCAGAGTGATCGAACCGGAGAGGTGGTTCCGACATGCCTGAGAAGACGAAAAAGACCAAGATCATCAAGCGCATCCACGTGGATGCGGACAAGTGCAACGGCTGCCGGGCCTGCGAGATGATCTGCTCGGCGTTCCACGCGTCGCCCAAGTACAGCACGAACAACCCGGCACGGGCCCGCATCCGGGTGATCACGGATCCCCTGCGGGACATCTACCTGCCGGTGTACGCCGGCGAGTACACCCCGGCCGAGTGCATGGGCCGCAACACCTACACCCTGGAGGGCAAGTTCTACGACGAGTGCGCCTTCTGCCGGGCGGCCTGCCCCTCCCGGGCCGACTTCAAGGAGCCCGACTCGGGGCTCCCGCTCAAGTGCGACATGTGCGAGAGCGTGCCCGAGGTGGACGAGCCCCTGTGCGTGAAGTGGTGCCTCGTGGACGCCCTGACCTACGAAGAGGTGGAGGTCGAGGTGGACGAGGCGGAGGAGGAGCCGCGGCCCGAGGAGGTGGAGCTGGGGCTCGAGTCGCTCGTGGACCGGTTCGGCATGGACAAGGTGCTCGAGACCGTGGCCCGGCTCGCCAAAAAGGACTGATCCGGCCCGTCCCGCCGTGACGAGGGGTGTCCCGTGGAGAACGTAGCCGACTACAAAGAGATCGCCGAGCTGATCGAAGGCGCCGGCGGCGAGGCGTTCCGACGCTGCTTCCAGTGCGGCATGTGCGACGTGGTGTGCCCGTGGAACCGGGTGCGCCGGTTCAGCATGCGAAAGATCGTGCGCCAGGCCGCGTTCGGCATGACCGAGATCGAGAACGAGGAGATCTGGCGCTGCACCACCTGCGGCCGGTGCCCCCAGCGCTGCCCCCGGGACGTGCGCCAGATCGACTCGGGGATGGCCCTGCGGCGGATCGCCACGGAGTACGGGGTGTTCCCCGAGAACGTGCGGCCCGTGCGGGGGGTGAGCGGCAACCTGAGCACCCAGGGCAACCCCTTCGGGGAGCCCCGGGAGGCCCGGGGGGCCTGGGCCGAGGCCCTGGGCGTGCGGCCGTTCTCCGAGGAGATGGAGATCCTCTACTTCGCCGGCTGCTACTTCAGCTACGACAGCCGGCTGAAGAAGGTGGCCGCGGCCACGGCCGAGATCCTCCAGCGGGCCGGGGTGGAGTTCGGCATCCTGGGCGAGGCCGAGAGCTGCTGCGGCGAGAGCATCCGAAAGGCGGGCGACGAGGAGGCGTTCAAAAAGCTGGCCCGGCAGAACATCAAGGCGTTCATCGACCGGGGGGTGCGCCGGGTGCTCGTGTCGTCGCCCCACTGCTACCACACCTTCAAGAACGAGTACCCCGAGTTCATGGTCCACTTCGAGGTGGTCCACATGAGCCAGTTCCTGCTCGACCTGATCGAGCGGGGCCGGCTCGAGCTCACCCGCGAGGTCCCCCTGAAGGTCACCTTTCACGACCCCTGCTACCTGGGCCGCCACAACGGGCTCTACGACGAGCCCCGCGAGGTCCTCCGGCGCGTGCCCGGGGTGGAGCTCGTGGAGATGGCCGACAACCGGGAGGACAGCCTGTGCTGCGGCGGGGGCGGGGGCCGGATCTGGATGGACACCCCCAAGGGCGAGAGGTTCTCGGACCTGCGGGTGGCCCAGGCCCTGGACGCGGGGGCCCGGGTGCTCGCCACGTCGTGCCCCTACTGCATCTCCAACTTCGAGGACAGCCGGCTCGCCCTCAAGGGCGACGACGCGCTCAGGGTCATGGACCTCACCGAGATCGTGAGGGAGGCCCTGTAGGCCCCGGTCCCGGAGACCGGCATCCCCGGGGGAGGAGGACGTCTGCCCCGGGGCGACTCGTCACCAACACGCACTAGACCCGGAACGAGGCGGAGGACATGGCGAAGGAACTGGTGGACCGACTGCAGGCGGAAGGGGTGTTCAGGAAGCTCGGAGACGGCGAGTTCGGCGACGTGCTGGTGGTGGGAGGCGGCGTCAGCGGCATCCAGGCCGCGCTCGACCTCAGCTCCGCCGGGTTCAAGGTGTACCTGGTGGAGTCGGGCCCCTCCATCGGCGGCCACATGGCGCAGTTGGACAAGACGTTCCCCACCAACGAATGCTCCATGTGAATTCTCTCGCCCAAACTGGTCGAGGTCGGCCGGCAGCCAAACATCGAGGTCCTCACCTACACCGAGGTGGAAAACGTCCGGGGCGAGGCCGGAAACTTCCGGGTCGTCCTGAAGAAGAAGCCCCGGTACGTCATCGAGGATAAGTGCACCGGGTGCACGGTGTGCGTGGAGTACTGCCCCGTGCAGTACCCGGACCCGTTCAACCAGGAGATCTCCCTCAACAAGGCCATCCACGTCTACTTCTCGCAGGCCGTTCCGCTCATCACGTACATCGACGAGAGCTGCCTGTACCTGAAAGAGAAGAAGTGCGGCATCTGCTCGGCCGTGTGCAAGGCCGGAGCGATCGACTTCACCCAGTCCGAGGAGACCCGGGAGGTCCGGGTGGGGGCGGTGATCCTCTCGCCCGGGTTCGAGCCCTACGATCCGAAGCTGCTCCGGGAGTACCGGTACGGCGAGTTCGCCAACGTCGTGACCAGCATGGACTACGAGCGGCTCATGAGCGCCACCGGGCCGTTCCAGGGCCAGATCCTGCGCCGGTCCGACCTGAGGCACCCCCGCCGGGTGGCGTGGCTCCAGTGCGTGGGCTCCCGCCAGGTGCGCGAGGGCGCCAACAGCTACTGCTCGGCCGTGTGCTGCACCTACACCCAGAAGCAGGTGCTCCTGACCAAGGAGCACGACGACGGGGTCGAGTGCACGGTGTTCCACAACGACATCCGGGCCTACGGCAAGGACTTCGAGACCTACTTCCAGCGCGCCGAGGCCCTGCCCGGGGTCCGGTTCATCCGCAGCTACGCATCGATCGTGCGGGAGGACCCCGAGACCAAGAACGTGACCGTGCGCTACAGCACCCCGGACGAGGGCGTCAAGGAGGAGGAGTTCGACCTGGTGGTGCTGTCGGTGGGGCTCACCCCGCCGGCCGACGTGGAGCGGCTCGCCGAGACCTTCGGCGTGGACCTCAACGACCACGGGTTCGTGCAGGCATCCCCCTCGAACCCGGTGGAGACGAGCCGGCCCGGGGTGTTCGTGAGCGGCGCGTTCCAGGGCCCCACCGACATCCCCGAGTCGGTGTTCAGCGCCAGCGCGGCCGGGTCCCAGTGCGGCCGGCTCCTGGACCGGCGGCGCGGCAAGCTGGCCACGGAGCGGCGCTACCCCCTGGAGCGGGACACCTCGGCCGAGGAGCTTCGCATCGGCGTGTTCGTGTGCCACTGCGGGGCCAACATCGGCCGGATCGTGAACGTGCCCTCGGTGGTGGAGGAGGTGCGCAAGCTCCCCCACGTGGTGTTCGCGGACGAGCAGCTCTTCTCGTGCGCCACCAACTCGGCCCAGGACATCACCAAGGTGATCCAGGAGCAGCGCCTCAACCGGGTGGTGGTGGCGGCGTGCTCCCCCCGGACCCTGGAGCCGCTGTTCCGCGACACCCTGAAGGAGGCCGGCCTCAACCAGTATTACCTGGAGATGGCCAACATCCGGGAGCACTGCTCCTGGGTGCACGCCAAGGAGAAGGACCGGGCCACCCCCAAGGCCCTGGACCTGGTGCGCATGGCCGTGGCCCGGGCCGCCCGGCTCGAGCCGCTGCAGGAGTTCGACCTGTCGGTCACCAAGGCGGCCCTGGTGGTGGGCGGCGGCGTGGCCGGCATGACCGCGGCCCTGCACATCGCCGAGCAGGGCCACCCCGTGTACCTGGTGGAGCGCGAGCGGGAGCTCGGGGGCACGGCGAGCCGGCTCCAGCACACGCTCGAGGGCCTGGACGTGCAGGCGTTCGTGCGGGACCTGGTGTGGAAGGTGTACCGCCACCCCCTGGTCCACGTGCTCACCGGCGCCAAGGTCACCGACGCGTGGGGCTACGTGGGCAACTTCGTGACCCGGGTCGAGGTGCGGGGCCGGGTGCGCGACCTCCACCACGGGGCCACGGTCATCGCCACGGGCGCGGCCGAGCACCGCCCCACCGAGTACCTCTACGGCCAGGACGAGCGGGTGATGACCCACCTGGAGCTGGAGGAGGCCCTGGCCCGGGACGACGAGCGGCTGCTGGGGGCCGGCAGCGTGGCGATGATCCAGTGCGTGGGCTGCCGCAACGAAGAGCGCAACTACTGCGCCCGGGTGTGCTGCAACCACGCCGTGAAGAACGCCCTCAGGCTCAAGGAGGTCAACCCTGCCGCGGACGTGTACGTGCTGTTCCGCGACATGCGCACCTACGGCCTTCGGGAGGACGCCTACCGGGAGGCCTCGGGCAAGGGCGTCACGTTCATCCGGTACGTGCCCGAGGCCCGGCCCGAGGTGGCGGCCGTGGAGGAAGGGGGCCGCAAGGTCTTGCGGGTCCGGGTGACCGACCCGATCCTCGGGAAGGAGCTCGCCATCGACGCCGACGTGGTGTCCCTGGCCGCGGCCGCGGTGCCCCGCGAGGACAACCCCCAGGTGGCCCAGATGTTCCAGGTGGCCCTGGGCCCGGACGGGTTCTTCAAGGAGGCCCACGTCAAGCTCCGGCCCGTGGACTTCGCCACCGACGGCGTGTACCTGTGCGGAGCCGCCCAGTACCCGAAGCATCTGGCCGAGACGATCAGCCAGGCCCAGGGCGCGGCCGGCCGGGTGGTGGCCCTGCTGTCCCACGACACGGTGGTGGCCTCGGGCGCGGTGTGCGTGGTGGACGAGGACAAGTGCGTCTCGTGCGGCCAGTGCGTGGCGGCGTGCTCCTACGGCGCGGTGGAGCTGGGCGCCAACGGCCGAGCCGAGGTCAACCCGGTGCTGTGCAAGGGCGACGGCCTGTGCAACGTGGTCTGCCCCACCGGCGCGATCTCGCTCAAGCACTTCACCGACGACGAGTTCGAGGGCCAGATCGACGCCGCCCTGGCCGGCGGGTGACCGACGATCGGTGACGAGTGACGGGTGACGGGTGACCGACGACTGACGACCGACGACCGATTCCACAAGGAGGACGAACATGGCTCAGGAGTATCAAGCGAAGATCCTGGGTTTCGTCTGCCACTGGTGAGGCTACGGGTCTGCGGACCTAGCCGGAGTTTCCAGGCTACAGTACAAGGCTGACATTCGGCTCGTGCGGGTGATGTGCACGGGACGCGTGGACCTCGGGTTCGTGCTCCGGGCGTTCTCCAAGAGCGCGGACGGGGTGTTCATCGTGGGGTGCCGCCTCGGCGAGTGCAACTACACCACCCACGGGAACTTCCACGCGCTGCGGCTCACCCACCTCTGCAAGCGGCTCCTCGAGCGCCTGGGCCTCGACCCGCGGCGGATCGGGATCGAGTTCCTCTCCAGCGGCGAGGGCGCGCGGTTCGCCGAGGCCACCGACGCCTTCACCGCGCAGGTCCGCGAGCTGGGCCCCCTGGGCCGGAGCGAGGGGCTCGACCCGGACCGCCTGCGCAACGGCCTCGACGCCCTGGAGTCGATCGTGCCGTACCTGCGGATGATCCTGGCGGAGAAGCTCAACCCGGGGCTGCCGTCCCCGGAGGCCTACGAGGCGTTCTTCGCGCACCACGACGTGGACCGGGTCATCGACGAGGCGGTGGTGGAGAAGTGGATCATGGCCCGGGTGGCCCTGCTCCTTCGCGCCTCGCCGCTCGCCACGGCAGAGATCGCGGAGCGCCTGGGCCTGAGCCCCTCCGAGGCGTCCCGGTACCTGGCCGCGGCAGTGGCCCGGGGGGTGATCCGGTACGACCTCTCCCAGAAGCGGTACGCACTGGGATCCGTCGGTTGAGCAACCCGGCAGCAAACCGGGCGCGTTTTTCCCGAGACGGGGCGAGGGACCTGCCTCCGGCCGGCCAGAGGCCAGAAACTAGAGACAAGAAACTAGAGACTAGACCATACCCCGATTATTTGGCGGGCCCGAGAGCCGCCCGGCTGCCTAGCAGCCTGGCCGCCCAGCGGGGCGAAGGCCCCGCATCACGCTCTCCGGCAGGCCCCTCGCCCTCCCGAGCAGGGAGGGGATCGCGACGGTTTCACCGCCGGCTTAACAGGGTGGACGACGACATGGACATCGCACGGGTGGATCAGATCATCGACCGGTACGGAGCGGACGAGAGCTACCTCATCCAGGTGCTCCTGGACATCCAGACCGAGAACAACTGGCTTCCGCAGGAGGCCCTCGAGCGGGTCGCCGAACGGCTCCGGGTGCCCCTGTCGCGGATCCTCCACATCGCCACGTTCTACAAGGCGTTCAGCACGGTTCCCAAGGGCCGGCACCGCATCCACGTGTGCATGGGCACGGCCTGCCACGTGCGGGGAGCCCAGCGGGTGCTCGACGCGGTGCAGGAGGCCACCGGCATCAAGCCGGGCGAGACCGACCTGGAGCTCAAGTTCAGCCTCGAGACGGTCAACTGCCTGGGCTGCTGCGCCCTCGGCCCGGTCATGGAGATCGACGGCAAGACCTACGGGAAGATGACCCCTGCCGAAACGGCGGAGGCCCTTCGGAACCACGACTGAGGGAAACCATGGAACGCCTGCACTCCCCGGCCGAACTGGAAGCGTTCCGGAAGGCCGTTCTCGCCGACCGGGCCCCGGACCAGCCGTGCATCACCCTGTGCGCCGGCTCCGCCTGCCACGCCTGCGGCTGCAACGACGTGGCCGAGGCCGTCCGGGTGGAGCTCGCAAAGCAGGGCCTGGCCGACCGGGTCCACCTGCGCCTGACCGGGTGCCACGGGTTCTGCGAGCGGGGCCCGATCCTCGTGATCCAGCCCGAGTCGGTCTGCTACTTCCAGCTCACGGCCGCCGACGTGCCCGAGATCATCGAGAAGACCGTCAAGGCCGGCGAACGGGTCGAGAGGCTGCTGTACGTGGACCCGGACTCGGGCGACCCCCTCGCCCGGGAGGACGAGATCCCCTTCTACAAGCACCAGCAGCGCATCGTGTTCGGGTCGAACGGGAGCATCGACCCCAAGAGCATCGAGGACTACGTGGCCATCGGCGGGTACTCGGCCCTGGCCAAGGCCCTCTCGGAGATGACCCCGGAGCAGGTGCTCGACGAGGTCAAGCGGGCCAACCTGCGGGGCCGGGGGGGCGGCGGGTTCCCGGCCGGGATCAAGTGGGAGGGCACCCGCAACGCCCCCGACCCGGTCAAGTACGTGGTGGTCAACGCGGACGAGGGCGACCCCGGCGCGTACATGGACCGGAGCCTCTTGGAGGGCAACCCCCACGCCGTGCTCGAGGGCCTGATCCTGGGCGCCTACGCGGTGGGGGCCCACGAGGGGTACGTGTACGTGCGTCAGGAGTACCCCCTGGCCGTGGAGAACGTGACCCTGGCCATCCAGAAGGCCGAGGAGCTGGGGCTCCTGGGCGACGACATCCTGGGGTCGGGGTTCTCGTTCCGGGTGAAGGTGCACCGGGGCGCGGGCGCGTTCGTGTGCGGCGAGTCCACCGCGCTCATGACCGCCCTCGAGGGCCGGGTGGGCGAGCCCCGGCCCAAGTACATCCGCTCCAACGTGCGGGGGCTGTGGAACCGGCCCACCGTGCTCAACAACGTGGAGACCTGGGCCAACGTGCCCCTGATCATCCAGAACGGCGCCGACTGGTTCACCCGCATCGGCACCGAGACGAGCTCGGGCACCAAGATCTTCTCGATCGTGGGCAAGATCACCAACACCGGCCTGGTCGAGGTGCCCATGGGCATGCCCCTGCGGGACATCGTCTACAAGATCGGGGGCGGCATCCCGGGCGGCAAGAGGCTCAAGGCCGTGCAGACCGGCGGCCCCTCGGGCGGGTGCCTGCCCGAGCACATGCTCGACCTGCCCGTGGGGTTCGACGAGCTGACCCAGGCCGGCTCGATGATGGGCTCGGGCGGCATGATCGTCATGGACGAGGACACCTGCATGGTGGACGTCGCCCGGTACTTCATCGAGTTCCTCACCGACGAGTCGTGCGGCAAGTGCGTGCCCTGCCGCGAGGGCCTGCGCCAGATGCTCGCCGTGCTCACCCGCATCTGCCGGGGCGAGGGCAGAGATGGCGACCTGGAGATCCTGGAGGACCTGTCGGTGGTGGCCAAGGAGGCGGCCCTGTGCGGGCTGGGCAAGAGCGCGCCCAACCCCTTCCTGAGCACCCTGCGCTACTTCCGGGACGAGTACGAGGCCCACATCCGCGAGAATCGCTGCCCGGCGCTCTCCTGCAAGGACCTCATCGCCTTCCACATCGATCCCGACAGGTGCCGGGCCTGCGGCCGGTGCCGCCGCAAGTGCCCGGCAGAGGCGATCTCGGGCGCGAAGAACGTGATCCACCAGATCGACCAGGACCTGTGCACCAAGTGCGGAACCTGCCTGGAGGTGTGCCCTGATCGGTTCGGCGCCGTGCGCAAGATCTCCGGAGAGCCGGTCCCCCCGCCGTTGCCGGAGGACCAGCGGACCGTGCGTGCAAGAGGCTAGTGTAGCGTTTCCGAAATTCCGTGGTTTTCCCAGGGGGTGGGGCTGGGGGCCCCTCCTTCGCTGAACGGCCTCGCAGGGGCCGCCTCGGCGCGGTCCGCTGCGGCGCGTGAGGGCACGCGCCGCGGCCGCTCCCCTGGCGCCGGGCGGCCCGGGCTGCTCGGCCGTCGCGCTTCGTCGGAGCCCCCAGCCCCACCGACGCAATCCGCATACGTTTTTGCGAAACGGAGCACTAGGGACATGAGCGAAGTTCGCCTGCAGATCGACGGCCAGGAGGTCGCGGCGCCGGAGGGCGCGACCGTGCTCGAGGCGGCCCAGGGCGCCGGGATCCCGATCCCCACCCTGTGCCACCACGAGAAGCTCGAGCCCTTCGGGAGCTGTCGGTTGTGCACCGTGGAGGTGGAGCGCGGCGGCCGCAAGCAGCACGTGGTCTCGTGCGTCTACCCCGTGGCCGAGGGCCTGACCGTGCGCACCCGCACCCCCGAGATCGAGCGGATCCGGCGGGTGATCCTGGAGCTGTACCTGGCCCACGCCCCCGAGGCTCCCCGGCTCAAGGCCCTGGCCGAGGAGTACGGAGCGGACAAGGACCGGTTCGACAAGGAGTCGTCCTTCTGCATCCACTGCGGCCTGTGCGTGCGCTACTGCGCCGAGGTCAAGAAGAAGCACGCCGTGGGCTTCATCAACCGGGGCACGAAGAAGGAGATCGCCTTCGTCCCGGACATCGCGGCCCGGGAGTGCTGGAAGTGCAAGGAGTGCTTCCCCCTGTGCCCCACCTCCTGGCTCCAGGCCGCTTACGTGCTGGTGGAGGGGATCCTGTTCCCGCGGGAGGAGCAGCAGGCCTGAGGGCCGCGTGAAGCGGCGCCGTTTGACAGCGGCGCCCCTGGCGGATAGTTTCGTCTCCATGCAAACCGTACCGATCGAACGACTCAAAGACCGGCTGGGCGAATACATCCGGATCGCGGGCGGCGGTGAGATCGTGCTCGTCACCGAAGAGGACCGTGTGGTGGCCGAGCTCGGTCCCCCGCGTAGGCCCGTCGCCCCTCTGTCAGAGATCATGGAAGAGCTGGCCCAAGACCGGAACGACCCGTGATCTATCTTGACACCTCGGTGGCCCTGGCACACCTCCTCGCCGAGAACCGCTACCCACCCCGCCGACTCTGGTCCGAGCCCCTCATCTCGAGCCGCCTCTCGGAGTACGAAATCTGGAACCGCATCCACGCCCGCGGGTTGACCGACACTCACCGGGAGAACGTGGCTGCGCTCCTAGCCCGGATCGCCACGCTCGAACTCGCACCGGTCGTGCTAGCCCGGGCGCTGGAACCCTTCCCGATCCGCACCCTGGACGCCTTGCACCTTGCCTCCGTCGAGTTCCTTCGGAGCCGCGGACAGGACGTCCGGCTGGCCACGTACGATCACCGACAAGAGGACGTGGCTCGCCGCTTGGGCGTTTCGCTGTACCCGCTATGAGCGCCTGGAGCGTGGTGTTCCGCCAAGCAAGGTCCCCCACCAGGAGCCCGCCATGAGCAAGGTCCTCTACGAGAAGCGCGGCAGGATCGCCTACATCACCCTGAACCGCCCGGAGGTCCTCAACGCGGTGGACGACGAACTGGACGAGGCCCTCTGGGAAGCGTGGGCCGACTTCGGCTCCGACGACGCCGTGGACGTGGCCATCGTGACCGGCGCGGGCAAGGCGTTTTGCGCCGGGGCGGACCTGAAGACCTGGCTCCCCAAGTGGGCCCACGCCAACATGATGGACCTGCGCCGGAACGTGGGGCGGGGGTTCGGGGGTGGAATCACGCGGGGCCAGCACCGGATCTACAAACCCATCATCGCGGCCGTGAACGGGTACGCCGTGGGCGGCGGCTTCGAAATCGCCCTGGCGTGCGACTTCCGGATCGCGGCCGAGTCCGCCCGGTTCGCCTCGTTCGAGGTGCGCCGGGGCCTGCACCAGGGCGACGGGGGAATCGTCCGGCTGGTGGCGATCGCCGGCCTGGCGGTGGCGTTGGACCTCGCCCTGACCGGTCGGGAGGTGAGCGCCGAGGAGGCGTACCGGCTGGGGCTGGTCAACCGGGTCGTGCCGGACGATCGGCTGATGGATGCCGCCGAGGAGCTCGCCGACCAGCTGCTGGAGAACAGCCAACAGGCCATCCGCTCCGCCAAGGAGACCATCCTGGACGTGGTGGGCCGCTCCCTGGACGATGCGCTGCGCCTGGAGACCCTGAACGCGTACTCCAGCGTGGGCGACTTCTCAGAGGTTCACAAGAGGCTCCAGGAGTTCTACGACCGAAAGCGCTGAGGCCCAACGCGACCCGCCGCCGGATTCTCCCGCCAAGATCCTGGGGGAAAGCCCCTCCTGGGAACGCGCGGCAGCCCTCCGTTCCGGAGGTCAGGCACGGGTGGCCCCTCACAGCTGCACCTGGGCTCCGAGCTCCACCACGAGGTCCGGGGGCACGTGGAAGAAGCCCCGGGCCGGCTGGGCGTTGCGGGCCAGGAACTGAAAGAGCCTCTCCCGCCACACCGGCATGCCCGAGCGGTGGGACGCCAGGATCACCTCCCGCCCCAGGAAGAAGCTCGTCTCCTTGAGCGCGAACTCGAGGCCGTGATCTTTGGCCAACCGCAGCACGTGAGGCACGTGGGGGTCCTCCATGAACCCGTACCGGGCCATGATCCGGTAGAACCCGTCCCCCAGCCGCTCCACCTCCAGCCGGTCCTTCGGCGGCACCCGGGGGGTGTCCTCGGTGATCACCGTGAGCACCACCACCTCCTCGTGGAGCACCTTGTTGTGGCGGAGGTTGTGGACGAGGGCCGCCGGGGTGTAGCCCGGGTTCCCGGTCATGAACACGGCCCGGCCCGGCACCCGGATGCTCTCTTGCGCCTGGTCCGACGCGATGAACGACTCCAACGGCCTCGAGGTCTGGAGGAACCGACGGGCCAGGACCTCCCGCCCCTGCTTCCAGGTGGACAGGGTCAGGTACGCCGCCAGCCCGATGGCCAGGGGGAACCAGGCCCCGTGGGCCACCTTGCCCACGTTGGCCGCGAAGAACGAGGCGTCCACCGCGAGGAAGGCGGCCGCGGGAACGCCGGCGGCCAGGCGGCCCCAGCCCCACCGCTCGCGGGCCACCACGTAGAACAGGCAGGTCGTGATGAACATGGTGGTGGTGACGGCCACGCCGTACGCCGCAGCCAGGCGGCTCGACGAGCCGAACCCCAGCACCAGGGCGATGGTGCACACGGCGAGCAGCCGGTTCACGGGCGGGATGTACACCTGGCCGGCCGCCTCGGGGGAGGTGTGGCGGATCTCCAGCCGGGGGCAGTACCCGAGCTGAATGGCCTGCCGGGTCAACGAGAACGCCCCGGAGATCACCGCCTGGGAAGCGATGATCGTCGCGGCCGTGGCCAGGACCACCAGGGGCACCACCCCCCAGGCCGGCACCAGGGTGTAGAAGGGGTGATGGGCGGCCTCGGGGTTGCGAAGCACCGCCGCTCCCTGACCGAAGTAGTTGAGCACCAGCGCCGGAAAGACCACCGTGTACCAGGCCAGCCGGATCGGACGCCGGCCGAAGTGGCCGAGATCGGCGTACAGGGCCTCCGCCCCGGTCACCACCAGGAACACCGCCCCGAGCACCAGGAACCCCCGCAGGCCGGTCTCGGCCAGGAACACCGCCCCGTACATCGGGTTCAACGCCCGGAGCACGCCCGGATACGACGCGATGCTCCCGAGGCCGAGGGCCGCCAGCACCCCGAACCACACCAGGGTGACGGGGCCGAACACCATGCCCACCTGGCCCGTGCCCCGGTGCTGGAACCAGAACAGCCCCACCAGGATGGCCACGGTCAGGGGGATCACGAAGGGGCCCAGGGCGGGGGTCGCGACCTTCAGCCCCTCCACCGCGCTCATCACCGAGATGGCGGGGGTGATCATGCCGTCCCCGTACAGGAGCGACGCCCCGAACAGGGCCATGGTCACCAGGACCCGGCGGCCCCACCGGTGATCCCCGCGGGGAGGGGTGATCAGGGCGAGCAGGGCGATGATGCCCCCCTGCCCCCGGTTGTCGGCCCGCAGCACGAGGGCCAGGTACTTCACGCTGACGACCACGACCAGGGACCAGAACATGAGAGAGAGGACCCCGAGCACGTGGCCCGGGGTCGGGGCGAGGGAGTACTCGCCGTAGAAGCACTCCCGGAACGCGTACAGGGGGCTCGTGCCGATGTCGCCGTACACGACCCCCAGCGCGGCGAGCGTGAGCACCGCCAGGCGGCGGCCCGAAGGACGCGGCTCGTCCATCTCTCCTCCCTCCTTGCCCCGGCCCCGAGGGCTCCCGGTTCGAAAGCGACTCGGCATCAAGCTGCTCGGCGAGCCGTGACGGCTTCGGCGAGGCCGGCTCCCCAGCGCAGAACCGGCCGCCCCGAGAGCGCTCACTTTGGACACAACCCGGGATCAGCCGGTGGCCATCCTGTCGGCCAGCGCCCGGGCCCTGCGGCCGATCTTGGGGGAAAGCTCCACCTCCCGTTCGGTGACCCCGCCGACCCACAGGGCGCCCACGGGTTTCGCCCCCAGGTAGCGCGACACCGTTTTCAACGATCGGAGCGTTCCGTTGAGATACCTGCCGATCAGCGCCGGCGCGCCGCTGGATGCGACCAGCACCGACCTCTTGCTCCTCGTCTTGTCCCTCAGAACCGGAGCGTGGGTCCCCCAGGGCCAGCGGGCCAGGCAAACGCAGCGCTCGATGAACCGCTGGGTCAGGGCGTTGACCCCGCCGGCGTTGGTGGGGGCGCCGAGGACCAGGAGGTCTGCCGAGCCGATCCGGTCGAGAAGGGGGCCCATGTCGTCCTGAACGACGCACCGCCCCCTCTCGGGCCCAGGGGGCTGGAGGCAGCTCCGGCAGTTCGTGCAGAACTCGATGTGGCAGTCCCGAAGGTACACGGTCCGGCAGGCCACGCCGTGCGTCTTTAGGCCGGACACCACCAGGGCCACGGCAGAGTCCACGGCTCCGCCCCTCCGGTAGCTCCCCACGAGCGCGATCGCGGTCTTTGCCGTGGTCACCTCATCCCCTTTCGGCCCCCGGCGAGACATCTCTTCTGATCGTACCAGGTTGCATCCAAACCTGTTGCCCCCCTGCCCAGAGGGGCAAGGGGCCTGCCGGAGAGCCGGGCGCGGCCGTGTCAGGGCCCAGAATTCAGAGGACAGTGGACAGAAGAATCGCAGGAGCGGTTTTCCCTGTCTCCTGTCCACCGAGCCCTGACCCCTGAAAGGCAGGTCCCTTGCCCCGTCCCGGATACGTATCCGATGGATGGCAACTTGGTATCATCCCCCACAGACCCCGCACACGGTACAGGTGCCGGGGCGGCAGGGCACGGGGGGCCTGCCGGCCAGGGCGGCCTCGCGCTCCCGGGCCAGGTGGGCCCGGTCGGGCACGCCTTCGACGAAGTCCCAGGGCAGGGGGCCGCCCGGGTCCCGGGGGGCGTCGAGCTCGCGCCGGGCCAAGGGCGTGCGCAGCACCGCGCGCCAGTCGCCGGAGCGCACCCCTTGCTCCAGGAGCTCGGCCACGTCCCGGCCACCCCGGCTCCACAGGGCCTGGAGCCGGGACCACTTGGGCGCCTCGGCCACGGCCCGCACCCCCCGGACCCTTCCGCACAGGGATTGAAGCCGCCGGATCCGGGCCCGCACGAGGGCCTCGGGGGCCACGGCCTCCCACTGGAGGGGGGTGTGGGGCTTGGGCACGAACGGGGCCACGCTGACCGTGACCTGACCCCGCCCCAGGGCGGACCGGGCCTTCTCGGCCAGCCGGGCCAGGGCGTCCACGTCCTCATCGGTCTCGGTGGGCAGCCCCACCATGGCGTAGATCCGTAGGTTGGGGATGCCGGCCTCCCCGGCGATCCGGGCGGCCTCCAGCAGGTGGTCCTCGGTGATCCGCTTGCCCAGCAGCGCCCGCAGCCGGGGGGTTCCCGCTTCCAGGGCCACGGTCAGCGTCTGGAGCCCGCCCCGGGCCAGGAGCTCGGCCGCCCGCGGGGTGAGGTTCTCGGCCCGAAACGAGCTCACCGTGAAGCCCGCGCCCGCCTCCAGGGCGGCCTCGGCCAGGTCCTCGAAGGCCGGATGATCGGATACGGCCGCACCCACCAGCCCCACGCGCCCGGCCTCGCGTGCGCCGGCCCGGATCCACGGAAGGAGACGCTCGGCCGGAAGGGGGCGGAACGGCCGGGTGGCGTAGCCGGCCGCGCAGAACCGGCAGGCGTGGGGGCACCCCCGGCTCACCTCGAGGAGGTAGGCTCCGCCGAACGGGTCCCCCTCCACCCGGAATCGGGTCCGGGCAGGGTCCCAGGGCACGGGGGCCCAGACCCGCCGCACCCCGGCGCCCGAGCCGGGGCCCTGGAGGGAGGGCACGTACACCCCGGGCAGCCCGGCACGGGCCAGCGAGGCCAGGAGGTCCTGCCGGGGCAGGGGGCGGTGGGTCTCCAGGAAGGACAGGAGCCCCTCCAGCCCGGCCTCGGCCTCCCCCAGGAACACGATGTCCGCGAACGGGGCCAGGGGCTCCGGGTTCAGGCTGGGGGCGATCCCGCCCACCACCACCAGGGGGGCGGCGTCCCCCCGCAGGGCCGCCCGCAAGGGGATCCCGCCGCCGGAGAGCAGCTCCAGGAACGCGGGGTAGTCGCCCTCGAACGACAGGCTGGCGGCCACCACGTCGTACTCGGCGAGCGCACGGTCCGCCTCCCGGGTGCGGGGGGTGTCTGCCGCCGCCCGGTGGCAGACCCACCCCTTTCGGCTCAGCAGCCCGTAGAGGCACTGGAACCCCAGGTTGGCCGCGGCCACGGCCAGGCGGTTCGGGTAGACCAAGGCGCACCGAACCGGCGCGTCCGGGCAGGGGGGGCGGGGGTTCCTCACCCCTGGGGCTCCGCGCGCGGCAGGGGGGGCATCATTCACCCGGCAACGAAGGGGGGGCGCCTCTCCGGAGGCGGGGCAAGGGACCTGCCTCCGGCCGGGCGCGAAGCCGGGCACTGAGATTCGCCGCGCAGGCACGAGACATCAGAGTTGGGTTCATCACGGTTCCGTGCAACGGGTACCACTTCGCGGTCCGCACGCAGCAGGCGCTGCGCGGCGACCGAGGGGGCCGCGGCCGCTCCCCTGGCGCCGGGCGGCCCGGGCTGCTCGGCCGTCGCGCTTCGGCGGAGCCCCCAGCCCCACCGAAGCAATCCGCATACGTTTTTGCGAAACGGAACGCTAGTCGGCCTGCCTCCGGAGGAACGTGGGGATGTCGAGCTCGCTCTCCATCTCGATGTCGCTGCCCACCACCCGGCTGACCCGCACGGCCGCGGCCGGCTCCTTGCGGCGCTGAAAGGCGGGCTTGTCGTAGTCCACGGGTTGGGCCTTCTCGGCCTTCACGGCGCGGACGGTCTCGATGTGGATCGGCTCCTGCTCGGCCTTGGCCTCCCCGAACCCGGTGGCGATCACGGTCACCTGGACCCGGTCGCCCATGGAGTCGTCGATCACCTGGCCGTAGATGATGTTGGCGTCCTCGTGGGCCGCCTCCTGGATCAGGGTGGCCGCCTCCACCACCTCGGCCAGACCCAGGTCCGAGGGGCCGGTGATGTTGATCAGCACACCCCGGGCCCCCTCGATGCTCACGTTGTCCAGCAGGGGGCTCGAGATCGCGTCCTGGGCCGCCATGACCGCCCGGTTCTCGCCGCTGCGCACCCCGCTGCCCATGAGCGCCATGCCCTTCTCGCTCATGACCGTGCGCACGTCGGCAAAGTCCACGTTGATGATGCCGGCCTGGGTGATCAGGTCGCTGATGCCCTGCACCGCCTGGCGCAGCACGTCGTCGGCCATGCGGAACGCGTCGAGGAACGAGGCCTGCTTGCCGGCGATGGACAGGAGCCGGTCGTTGGGGATGGTGACCAGGGTGTCCACCTCCTGGCGCAGCTCGTCCACGCCTTCGAGGGCCTGTCGCATCCGGCGCTTGCCCTCGAAGCCGAAGGGCTTGGTGACCACGCCCACGGTGAGCGCGCCGCACTCCTTGGCCACCCGGGCGATCACCGGGCTCGCGCCCGTGCCCGTGCCCCCGCCCATGCCGGCCGTGATGAACACCATGTCCGCACCGTCCAGGGCGTCGGCGATGGTGGCGGTGTCCTCCAGGGCGGCCTGGCGGCCCACCTCGGGGTTGGCGCCGGCCCCCAGCCCCCGGGTCAGACCGCTGCCCAGCTGCACCTTCATGGGCGCGAGGCTCGCGGCCAGGGCCTGGGCGTCGGTGTTGGCCGCGATGAAGTCCACGCCTTGGATCCCCGCGGCGATCATGGTGTTCACGGCGTTGCCGCCGCCGCCTCCCACCCCCACCACCTTGATGCGGGCCTGGAACGCAGGGGTCTCTTCGAGCTCGAACTTGGCCATGGGTCACCTCCTGGCTGGGGGACGCTACCTGGGAACGATGTTCAGAAAAAGTTGCGAAACCACGACTTCATCCGGCTGGCGATCTTGGCGAACAGGTTCTGGTCGTCGGAGTCCAGGGGACCCAACCCCTCGGTGCCCGCCCGGGCCGCGTACAGGACGAGCCCCACGCTGGTGGCGAACGCCGGGTCCCGCAGGCCGTCGGGCAGGCTCTCGGGCCCCTGGGGGTAGCCCCGCCGCACCGGCACCCCTCCGAACACCTGCTCGGCCATCTCCACGACCCCTTCGAGCAGGCTGCCCCCGCCGGTGAGCACCAGGCCCGAGGCCAGCCGGTCTTCCATGCCGGCCTTCTCCAGGTCCTGCTGCACCAGGGTCAGCAGCTCCTCCATGCGGGGCTCCACGATCTCGGCCAGAATCTTCCGGTTCATCACCCGGGGCCGGCGGCCGCCCACGCTCGGCACCTCCAGGGTCTCGTCCTTGCCCACCAGCGACGCCAGGGCGCAGCCGTGGCGTCGCTTGATCTTCTCGGCGTCGGCCACCGGGGTGCGCAGCCCCACGGCGATGTCGTTCGTCACGTGGGCCCCGCCCAGTGCCAGCACCGAGGAGTGGCGCACGGCGCCCTGGCTGACCACCAGGATGTCGGTGGTGCCGCCGCCCATGTCCACCAGGGCCACTCCGATCTCCCGCTCGTCCTCGGTGAGCACCGCCTCGGCGCTGGCCAGGGGCTCGAGCACGATGTCTGCCACCTGGAGCCCCGCCCGGTTGCAGCACTTCACGATGTTCTGGGCGCTGGTCACGGCGCCGGTGACCATGTGGACCCGGGCCTCCAGCCGCACGCCGCTCATGCCCAGGGGCTCGCGGATGCCGTCCTGGTCGTCCACGATGTACTCCTGGGGCAGGATGTGGATCACCTCCCGGTCCATGGGGATGGCCACGGCCCGGGCCGCGTCGAGCACCCGCCGGACGTCGGCCGGCCGCACCTCCCGATCCCTCAGGGGGATCACGCCGTGGCTGTTGAACCCCTGGATGTGCCCGCCGGCGATGCCGGCGAACACCTGACGGATCTCCCGGTCGGCCATGATCTCGGCCTCTTCCACGGCCTTGCGGATCGACTGGACCGTGGCCTCGATGTTGACCACCACCCCCTTGCGCAGGCCCTTGGAAGGGTGGGTGCCGAACCCGAGGACCCGGATGCCCTCGGCCGAGGTCTCGGCCACCACGGCGCAGATCTTGGTGGTGCCGATGTCCAGCCCGACGATCTGACGCGTGCCAGCCCTCACCGTCGGCCTCCCTTGCGATACGGCCCCTCGAGGCGGGCCACGATCCGGTCCTCGTAGTCCAGGTCCACGGTGCGGGCCCACTGCCCGGTGCGGGACAGGTGGCGGTCCAGCCGGGCCAGGCGCTCGAGCTTCTCCCCGAACCCCCCGAGCCCGAACCGCACCGCCCGTCGGTCGGTGTACACGGTGATGCCCTCCTCCGGGTCCACGTGGACCTCGCCCAGCTCCTCTCCGGCCAGCCCGCCCCCGAGCAGCCCCAGGAGCTCCAGCAGGGCCTGGCGCACCTCGCCTCGCCGGCGCAGCTGGGCGGGCGAGACGCCGGTGATCACCGGGTAGTCGTCCCCGGGCGCCACCGGAACGGGCACCACATGGCCCTCGGCCGTGAGGTAGGCCAGGCGGTCGGTGCGGATCAGGTACCGGGGCTCCCACTCGGTCACCACGATCCGCACGGTGCCGGGCACCTGGCGGATCACCCGGGCCTCCCGCACCCACGGCAGCCGCTCGGCGGCCCGCCGGATGCCGGCCACGTCGAGGCCGAACAGCGGGTCCCCGGGCTCTACGCCCACGGCCCGGCGGACCGCCTCGGGGTCGGTGCGCACCGTGCCCTCCACCCGAACCGTCGCCACCGGGAACACCGTGCCCGCGGTCCGGCGGAACCCGGCGTACAGGGCCACGGCCAGCGCCGCCCCGGCCGCCAGCCACACCAGGGTGACGGCCAGGGGAGCCAGGGCCGGTCGGGGGTTCGAGTTCTCCGCCGCGAAGGGCTCGTCTCTCACCGCTGCCTCACGCCTTCAGGGACGCCCCGGAGAGCATCCGTTCCACCAGGTCGTCGAACCCGATGCCTGCCGCGGCCGCGGCCTTGGGCAGCAGGCTCGTGGGCGTCATGCCCGGGATCGTGTTCACCTCGAGGACCCAGGGGTTGCCCTGGGGATCGAGCCGCAGGTCCACCCGGGCCGCACCCGAGCACCCCAGGACGGCGTAAGCCGCCCGGGCCACCTCCACCGAGCGGGAGGCCTCGGCCTCGGCCAGGGGCGCCGGGCACAGGTAGCGGGTGCGTCCGGCCGTGTACTTGGCCTCGTAGTCGTAGAACCCCGACTCCGGCACGATCTCCACCACGGGCAGCTCCAATTCGTCCAGGAGCCCCACCGTGAGCTCCCGCCCCTCGATGAACCCCTCGACCAGCACCGTGTCCTCGCACCCCCGGGCCGTGCGGAGGGCGGCCGGGACCTCGTCGGGGGTGCGGGCCACCCCGACCCCCAGGGTGGAGCCGCCCCGCGGGGGCTTGGCCACCAACGGGGTGAGGACCTCCACGGCCTCGGCCCCCCGGCCGGGGGGCAGCACCTGCCACGGCGGGGTGGGGATGCCGCAGGCCTCGAACACCCGCTTCGAGGCCACCTTGTCCATGGCCAGGGCGCTCGCCAGCACCCCGGACCCGGTGTAGGGGATGTCGAGCATCTCCAGCAGCCCCTGGACCGTGCCGTCCTCGCCCCACCGGCCGTGCAGCGCCACGAACGCGGCCTCGGGCCGAAGGCCCAGGAGCCGCTCCACCCAGTCGCCGACCGCGTCCACCTCGGTCACGTCGTGCCCCTTGCGCCGGAGGGCCTCGGCCACGGCCCGGCCCGTGCGCAGGCTCACCTCCCGCTCGTTGCTCCGTCCGCCCAGCAGCACCGCCACCCGGCTCATCGGGGCTCCTTTCGGCAAGCCGGCTGCCGCCCGCTCACTCCTGCACCCGCAGCTTCCCCTTGGCCCACTCCCCCACGATCCGGACCTCGGGCTCCAGCTTGATCCGGTGCTTCACGTACACCCGCTCCTGGATCATGCCGATCAGGGCCACCACCTGGCTGGCGGTGGCCATGCCGGCGTTCACGATGAAGTTCGCGTGGATCCGCGAAACCTCGGCATCGCCCACCCGGACCCCCTTGAGGGCGCACGCCTCGATCAGGCGGGCCGCCTTGGCGCCGGCGGGGTTTTTGAACACGCTGCCGGCGCTGGGCTCCTGCAGCGGCTGGGACTCCTTCCGCCGGGCGTAGAGCTCCCGGGCCCGCTCCTTCACCGCCTCGGGCTCGGCCGGCTCCCCCTCCAACACGGCGGCCACGATCACGCAGCCGGGGGGCAGGTCCAGGCCCCGGTACCGGAACCGAAGCTCCGAACGGCCGAGCACCTCCACCCCGCCGCCCGGGGTCAGGACCTCCAGCTCCACCACCCGATCGGCGATCTCGGTGTCCCACGCCCCGGCGTTCATGGCGAGGGCCCCTCCCACCGACCCCGGGATGCCCACCAGGGGCTCGAACCCGGTGATCCCCCGGTCCACGGTCCACCGGACCATCCGCCGGACGGCCACCCCGGCCTCCACCCGGAACGACGCCCCCTCCCGGGCTTCCAGGCCCCGGAACCCTTCGGTCAGGCAGATCACGGCGCCCCGGATGCCGCCGTCCCGGACCACCAGGTTGGACCCGTTCCCCAGGACGAAGTAGGGGAGGCCCCGTTGGGTCAGGAACGAGACCAGGGTCGCCAGATCCTCCTGGTCCTCGGGGTACACCAGCAGGTCGGCCGGTCCCCCCACCCGGAGGGTGGTCAGGCGGTCCATGGGCGCGTTCAGAACCACCCGCCCCCGGACGCGCTCTTGGATCTCATCCAGCGCTGTTCTCGCCATGGGTGTCTCCTTCTGCCAACCGCGCAACGATCCGCGCGCCCACGCCCCCGATGCTGCCGGCCCCCAGGGTCACCACCAGGTCCCCGGGCCGGGCCCGTTCCACCACGGCGTCGGGTACGGCGTCCAACGGCCCCACGAACGCCGCGTCCCGGTGGCCGTGGGTCCGCAGCCCCTCGGCCAGGGCCCCTGCGGTGACCCCCTCCACGGGGTCCTCGCCGGCCGGGTAGATGTCGGTCACGAGCACGGTGTCCGCGTCGTAGAAGCACGTGGCGAATCGGTCCATCAGGTCGGCCGTGCGGGAGTACCGATGGGGCTGGAACACGGCCACGACCCGCCGGCCGTACGCCTCCTTGAGGGCGGCCAGCACGGCCTGAATCTCGGTGGGGTGGTGGCCGTAGTCGTCCACCACGATCACCCCTCCGGCCTCGCCCACCACCTGGCTGCGGCGCTCCACCCCTTCGAAGGCGCACAGGGCGCGGCATGCCAGCCCCGGATCCACCCCCAGCTCGTCGGCCACCGCCACCGCGGCCAGGGCGTTGCGTACGTTGTGGACGCCGGGCACGGCCAGGTCCACCCGGCCCACGGCCGCACCCCGCACCACCACCTCGAACCGGGTCCGCGCGCCGGTGGTGCTCACGTCGCGGGCCCGCACCTCGGCCTGGGCCGACAGGCCGTAGGCGATCACCCGCTTGCGCACGGCCGGCAGCACCTCCTGCACCCGGGGGTCGTCGAGGCACAGGACCACGGCCCCGTAGAACGGCACCTTGTTGGCGAAGTCCACGAACGCCTGCTCGAGGGCCTGTTCGCTGCCATAGTGGTTCATGTGTTCCCGGTCGATGTTCGTGATGACCGCCACCGTGGGCACCAGGGTGAGGAAGCTGCCGTCGCTCTCATCCGCCTCGGCCACCAGGAACTCGCCCCGGCCGAGCACGGCGTTGGTGCCCACGCCCCGTAGCCGGCCGCCCACCACCACCGTGGGGTCCAGCCCGGCCTCGCTCAGCACGGCCCCCACCATGGAGGTGGTGGTGGTCTTTCCGTGGGCCCCGGCCACGGCCACGGCGTACTTCATGCGCATGAGCTCGGCCAGCATCTCGGCCCGGGGGATCACCGGCACGCCCCGGCGGTGGGCCTCGACCACCTCCGGGTTGTCGGGCCCCACCGCCGACGAGGTCACCACCACGGTGGCGTCGCCCACGTGCTCGGCCGCGTGGCCCTGATGGATCCGGGCCCCGAGGCCGGCGAGGCGCCGGGTGATCGGGGTGTCCCGCAGGTCGGACCCGCTCACCGGGTAGCCCAGGTTCAGCAGCACCTCGGCGATGCCGCTCATCCCGATGCCTCCGATCCCCACGAAATGGATGCGATGGTCTTTGCGGTACACGCGTTTCCTCGCTAGGCGGCTGGGCGGCTAGGCAGCTGGGCGGCCTCGAGCCCCCCCGCCGCGTTCCACGTCCAAACCGCATCCGACAACATGGTTTCCTCGCTTCAGCCCCCGAAACCGGTTCGTTCCGGTCCGCCGCCCAGCCGCCTAGCTGCCTCGCCGCTCCGCCGCTTCCAACAGCTCGTCCACGATCACCCGGGCCGCGTCCCGGCGAGCCCAGGCGGCGGCGGCCGCCGCCATGGTCTCCAGGCGGCCGGGCCGGCCGGCCAGGTCCGCGATCCGCCGGGCCAGGGCCTCGGCCGAGAGCTCGGGCTCCGGCAGGCAGACCGCCCATCCGGCGGCCTCGGCGGCGCGGGCGTTCTTCTCCTGGTGGCCCCCGGCCGCGTGGGGGTACGGGATCAGCACCGCCGGCCGGCCGGCCGCGGCCAGCTCCCCCACGGTCAGGGCCCCGGCCCGGGCCACGGCCAGATGGCACCAGGCGTAGGCCCCGGCCATGTCGTCCAGGTACTCCACCACCCGCACCCCCGGGCCCGGCCCGTACCGGCTCGCCACCTCGTCCTTGCGGCCCGGTCCGCTCTGGTGCAGCACCTCCACCGGACCGGGAACCCGGGCCAGGGCATCGGGCACCGCCAGGTTCAGGGCCCGTGCCCCCTGGCTTCCGCCCACCACCAGCACCCGCAGCGCCTCGCCCCCCCTCCGGTCCGGGTAGGGGAACGGCTCCGCGAACTCGGGCCGCAGGGGGTTGCCGGTGACCCGAACCTTTCGCCGGGGGAACCGGCCGGCCGCCTCCTCGAACCCCAGATAGACCCGGTGCACCCACCGGCCCAGAACCCGGTTGGCCACGCCCGGCCAGGCGTTCTGCTCCTGGACCGCGGTGAACGCCCCGAACAGCCGGGCCAGGGCCACCACCGGCACCGAGGCGTATCCCCCCACCCCCAGGCAGGCGTGGGGCCGTACCCGCCGCAGGATCCGCGCGGCATCCCCCAGCCCCCGCGCCGTCTGGACCAGGCCCCGTACCGCGCCGGCCGGGCCCTTGCCCACCACCCCTGCCGCGCGCACGGCGTGGAACGCAAACCCCATCCGGGGCACCACCCGGGCTTCGAGGCCGCGGAGGGTGCCCGCGAACACGGCCTCGTGCCGGCCCGGCCGGGCCACCAGCTCCTGGGCCACGGCGATGCCGGGGTACAGGTGCCCCCCGGTGCCGCCCCCCGCGATCAGGACTCGCACCGGCCCAGCCCCGCCAGCACCCCCACCGCCGCCAGGTCCACCACCCAGCCCGTTCCCCCGTACGAGAGGAACGGAAAGGGCAGCCCCTTGGTAGGCAGACACCCGGTCACCACCAGGGCGTTCAGGCCCGCCTGGAGTCCCAGCCAGGCGGCCACCCCCACGCCCAGGTATCGCCGGAAGGGGTCGGTCTGGCGGGCCGCCAGCCAGAACCCCCGGCCCACCAGGAGCCCGAACAGGAGGAGCACCGCCGCCACGCCCACGAACCCGGCCTCCTCGGCCCACACGCTCAGGATGAAGTCGGTGTGGGCCTCGGGCAGGTAGAATAGCTTCTGCTGGCCCCGCCCGATCCCCACGCCCCACAGGCCGCCGGACCCGAACGCCAACAGGCTCTGGACCAGCTGGAACCCCGCGCCCTGGGCGTGCTCCCAGGGGTCCAGGAACGCCAGGATCCGCTCCCGACGAAACGGCACGAACCACAGGGCCCACACGGCCACAGGCACCGCCGGCAACAGCCCCGAGGCCAGGTGCGCGGGCCGCACCCCGGCCGTGAAGCACACCAGCAGCACCACCCCGCCCACCAGGGCCGCGGTGCCCAGGTCGGGCTCCGCCAGGATCAGCGCCAGGGGCACCGCCGGGATCAGCACGTGGGGCAGGTACCCGTAGGCGAACGACCGCAGCCGCTCCCCCCGGCGGGCCAGGCTGTCGGCCAGGAACAACACCACCGCGAACTTGGCCACCTCGGACGGTTGGAACCCCACCGGCCCGACCCGGATCCATCGGTGGGCCCCCTTCACGGCCTGACCCAGCCCCGGCACCCAGCACAGGGCCAGCAGCACCGTGCTCAGCCCGAGGATCGGGTAGGCCCACGGCCGGAGTCGCTCCGCCGGGACCCGGCTCGCCGCGGTCATGGCCACCAGTCCCAGGCCGGCGTACACGGCCGAGCGTTTCAGGTAGGCCAGGGGGTCACCGCCGGCCCCGCCGAACGCCCGGGGCGCGGCCGAGGAGTACACCAGAACCAGCCCCAGGCCCACGAGCACCGAGGCCGCGCCCAGGACCCAGGGGTCGGGCCGGCAACGCCCGGCCTCACCCACGGCTCCGCCTCCGCTGCCACGCCCGCCGGCACAGGGCCTGGAAGGCCCGACCGCGCTCGGCATACCCGGAGAAGCGGTCGAAGCTGGCGCAGGCCGGCGACAGGAGCACGGTGTCGCCCGGCTCGGCCGCGGCCACGGCCGCCTCCACCGCCTCGGGCCAATCGTCGAACATCCGCACCGGAACCACCCCATCGAGCACCCGGGCCAAGGCCGGGGCGTCCTGGCCCACCACCACGGCCACCTTGACCCGACCCCGGGCGGCCCCGGCCAGGGGCGCCAGGTCCTGGCCCTTGGCCTGGCCCCCGGCCACCCACACCACCGGCCCAGGCAGAGAGGACAGGGCCTCTCGAGCCGCATGCACGTTGGTGGCCTTGGAGTCGTCCACGAACCCGACGCCGCCGGCCTCCCAGAACCGCTCCATGCGGTGGGGCAGCCCCGGGAACGAGACCGCCGCATCCCAGGCCCTCTGCGGGTCGGCCCCCATCCAGGCGGCCGCGAGCACGGCCGCCAGGGCGTTTCGCAGGTGGTGCCGGCCCCGGGCCCGGCAGGGGTCGGCATCGAGCCGGACGCCGTCGCGGCCCGGCAGGCACACCACGGCGTCGTCCCCCTCCAGCCACGCCCCGGCCGGCAGGGGGCCCTGCTCCGAGAACCCCAGGAGCACGCCCCGGCTCCGGCGGGCCAGGGCCCAGGCCGCGGGGTCGGCGGCGCAGGCCACGGCCGCGTCGCCCTCGCCCTGGTTCCGGAAGATCCGGGCCTTGGCCTCGGCGTACGCCTCGGGGGTGCCGTGCCAGTCCAGGTGGTCCTGGTCCACGTTGAGCAGCACGGCCACCCGGGGGCGGACCGTCTCGGCCGTTGCGAGCTGGAAGCTCGACGCCTCCACCACGGCCAGCTCCCACGCCCCCCCCAGGGCCTCCACCAGGGGGGTGCCCAGGTTCCCCCCCACGAACACGGCCCGGCCCTCGGCCGACAGGGCCCGGCCAACCATCTCGGTCACGGTGCTCTTGCCGTTGGTGCCGGTGATCGCCACCAGGGGGCAGCCGAGCTCCCGGGCCGCCAGCTCCAGCTCGCCCACCACCGGCACCCCGGCCCGCCGCAGCTCGGCCCACAGGGGGTGACGGGGGGGCACCCCCGGGCTGACCACGGCCAGGTCGTAGCACGCGACCGGGTCGCCGGCGTAGGGGGCCGCGGGCAGATCCGGGGGCAGCTCCACGGGTCGGTCGTCGTGGACCTCCACCCTCGCCCCGCGGCCGGCCAGGTACCGGGCCACGGCTCGTCCCGATCGACCGGCCCCCAGCACCAGCACCCTCTTCCCGTCGAACCGCGCGCCTCGAGCCATTGGGTTCACCGCAGCTTCAGGGTGCCCAGGCCCAGCAGGGCCAGGATGATCGATACGATCCAGAACCGCACGATGATCTTGGGCTCGGCCCACCCCTTCAGCTCGAAATGGTGGTGGATGGGCGCCATCCGAAACACCCGCTTGCCCCGGGTCTTGAACGAGACCACCTGGATCATCACGCTCAGGGCCTCCACCACGAACACCCCGCCGACCACCGCCAGCACGATCTCGGACTTGCTCACCACGGCCACGGCGCCGAGGGCGCCGCCCAGGGCCAGGCTGCCCACGTCGCCCATGAACACCTGCGCGGGGTACGCGTTGTACCAAAGGAACCCCAGGGCCGCCCCGGCCATGGCCGCGCAGAACACGGCCAGCTCGCCGGCGCCCGGCACCCAGGGGATCTGCAGATACTCCGCGATCCGGGCGTGACCCGCGGTGTAGGTGAAGATGAGGTAGGTGAGGCTCGCCGTGATCACCGGGCCGATGGCCAGGCCGTCGAGGCCGTCGGTCAGGTTCACGGCGTTGCCCGCGCCCACCACCACGAACACGGCGAACGGGATGTAGGCCCACCCCAGGTCCGGCCGCAGGTTCTTGAAGAACGGCACCGCCAGTCGGGTGTCGAATCCGGGCAGGGCCCACAGGGCGGTGCACCCGGCCGTGGCCACCACCACCAGGGACCAGAACTTGGCCCGGGCCGGCAGGCCCCGGCTGTTGCGCCGGGTCACCTTGAGGTAGTCGTCGGCAAACCCCACCGCCGCGAACCCGAAGGTGATCCCCAGCACGATCCACACCCG
The DNA here is from genome assembly GCF_000526155.1 of Deferrisoma camini S3R1. NCBI lineage: Bacteria > Pseudomonadati > Thermodesulfobacteriota > Deferrisomatia > Deferrisomatales > Deferrisomataceae > Deferrisoma > Deferrisoma camini. The sequence continues at coordinate 3,968,389 of NZ_JAFN01000001.1, read as the reverse complement.
GGGTTCCAGCGGATCGGACCAGGCCAGGGTGGCCACGCCCAGGCCCACCAGGATCAGGATGCCCCCCATGGTGGGGGTGCCCGCCTTGGCCAGGTGCCTCTCCGGGCCGTCGTCGCGCACCGCCTGGCCCACCTTGAGCCGTTCGAGCCAGCGGATCACGGCCGGCCCGAAGAACAGGGCGATCCCCAGGGCCGTGAGCATGCCCAGCACGCTCCGGAACGTGAGGTACCGGAACACATTGAACGGCCCGAACGCGTCGCTCAGACCGTAGAGCAGACGATACAGCAACGCTCATCGCTCCAGGGCGTCGGCCACGGCCTCCAGGCCCAGGGCCCGGCTGCCCTTCACGAGCACCCAGTCCCCGGGCCGGAGGCGCCGGCCCACGGCCGCCACCAGGGTGGTTTGGTCGTCGTAGGTCCAGATCCGCTCCGCCGGAAACCCGGCATCGAGCGCCCCCTCCCGGATCGCCTCGGTGCGCCGGCCCAGCAGGTGCAGCTCGGCCAGGCCCAACCGGGCCGCGGCCCGGCCCACCGCCTCGTGGCCGGCCCGGCACAGGGGGCCCAGCTCGAGCATCTCCCCCAGCACCGCGATGGCTCGGCCCCCGGCCGCGAGCTCGGTCAGGGTCTCCAGGGCGGCCTCCACCGCCGTGGGGTTTGCGTTGTAGCAGTCCACGTACAGACGGGACCCGGCCCGGCCCGGCCGCACCTCCCCCCGCAGGGGCGCCGGGCCCAGGCCCTCCCACGCCCGGGAGGGGTCGGCCGGCTCGATCCCGAGGGCCCGGGCCGCGGCCAGGGCCGCCAGGGCGTTCGCGGCGTTGTGGCGGCCAGGCAACCCCAGCCGGATCCGGCGGCCGCCCACCCGGAACTCGCAGCCTCCCCTTTCACCGGTTCGGTAGGCCTCGCCCCGAACGTCCGCGCCCTCGGACCAGCCGAAGGTGAGCACCCGGATCCCGGGCGGGGGCACGAGGAGCTCGTCGCCGTGGGGCAGCACCAACGTCCCCCCCGGCCGCAGCCCCCGGGCGATGGCCAGCTTCTCCCGGGCCACGCCCTCGATCCCACCCAGGCCCTCGGTGTGACAGGCCCCCACGCAGGTGATCACGGCCACGTCCGGTCGGGCCACCGCCGTGAGGTGCGCCATCTCTCCGGGCTCGCTGATGCCCAGCTCCAGCACCGCGGCGGTCTCGTCCCCCAACGCCCCCAGCAGGGTCAGGGGCAGGCCGACCCGGTTGTTCCAGTTGCCCGGGCTGGTCAGAACCCGGCGGCCCGCCGCGGAGAGCAGGGCGGCGGTGAGCTCGCGGGTGGTGGTCTTCCCCGCACTTCCGGTGACCGCCACCACCGGAAACCCGATGCGATCCCGCACGAACGCGGCCAGGTCCCCCAGGGCCTGGAGGGTGTCGGCCACCCGCACCGCCGGCACCCCGGGGGGCGGCTCGCCCCGGTGGATCACCACGGCCGCGGCCCCGCCGGCTGCGGCCTCGGCCAGGTGGTCGTGGCCGTCGTGCCGGGGCCCCCGAAGGGCCACGAACAGGTCCCCGGGCCGCAGGGTGCGCGTGTCGGTGTGCACCCGCTCCATCCACCGCTCGGGGTCGCCCCCGCGCAGCTCGCCCCCGGTGGCCCGGGCCACGTCGGCCAGCCTCAGCCTCACGCCGCCGCCTCCCGCTCGGCCAGGGCCCGCCGGGCCTCCAGCCGGTCGTCGAAGGGCAGAACCTCGGGGCCCAGGGTCTGGGTGGTCTCGTGGCCCTTGCCCGCCAGCACCACGGCGTCGCCCGGCCGGGCCGCCGCCACCGCCCACCGGATCGCCTCGGCCCGGTCGGGCACGCGCACGTAGGAGCGATCCTGCCCGAGCTCCGGCGCGGCCCGGACCCGGGTCCACCCGGCCGGCAGGCCGGCCTCGATCTCGTCGAGGATCCGGTCGGTGGGCTCCGACCGGGAGTTGTCGGCCGTGATCACCAAGGCCTGCGCCCACCGGGCCGCGGCCCGGGCCATGGGGGCCCGCTTCGAGCGGTCCCGGTCGCCGCCGCACCCGAACAGGGCGATGACCCGGCCGGGGGTCACCTCGGCCACGGTCTGGAGGACCCGGTCCAGCGCGTCCGGGGTGTGGGCGTAGTCCACGTACACGGCGAACCCCAGCCGGTTCGGCACCGGCTCGACCCGGCCCGGCACGGCCGGGGCCCGGGCCAGATGCGCCGCGGCCCGCTCTCCGTCGATGCCCAGGGCCAGGGCGCAGGCCAGGGCGCAGGCCGCGTTGGCCGCGTTGAACCGGCCCACCAGCGGAAGCTCCAGCGCCACCTCCCGGTCCGGCAGCCGCACCCGCCCCCGGAAACCCCACGGGCCTTGGTCGTCCACCACCACCCGCACGTCCCCCGCCTCCAGCCCGAACGACAGGGCCCGCGGGCCCAGCTCCGCCAGGAGGCGCCGGCCGAAGGGGTCGTCGGCGTTCACCACGGCCGGCGCCCCGGCCGCGTATCGGGTGAACAAGAGCCGCTTGGCCTCGAAATACGCCTCCAGGGTGCCGTGGTAGTCCAGGTGATCCTGGGTCAGGTTCGTGAACGCCACGCACGCGAACCGGGTCGCCTCCACCCGCCGCCGGGCCAGGGCGTGGGAGCTGACCTCCATCACCACGGCCTGGGCCCCCTCGTCCCGGGCCCGGGCCAGGGCGGCCTGGAGGGCGGGGGCGTCCGGCGTGGTGAGCGGCGCCGGCTCCTCCCCGCGGGGGAACGCGTACCCCACGGTGCCCAGCCGGGCCGTGACCCTTCCCTCGGAGGCCAGGATGTGCTCCACCAGGAACGCCGTGGTGGTCTTGCCGTTCGTCCCTGTGATGCCCACCACCCGGAGCCGACGGGAGGGGTGGCCGTGGAACGCGGCGGCGGCCCGCGCCAGTGCGGCCTCGGGGTCGTCCACCCTCACCCGCACCGCCCCCGGCGCCTCCACCGTCCGGCTCACCAGACACACAGAAGCCCCTGCCGCGGCCGCAACAGGGGCGAAGGCGTGGCCGTCCACCCGGGACCCCGGCACGGCGGCGAACAGGTCTCCCCGCCGCACCGTCCGGGAGTCGCAGGTGACCCCCCGGATCTCGGGGTTCCCCGGATCCAGGGGTCGGGCTCCGGGCAGCTCGGGCATCAGGTCACTCAGACGCATGATCCTCGCCGTGGGCAAAGACGGCAACGCGGTTCTTCCATGTAACTTCGGTCGACGGTCGTCAGTCGTTGGTCGTCGGTCGGGGGCCTTCGGCCCGCTGGGCGGCTAGGCAGCTAGGCGGCCGGGCGGCTCTCGAATCGCGCCAAAGCTCGGGAGCATGGGGCCTGCTGGAGACCCGCCCCTACCCAACGGCCCGATCCCCTCGGAATTTCTCCAGTTTCTAGCCTCTAGCTCCCAAAGGGCGGCCGGAACACCACGGTGCAGGTGGTGTCGGGCCCCAGACGCGTGCCGGGGGCAGGGTCCTGCTGGGCCGCCCACCCCGTCCCCAGGAACCGGACCCGACCGGCCACCCCGGCCCGAGACAGCAACCGGAGGGCGGCGCGCATCGTGAGCCCCCGGCAGTCCGGCATGACCCCCGGCTCGGCAACGGCGCCGGTCTTCCGGCGGCTCGGGGCCGGGACCGCCTCGGCCGGCCGGGCCGAGGCCACCGCCTCGGGCGCCACGCCCAGGTACGCCAGGGCCCGGCGGGCGATCTCCCGGAACACCGGACCGGCCACCATCCCACCGTACCGCGAGCCCTTCCGGGGCTCGTCCACCGCGGCCAGGATCACCAGCTGGGGGGCGCGGCTCGGCACGTACCCCACGAAGCTCGCCCACACCTTGCGGGGGTTGTACCGCCCCCCTTCCACCTTCCAGGCGGTGCCGGTCTTGCCGGCCACCCGGAACCCCGGCACCAGGGCCCGGGGGGCGGTGCCCTCCGGGCTCACCACCCCCTCGAGGATCCGGGTGAGACGCCGGGCCGTGGCCTCGGAGATCACCCGGCCCACGGCCTGGGGCTCGTACCTCTCCACCACGCTTCCGTCGGGGGCCCGCACCTCCCGCACCAGGCGCAGCCGCATCCGGAGCCCCCCGTTGGCCAGGGCCGCGAACGCCCCCGTCACCTGCAGGGCCGTGGCACCGATCCCCTGGCCGTAAGCCAGGGTCTTGGGGGTCATCAGGGACCACCGCCGGGGCTCGGGCAGGAGCCCCCGGGACTCCCCCGACAGCTCCACCCCGGTGGGCTCCCCGAACCCGAAAGCCCGGTAGCCCCGGTACAGCTCCTCGGGAGGGAGCCGCTCCGAGAGCTTCGCGACCCCGATGTTGCTGGAGACCCGAAGGATCTCCTCGACCGTGAGCCACCCGTGGGGCTTGTGGTCGTGGATGGTCCGGCCGTGGACCTGCCAGGCGCCGTTCTCGCAGAACACCCGCTCGTCGGGGCGGGCCAGCCTCCGGTCCAGGAGCAGCCCCACGAACAGGGCCTTCAGGGTGCTGCCCGGCTCGAACACGTCCACGGCCGCCCGGACCTTCCGGTCGGCCGGCCGGCTGCGGCCCAGGGCGTTGGGGTTGAAGGCCGGGACCTGGGCCAGGGCCAGGATCTCGCCCGTGCTCGGCTCCACCACCACGGCCACCCCGCCCCGGGCGTCGCTGGCCTTCACCGCCCGGGCCAGTTCCTCCTCGGCGATGTGCTGGATCGTCTCGTCCAGGGTGAGCACCAGGCTGCCACCCGACGCTGCCAGGGGATCCGGGGCGTCGGGCAGCATCAGCCGCCCCCGCGCGTCCCGGGTGGCCAGAACCCGCCGCTGGCGCCCCCGGAGCACCGAGTCGAACCGGTACTCCAGGCCCCCCAGGCCCTGGCCGTCCGCCCCCACGAACCCCAACACCTGCCCGGCCAGGGACCTCTTGGGGTAGAACCGCTGGGGCTCTCGGGCCAGGCCGGTGCCCGGCACGTCGGCCCGGCGCAGGGCCCGGACCTCGGACGGGCTGAGCCCCCGCTTGATCCACGCGAACCGGGCCCCCCCCCGCTCGAGCCGGCGCCGAAGCCGATCGGCGGACCACCCCAGGATCTCACCGACCCGGGCCACGGCCTCCGGGTCGGCCAGCAGCACCGAGGGGTCGGCGAACAGGCTCCAACCCGGCACGCTCAACGCCAGCTCCCGCCCGTTTCGGTCCAAGATCGGCCCGCGGGTGGGGAGGATCTCGATCTGCCGCTGGTGCTGACGCCGGGCCCGCTCCTGGAGCCGAGGCGCCTGCACGATCTGGAGATGCGCGGCCCGGAGGGCCGCCGCGGCCAGCAGCGAGAGCACCAGGCCGGCCACCAGGGCCAACCGGATGCGCTCGCCCCGCAGCGGCCGGGCCGACCGGTTCCTAGTCGGAGAGAACGACGACCGCATCCCGGCCCGGAACCACGAACCCCAGGCGGCGGGCCTCCCTTTCGATCCGGTTCGACGCCCCCAGGGCCGAGCGCTCCACCTCGAGGTTGGACAGGCGGGCGGCCGCCGCCTGCTTCTCCCGCACGAGCTCGTTGATCTCGTAGCGCAGCCGGATGGCCTGGAGCCGGACCGCCACCAGGAACAGGGCCGCGGTCAGGCACAGCCCGAAACAGCCGGCCCGCACCAGCCAGGCCCTCAGCCCGGGCACGGTTCCCGTCAGGATCTCGGCGCGAAGCACTCGGGTGAGCGCGGTGGTCGTCATGATTGTCCTCCCTGACCCCGGTCTTGCACAAGGCGTTCGGCCGCTCGCAGGCGGGCGCTCCGGGCGCGGGGGTTCCGGGCCTTCTCGTCGTCGCTCGGCCGGACCACCCGACGGGTGAGGACCCGAAGCCACCCGGGCCGGCCGCAGGTGCACCGCAACGCCTCGACAGGGCAGCGGCACCGGGGCTCGGCGTTGCGCAGGGCCTGTTTCACCCGCCGATCCTCCAACGAATGGTACGAGATCACCACCACCCGTCCCCCCGGAGCCATCACCTCGGGCAGGGCGGCCAGGAACCGATCCAGGGCCTCGAGCTCCCGGTTCACCGCGATGCGCAGGGCCTGGAACACCCGGGTGGCGGGGTGCTTGGGGCCGCGCCGGCCCAGCGCCCGCTCCACCACCTCGGCCAGCTCCCCCGTGGTGGAAAACGGCTTTCGGCGCCGGGCCGCCACCACCGCCCGCGCCGCCCGACGGGCCCGCGGCTCCTCCCCGTACTCCCGGAACAGCCGGGCCAGCTCGGCCTCGGGCAGGGTGTTCACCAGGTCCGCCGCGGTGACCGGAAGCCCCGGATCCATGCGCATGTCCAGGGGGCCGTCCCGCCGGAAACTGAACCCCCTGCCCCCCTCGTCGAGCTGCCGGGAGCTCACGCCCAGGTCCAGGAGGATCCCCGTGGCCTGCCCCCACCCTTCGTCGGTCAGGAGTTCGGCCAGGTCCCCGAAGTTCCCCGGTCGAAGCCGGACGCGGGGGTCCTGGGCCAGGTCGGCGGCGGCAGCCAGAGCGCCGGGATCCCGGTCGATCCCCAGCAGGGCCCCTGCCGGCCCCAGCCGCTCCAGGATCCGACGGGCGTGCCCTCCCCCGCCCAGGGTGCCGTCCACGTACCGGCCGTTCGGATCGGTCACCAGGAGATCCACGACCTCCCGGGCCAGCACGGGCACGTGGTATGGCCGATCAGGCGGCGTCATGGGCCTGCAGGGCCTCCCGGAGGGTCCGGAACTCGGGGAGATCTCCGTCGGCCCCGCCCACGAACCGGAGGATCTGCCGCAGGTAGGGGCTCGGCCCCACCAGCTGCACCCTCCGCCGCCGGGCCAGCAACAGGAGCTGGCTCGCCATGCGGTAGTGGAGGTGCCGGGCCTTGCGCAGGTCCACGACCAAACGGTCGCCCGGCGCGCCCCGCAGGGCCTCCTCGAAGTCCCGAGCCCGCTCCAACCCGACGTCCCCCTCGATCCGGACCACGATCACCCCCCGGTGGGTGCGCCGGACGATGCGGGTCACAGCCCCAATCCCCCCACCGCCCCGGCGATCTCGTCGAACTGGGCGGCCACCGCGTCCATGGCGGCGTCGTAGCGTTCCTTGGCCCAGATCTCGAAGTTCTTTCCCATCCCGGCGAGCACCACCTGGCGGTCGAGGCCGGCGTAGGCCCGGAGGGTGGGCGGCACCAGGATACGGCCGGCCCGGTCCACCGCGCACTCCTGCGCGGGGGCGTAGAAGAACCGTCGAAAGGCCTGGATCTTGGGATCGAAGGCGGGCAGTTCGTTGATCCGGGCCTCGAGGGCCCTCCACTCGTCGGCCGGGTAGGCGACCAAGCAGTCCTTGTGGCGGGTCAGGTAGAGGGGGGCGCTGAACGTGGTCTCCAGGGCTTCCCGGAAGCGAGCGGGGATGCTGAGCCGACCCTTGTCGTCGATGGTGTGCTCGAAGCATCCCCGGAACATGCGGCCTCCATGGCCCTGGAACCCACTCTATCCCACCTCATCCCACATCATGGCCGGACTATACAAAGCCGTCCCACCGCTGTCAAGCAAACCGGGAGGAAAGAAATCCAGCCACGGACCACGGCCGGCCGGCGCCGGCTGCCCCGGCCCCTCCTCTGTCCCCCACGGCCTGCAACAACTCGAAACGAGCCCCCTTCGAATGCGAGTCTTTTCCAACTCCGGCAAATTTTGCGTGCCGGTCCTCGGAAAATCCCCTCCGATTTCCTAAAGCTTTCCCAGGGATTTGCCGACCTGGACCCCGGATGCCACGGGGCGTTCCAACGGATCGACGGTGGGGCTCGGCACCGGCTCCCCGCCCCAGCAGGAGGACCACGTCATGGCCACGATCGTGCTCGACCCGGTGACCCGGATCGAGGGGCACCTCAGGGTGGAAACCCGCTGGGACGGCCCCAGGCTCGCCGAGGCCCGGGTGGCCGGCGAGATGTTTCGCGGTTTCGAGTCGATCCTGAGGGGGAGGGACGCCCTGGACGCGCCCGTGATCACCCAGCGCATCTGCGGGGTGTGCCCGGTGAGCCACGCCGTGGCCTCGTGCCGGGCGCTGGAACAGGCCCTGGGGATTCGGGTGCCGCCCAACGGCCGGCTGCTCCGCAGCCTGGTGCTGGGAGCCAACTTCCTCCAGAGCCACCTGCTCCACTTCTACCACCTGTCGGCCCTGGACTTCGTGGACGTGGGAGCACTTTTGAAATCCGACGATCCCGATCCGGCGGTGCGGGCCCTCCGGACCTGGGTGGAGGCCGAGGTGCGGTCGAACCGGGTACTTCCCGCCGCCCCCTTCCTGCCCCAGTGGCCCGCTGGGCTGCCCTCGGACGGCCGGTGGGCGGGACGGGCCCTGGGACACTACCTGAAGGCGCTGGAGGTGCGACAGGCCACCCACCGCATGGCGGCCCGGTTCGGTGGGCGGGTTCCCCACACCGCCACGCTGGTTCCCGGCGGAGTCACCGCGGGCGTGGATCCCCTCGGCGTCGAGGGGTTCCGGAGCGAGCTGGCCTCGGTCCGCGGGTTCGTGGAGCAGGTGTACCTGCCGGACGCGCTCGAGGTGGCGGCCCGGTTCCCGCACCTCGCCGGCCAGGGCGTCGGCCCCGACCGGTACCTCGCGTTCGGGGCGTTCGAGGAGGCGGACGGACGGCCCTGGCTTCCGGCCGGCGTGTGGGCCGGCGACCGGCTCGAGCCGCTGGACCCGGGCCGGATCACAGAGGAGACCGCCCACAGCCGGTACCGGGGGGCCGAGCCCGACCCGGAAAAGCCGGGTGCGTATTCCTGGCTCAAGGCGCCCCGCTACGACGGCCGCCCGGTGGAGGTGGGCCCCCTGGCCCGGCTCCGGGTGGCCGCGGCCTCGGGGCTGCCGGAGGTGAAGGAGGCCGGGGAGCGGTGGCTCGCGCCCGCCGGTCTGCGGCTGTCGGAGCTCTCCGGCGTGACGGGCCGGCACCTCGCCCGGGCCCTCGAGGCTTGGATGCTGGCCCGCCGCATGGAAGCCTGGCTCGACCGCCTCGACCCTGCCGGCCCCACGGTCGGGCCCTACGAGCCCAACGCCTCGGGGGACGGGGCCGGCCTCGTGGAGGCGCCGCGGGGAGCCCTGGGCCACTGGGTGAGCGTACGGGAGCTTCGGATCGAGGCCTATCAGTGCATCGTCCCCAGCACCTGGAACTTCTCGCCCCGGGACGGCCGGGGCCGGCCCGGGGCGGTGGAGGCCGCCCTGGAGGGGCTGGAGCCTCTGGAAGGGGAGCCCAGGGGGCTGGCGGTCGCGCGGGTGGTGCGCTCGTTCGATCCGTGCATCGCCTGCGCGGTGCATTGAATCCGCCGACAAAGGAGAACCCGCCATGGCTCACACCCGACGGGAGTTTCTGCGGGATGCGGCGATGCTGGCCGCCGGACTGGGGCTCGGCTCGGGCTCCGTGCCCCGGCTCGCCCGGGCCCTGGAGGGACTGGCCGCCCGGCGGCCGGGCCTGGTGTGGCTCCAAGGGCAGTCGTGCTCCGGCTGCTCGGTGAGCCTGTTGAACGGGGAGCGGCCCGGTCCGGCCGAGCTGCTGACCCGATACTTCTCGGTGTGGTTCCACCCCACCCTGTCCGCAGCCACCGGAGACGAGGCACTGGCAGCGGTGGACCGGGCCGTGAACGCCGGGGGTTACCTACTGGCCGTGGAGGGGGCCATGCCCCTGGGTATGCCCCGGGCCTGCACCGTGGGCGACGAGCCCATCGCGAGCCTGGTCTCCCGCGCGGCGGCCCGGGCCCGGGCCGTGCTGGCCGTGGGGACCTGCGCGAGCTTTGGGGGCATCCCGGCAGCCGCGGCCAACCCCACCGGCGCGGCCCCGGTGAGCGAGGTCCTGGCGAGGGCGGGGGTCTCGGTCCCCCACCTGAACGTGCCCGGCTGCCCGGCACACCCCCACTGGATCGTGGGGACCGCCGTGCTGGTGCTGCACAAGAACGACATAACGGTCGATGAGGAGCACCGCCCCACCGCGTTCTTCGGCCGGCCGGTCCACGACCAGTGCCCCCACTTCGCCCGGTACGAGCGCCAGGAGTTCGCCCGAACCCCGGGCGAGGACGGGTGCTTGTTCAAGCTGGGGTGCCAGGGCGCCCTGACCCACGCCGACTGCCCCTGGCGGGGGTGGAACGGCGGGACGAACTGGTGTGTGAGGGGCAGGGCTCCGTGCACGGGGTGCGCCCGGCCGGGATTCGCTCGGGACCCGGCCTACCCGTTTTTCCGGCTCAACGAGGGCCGCACCGCGTGACCTCGCCGGGGAGACGGCTTCCATGTGACTTCCGCTAGGACGCTGGGAGGCTGGGACGCTGGGACGCATGAAAACCTACTTGATTCCGGAGTGTTCCAAGTATGGCCCCACCTCTTTGGCGCCACCTCAGGGTCCGGGGGGCATGGGGTCTGCTGGAGAGCCGCGCGCGGCCGGAAGCAGGCCCCATGCCCCCGAGCTTTGGCGCGGTTCGAGAGCCGCCTGGCGCCCAGCGGGCCGAGGGCCCCAGACCGACGACCGCTGACCGTCGACCGAAGTTACTGGAAAAACCAAACCATCGGCCACATCCCGAGGTCCAGCGTTTCTGCGGAGGGTTCCATGCGCATCGGGATCCAGGTGAAGGCGGGGGGATTTCTCGTGGCGGTGCTGGCCCTGTCGTTCGGGCTCAGCACCTGGGTGGCCACGAGCCGTTCGACCCAGGCGTTGGAGGAACAGGCCCGCTCCAATGCCGAGGCGTTGCGGGCCTCGGCCCTGGCCCAGGCCCGCAACGTGTTCGCAAGCCTCGAGACCGGGACCAAGGGATCCCTGGAGCGGGGCGAGATGGACCAGTTCGAGGACCTGCTGGCCGACCTTGGAAAGATCGGAGGGGTGGTCGAGATCGGGCTCCTGGATCCCAAGGGGAAGATCGCCTACGCCAGCCGGGAAACCTCGGTGGGAAAACCGTTCGACCCAGCGGCCTTCCGCCGGGCGTCGACCGGATCGGGGGTGGCCGAGGTGCCCGGTGCCGGGGAGGTCGTGCTTCTGCGGGCCCACAGGATGGCGGCGGACTGCCTCCGGTGCCACGACGAGGCCAAACCCGGGGACCTGGCCGGCGTGCTGTACGTGCGCTACAGCCTCGCGGACCTCGTTCGGGCCCAGCAGGAGAGCCGAACCTTTCTCGCCCGCGCCCGCCGGGCGAGCATCGCCACCGGCGTGGTCACGGGGCTCGCCGGCCTGCTGGCCGCCGCCCTGGGTACCTGGGTGCTGCTTGGCGTCCAGGTGGGCCGCCCGATCCGGACCCTCACCGCCCGGGTGGCCGAGATGGCCACCGGCGAGGCCGACCTCACCCGCCGCCTCCCCGTGACCAGCCGGGACGAAATGGGGGAACTGGCCGCGGCGTTCAACGCCTTTCTCGAGAAGCTGCAGGCCCTCATCCACGAGGTGCTCGACACCGCAAACCAGGTCACGGCGGGCAGCCACGAGATCCTGGAGGCCAGCCGCGCGGCCCTGCAGCGGGCCGAGGAGCAGAAGGACCTCACCCATGCGGCGGCCACCTCGGCCGAGGAGATGAGCGCCACCGTGCTTCAGGTGGCCCGGGACGCCGGGGACGCCGCGGCCACGGCCCGATCGGCTTCCGAGATCGCGGAGACCGGCGGACAGACCGTGGAGTCGGGGATGGCCGGCATGGGCCGGGTGGAGGAGCGGGTGCGGGAGATCGCGGCCCAGGTCCGGGACCTCGGCCGCCGCACCGGCGAGATCGGCGCGGTGATGCAGGTGATCGACGACATCGCGGACCAGACGAACCTGCTGGCCCTGAACGCGGCCATCGAGGCCGCCCGTGCGGGCGAGCACGGCCGGGGGTTCGCCGTGGTGGCGGACGAGGTCCGGAAGCTATCCGAAAAGACCGCCCAGGCCACCCGCCAAGTTCGTCAGACGGTGGCCGGGATCCAAAAGGAGACCGAGCAGGCGGTCGCTTCGGTGGAGGACGGGCTCCGCGAGGTCGAGGAGGCAAGCGCCCAGGTCCGCCAGGGGGGCCAGGCCCTGTCCGAGATCGTTGCGCGAATCGAACAGACCGCCGACCGGGTGGCCCAGATCGCCACGGCCACCGACGAGCAGAGCGCCGCCGTGGGGGAGATCAGCCGGAACCTGGACGCGGTGGCCGATCTCGCCGCGACCCTCGCCGAAGCCGTGGAGGAAGCCCGGGGCACGGCCGAGCGCCTGGGGGAGCGCACCTCCCGGCTCCAGCACCTCATGGAGAGGTTCACGGTCTGATACCAAGCTGCCATCCATCGCATACGGATCCGGGGGCGGGGCAAGGGCCCTGCCTCCGGCCGGGCGCCAATAGTTTTGAATGCAACTCGGTCTGACGCCCCTCACCTTCCTCTGACCTCTGATTGCTGACGCGGGAGCGGGGTGATCCGGACCAGGAGCACCCGGTGGCCGGCGGTGCGCTCCACCGTGTAGCGGTGGCCGAGGTACTCCAAGGCCTCCTCCGGCTGGGGGATGTGGCCGAGCCGGGTCATCAGGAACCCGGCCAGCGTGACGTCCGGCTCGGTGGGCAGGCGAAGCCCCAGCTTCTGGTTCAGCTCACGGATCGGGGTGCCCCCGTGCACCAGGGCCTCCCCCCCGGGGAGGAACCGGATCGGCTCGGCCTCCACGTCGTGCTCGTCCCGGATCTCGCCCACGATCTCCTCGATCACGTCCTCCAGGGTCACGATCCCCTCGACCCCCCCGTACTCGTCCACCACCACGGCCATGTGGAACCGTCGGGTCCGAAACTCGTACAGCAGGCTCTCCAGGTCCTTGGTCTCGGGCACGAAAAACGGCTCGCGGGCCACCTGGGCCAACTGGCCGTTGGGGTCCCGGATGAGCAGGGCCACGGCGTCGCGCACGTGGGCGATGCCCACGAGGTCGTCCAGCTGCTCGCGGTACACCGGCAGCCGGGTGTAGCCGGTGCGCACGAAGGTCTCCACCGCCTCCCGCAGGGGAGTGGACACGTCCAGGGCCTGCACCCGGGTGCGGGGCACCATGATCTCCCGAACCTGTTGCCGCCCGATCCGGAAGATGCCGTGGAGCATGCGTCTGCGCGTCTCCTCCACGACCACCCCCGCCCCCTCCGTGAGAAAGGCCTGGATTTCGTCCTCCGAGAGGCTCGGCCGGGCCGAGGCCTCGGGCCGGGCTCCCATGAGGCGCAGCAGCCCGTTGGAGAGCCAGGTCACGGCTGCCACCACGGGATAGAGCACCCGGCACAACACGGCGAACACCGGGGCCACCGCCAGGGCGACCGGCTCCGGCCGTTGGGCCGCGAACGTCTTGGGGGCGATCTCGCTGAACACGAGGAGCAGCAGCGTCATCACGCCGGTGGCCACCGCGATCCCTTCCTCGCCGAACAGCTGCAGGGCCACGGCCGTGGCCAGGGCCGAGGCCGCGATGTTCACCAGATTGTTTCCCACCAGGATCGTGCCGATCAGGTGGTCCCGCCGGGTCAGAAGGGCCTCGTAGATCCGGGCCCGGAAGTCCCCCGATCGGGCCCGGTAGCACATCCGCCACCAGTCCGCTCCCAGCAGCGCGGTCTCCGACCCCGAGAAGAACGCGGAGAGCACCAGCAGCCCCCCCAGGGCCAGGAGGTGTTTCGGAACGTCCAACTCGGTGAGCACGGTGTTTCCTCCGCCGGCCGGCCGCCGCCGTCCCGGAGCCGGCCCTGTGGTCAGGAACGCAGCAGGTTCAACTCGTACAGCGATCGGTACAGCCCCCCCCGCTCCAAGAGATCGGCGTGGGCCCCCTGTTCCACGAGTCGCCCCCGGTGGAGGACCGCGATCCGGTGCACCCGCCGGACCGTGGTCAGCCGGTGGGCCACCACCAGCGAGGTACGGCCCTGCAGCAGCACGGCCAGGGCCTCCTCGATCCGAGCCTCGGTGTCCTGGTCCACCTCGGAGGTGGCCTCGTCGAGGATCAGGATCCGCGGCTCGCCGGCCAGGGCCCGGGCGAACGCCACCAGCTGCCGCTGGCCCGAGCTCAGGCCCGCCCCCTCCTCGCCGAGAACGGTCTCGTACCCCCGGGGCAGGGCCTCCACCATGGGGTGGAGCCCCACGGCCCGGGCCGCGGCCACGGCCTGTTCCTCACCCACCCACTCACGGCCCAGGCGGATGTTCTCCAGGACGGTGCCCCGGAGCAGGACCGGGTCCTGGGGCACCAGGGCCAGGTGGCGGGACATCCAGGCCGGATCGATCTCGTCCAACGGCACCCCGTCCACCAGGATGCGGCCGGCCCTCGGCCGGTAGAACCCCAGCAACAGGTGCACCGCGGTGGTCTTGCCCGCGCCGGTGGCCCCCACCAGGGCCACCGACTCCCCCGGGGGGATATCCAGGTCGAACCCGGCCAGCACGTCGGGTCCGCCGCCGTAGCCGAACCGGATTCCCTCGAACCGGATCCCGCCCCGGATGACCGGCCGGCCCCTGCCCGACCGCGCCTCGGCCGGCTCGTCCAGGAACCCCACGATCCGTTCCACCGCGGCGAGCGACGCCTGGAGCACGTTGATGCGCTCCCCCACGTCCCGCAGGGGCCGGAACAGCCGCTGGACGTACTCGAAGAACGCCACCAACGCCCCGAAGGTCAACCCCCCTTCCGCCGCGAATCCGGCCCCCCTCCACAGCACCAGGGCCAGGGCAAGGGCCGAGAACAGCTCCACCAGGGGGAAGAACAGGGCCTGCAGAGTCACCGACCGCACCTGGGCCCGGAGGTTCGCCTCCCCGTGGTCCCGCACCCGTTCCAGGCTCCACGCCCGGGCCCCGAACAGCCTCACCACCTCGGCGCCCCGCAGGTGCTCGTGCACGGCCGCCGTCAGGCGCGACGTGTGCTCCCGCGCGGCCCGGTATGCCTCGCGCATGCCCCTGCGCACCCACTCGGAGGCCAGCAGGAGCACCGGGAACACCGCTACCACGGTCAGGGCCAGGCCGGCGTGGAGCCGCACCAGCACCGTGAGGATGCCGAGCACCAGGATCAGGTCTCCCAGCACCCCCACCATGCCGGCGCTGAACAGATCGGCCAGCACCGCCACGTCGGACGACACCCGGGAGACCACGGTGCCGGCCGGGGTGTGATCGAGCCGGGCCATGGGAAGCGCGAGCGCCTTGGCGAACAGGCGGGTCCGCAGGTCGCGCAGGATCCGCTCCCCCCGGGTCCGCAGCAGCACCGTCTGGGCTGCCTCCACGCCCCCCACCCCCAGCTGAACCGCCAGATACAGCGCGGCGAGCAGGGCCAGGCCCCGGGCGTCGCCCCGCACCACCGGCCCGTCGATGGCGACCTTGATGAGATAGGGACCGGCCATCCGGCCCGCGGCCCCCAGCCCCATGAGCCCCACCCCTGCCAGCAGAGCCGAGCGGTACGGCCGGGTCACGGGCCACAAACGGGCGAGCAGCCGCCAGTCCCCCGGCCGCACCGGCCGCGTCTCGGTGCCCCGGGGCCTCACGGCTCCTCCTCCAACTGCCTGCGCAGGGCCTCCTCCCTGTACAGCCTCCGGTAGGCGGCCAGCTCGTCCCACAGGTCCTCGTGCCGCCCGAACGCGACCACTCGGCCTCCGGCCAGGAACCACACCCCGTCGGCCTCCTCCACCTCGAACGCCCGGTGGCTCACGACCAGCAGCGTGCGGCCGCGGAACCGTTCCCGCAGCCGGCCGATCACGGCCCGGGCCGTGCGGGCGTCCAGATTGGAGAGGCTTCCGTCCAGCACGAGCACGCCAGGGTCCCCGTACACGGCGCGGGCGATGCCGAGGCGCTGGCGCTGCCCCCCGGAGAGCGTCACCCCCCCCTCGCCCACCGGGGTGTCGAGCCCACCTAGCAGGGCCGCCACATCGTCCGCCAGACCGGCCAGGGCCAGGGCGTCCCAGATCTGGGCGTCGTCCCGGGGCCGCCCGAGGCACACGTTGGCGGCCACGGTGTCGGAGAAGAAGAAGTCCTCCTGGGGCACGACGGCCAGGTGGCGCCGGAGGGCCGCGTCGGAGACCTCGTGGATCGGGGCCCCGTGGACCGAGATCCGACCCGCCTGAGGCCTGCGGAGCCGCGCCAACAGGCTCACCACCGTGGTCTTCCCCGAACCCGTGGGTCCCACCAGGGCCCACACCCCCCCTTCGGGCACGCGCAGGTCCACACCGGAGACGGCGGGTCCGCGGGATCCCGGGTAGCCGTAGGAGACGCCCTCGGCCTCCAGGCAGGGGCCGTCCGCCCGGGGCAGGGGGCCGGTCGGCTCGGGCTCGGCCGGCCAGGCCCGCACCTCCTCCAAGCGGCCCATCGCGGCCGCCCCCCTCTGGAACAGGCTGAGGGTCCACCCCAGCGCCACCATCGGCCACACCAACATGGCGAGGTACGCGCTGAAGGCCACCAGCCCCCCCAGGGACAGGCTGCCCTCGTACACCCAATATCCCCCCAGGCCCAGCACGGCCACGTGGCCCAGGCCCGCCAGCACCCCCACGGCGGGAAACACCCCGGCCCAGGCCCACACCACCCTCTCCCGGGCCGTGCACAGCGCCTGATTCTCCCTTTGGAACCGCGCCTGCTGCCACGCCTCCCTGCGGTAGGCCCGCAGCACCCGCACGGCGGTGAGCGTCTCGTGGACCCGGTCGGCCAGGTCCCCGGCTGCCCGATCCGCCGCGAGAAACCGCTGGTGGAGCCGCGGGCTCATCCGGCGCACGATCCAGGCGATCGCCGGAAACGGGGCGAGGGCCACGAGGGTGAGCCCGGGGTGGATCCGCCACAGAAGCACGGCCGTGGCCGTGGCCACGAGCACGGTCTGGCACAGGTTCAGGAGGCCGGCCCCCAGGAAGAGTCGGAGGTCCTGGATGTCGTGGAGGGCTCGGCTCACGAGGTCGCCCCGGCGAGCCGTGTCGAGGGTTTCCACCGGCAGGCGGAGAAGATGGCCCACGTAGGCCATGCGCAGCTCGTGCTCGACCCTCCGGGCCGCGGCCAGCACGAGCCGGCGCGACGCGAACCGGAACCCGGCCTGGCCCAGGGCCAGCCCGGCGAGGAGCGCCGCCAACCCCGGCACACTGCCCGAACCGGAAGCCACGGCGTCCACCCCCCGGCTCAAGACCTGGGGGCCGGCCAGCTGAAGCGCCACCGAGTAGACCAGGGCGACGAAACCCCATGCGAAGGCCTTCGCATGGGGCCGAAGATGCGGGAACAGGGGACGGAAGACTCGGATCACCCCGGGGAACTCACCCGCCCGAAGCCCCCTCGCGGGCCTGGACCACCTCCACGTTGAACTTGGTGGCGCCCTCCGGGGCCGGCAGGAACACCACCATGAACGGCACCCGGGCCCCGGGTTGGATGTCCATGTTGCTCAACCCCTCGCCCACCTCGTTCTGGAGGCGCGCCTCGATGTCCTGGGGGGGCAGCTTGGCCAGGTCCGCCTCGGTGAGGACGTTCCCGCAGAACACCTCCCGAGATGCCAGGGGGTTGCCCTGGGCGTCGAACAGGTTCCCCCGGACCCGGATCAGGCTTTGGGGAGCCTGGGACCGGTTCCACACCTCGCCCCGAATGACGAACACCCTGCGCCCGCCCACCTCGCGGTAGTAGCCCTCCAGGTTCTGGACGGTCAGCCGGGTGTTGACGGCACGACGGTGCCACAGGGCCCGGATCTTCGAGGGGCTGAGGAACGTGAACGCCTCGGGGTGGCGGTACACGTTGTAGCCGGTGAACCCGGCAATCCCCACCGCCGCGAGCGCCACCACCCAGAACAGGGGGGACCGCCTCCGGTCGCGGGCCACCAGGGGCGAACGCTTCCCAGGGTCGGGCCGACGGGGGCCCCGCTGCAGGTCGAGGCGGGGCATGTCGTCCGCCAGGCTCTGGACCTGGACGCCCCCCGAAGGCCGAGGGGGAACCAGGTCCTCCTCGCGCACCCGCTCCAGCGGCTCGGGTTCCGCCGCGGGGGTGGGTTCGGCCTCCTCGGGACCGACCTCGAAGTCCCCCAGGTCCAGCTCCCCCAAGGACGGAAGGTCCTCCAGATCGGGCAGATCCGGTTCGGAGGCCTCGCTCCCCTCGGATTCCGGCTGGACCGACTCGCCCTCGCCCTCGAAATCGCCCAGATCCAGCTCGCCCAAGGGGGGCAGCTCGTCCTGGGCCGGCACCTCGGGTTCCGCCTCGGGCGCCGGGGCCTCCTGGGGCGAGCCGTCGAAATCGAAGTCCTCGAACCGCGCCTCGGGGGTCCCGGCAGCGGCCTGCGCAGCGGGTGGGGACTCCGGTTCCGGCCGGGGCTCCTCCCGGCTCGGCTCCGCCGCAGAGGGTGTCGGCTCAGGCGGGGCTCCCACCCGGCGCCGCACCGCAAACAGGTTCGTGCACCGGGCGCACCGGATCTTCACCGCACCTTTGGCGAGCTTTTCGTCCGGAACGTCGTAGCGGGCGTGACACTTCGGGCAGGAGACGAACATGGGCCTCGTCGGCTTCTCCCAAAAGGGCTCAATACTCGCGGCATAGTAGCCGAAGAGGTAAGGGAGCGCAACAACGCGGCCCTACGGCCCCTGGGAGCGAAGCCGAAAC